>CAIXBH010000137.1 GCA_903917615.1 uncultured Chloroflexota bacterium | reverse complement strand
GACGAACAGCACCGCCGCCGCCCCGGGATCGTTCGGGGGCTTCCCCGTGCGGCCGAATCTCGCCCACCTCGATGCTCGCGCCCTGCCAAAGGACCTGCCCGAGCGCCTGCAGGAGCGTATCGAGGAAGCGAAGCGGGAACTCGCCTCGCCGTTCGTCGGCGTCACCACGAACGGCGCGCCCCTCCCCGGGCTGTTCTCGCTCACCTCTACCGGCGTCTCCACGCAGCCGATCGTCGATGCGGCCCGCGCATTCCTCGCATCCGTCGGGGATGCGCAGCGCGCGGCGGTCCGCCGTGCGATCGATTCCTCGGACTGGCGCGCGTGGCTGAATCCGGAGATGTACCTGCTCCGCCACGGCCTGCTGCTGGAGAGCCTCGACACGGCCGGGCGCGAGGCGGCGCTCGAGGTCGTACGCGCCAGCCTGAGTCGCAGCGGCTTCGACACCGTGCGCAACCTCATGCGGCTCAACGAGCTGCTGAAGGAACTGACCGGCAACGTCGAGGGACTCGGCGAGTGGCTGTACTACCTCACCATCTTCGGCGAGCCGTCCGCGACCGAACCGTGGGGCTGGCAGCTCGACGGGCATCACATCAACATCAACTGCCTCGTACTGGGTGACCAGATCGTGCTGACGCCCACGATGCTGGGTGCGGAGCCCGTGTACGGGGATCGCGCGCCGTACCTCGGGATCCGCGAGTTCGACGCCGAGCTCCACAGTGGGCTGCAACTGATGCATGCCCTGTCGCCCGCGCAGCGGGACGATGCCGTCCTGTTCCCCTCGATCCAGTCGAAGGATCTGCCGCCCGACCGCTACGACTATGCGAACGGGCGTCAGAAGGCGCACGCGCTGCGCGACAACGTTGTCATTCCCTACGAGGGAACGCGGGCATCCGCGTTCGACACCTCACAGCGCGGCGCGCTCATGGAGGTGATCGAGTCGCACCTGCGCATGGTGCGGCCCGGCCACGACGCGATCCGCCTCGAGGAGATCCGCCATCACCTGGACGACACGCATTTCGCGTGGATGGGCGGGTACGGTGCGGATGACGTCTTCTACTACAAGGTGCACAGCCCGGTACTGCTCATCGAGTTCGACATGCACAAGGGCATCTTCCTGAGCAACGATGAGCCGCAGCGGTTCCACATCCATGTGGTGATCCGCACGCCAAATGGCAACGACTACGGCAAGGATCTGCTGCGCCAGCACTACGCCGCGACGCCGCACCCCTGATCGGCCGACTTCGAGCGCTACTCGAGCCGCTTCATCCGCGGCACCCAGAGCAGCACGCCGACCATGATCACGCCCATCACGCCGGCGAGACCGCCGATGGAGAGCTGCGGCCCGAACCACTCCGCCAGCAGCCCGACGAAGAACGTGCCGAGGGCCGTCAGCTGGAACTGCATGAACCAGACGGCGACGACGCGGCCACGCATCTCCTCCGCCGAGTAGGACTGGATCAGCACCTGCCCGATCGACATGCGGAACGCGTTCCCCACGCCGAGCGCGAGCATCACCGGCATGATCGCGTAGTAGTTGCTGATGGACGAGAACAGCACCAGAGTGATGCTGACCACGATCGCGACGATGACGAGCAGACGGCCACGATTCCGCGCGGGGAGCGACGCGACGACCAGCGACCCGATGATCGCACCGACGCCGCTGATGGTCAGCAGCCAGCCCATCTCTGAGGCGCCCTTGTGCAGCACGGTGTCCACGAAGCCGGGCATCATCTGCGTGTACGGCTGCGAGCAGAGCACGATGATGAAGTTCACCGCGATGAGGGTGCGAATCGTCCTGTCCATCGCTACATACTTCATGCCCTCGACGAGGTCGATGAGACTGCCGCGCAGGCCCGGGGATTGACGCCGACTGTTGTTCGCGTAGAGCGGCCGCGCGGGGATCCGCACCGTGAAGAAGAACGCGAGGAAGTACATCGAGGCCATCACGGCGAACGCGGCGGCCGGGTTGAGCAGCGTCATGATCACGCCACCGAGGCCCGGCCCGACGGTCTGCATCAGGTTCTGGCCCATCGTGCTCAGGCCGATCGCGTTCATGAGCCGGTCGCGTCCGACGAGGTCGCCGATGATCGCCTGACGCGAGGGCATCAGCATCGCGTTCGTCGCGCCCTGGACGACGGCACTGATGACCAGCTGCTCGAACGACAGCAGCCCGAAGATCGCGAACACGGCCAGCGAGGCCGTGTTCAGTCCGTTCACGAGCTGCGTCGTCTGGATGACGGTCTTCCTCGGCAGACGGTCCGCGACCACCCCACCGACGGGGGCGAGGATCAGCCCGGGTAGCCCATTCGCCAGCGCGATGAATCCGAGCGCCGCGAACGACCCGGTGAACTGGAACACGAGGTACCCGCGCACCAGCTGCTGCATCTGCATGGAGCCGAACTGCAGGACGTTGCCGAGGAACAGGAGCAGGAACGGGATGTTGCGCAGGGCGTCGAGCGTGCCCGGACGCCCGCTGAGCTCCGCGGCGTCGACCGCCTCGCGGGGGAACTCGGGCGGCAGCGCGTGGGCGTCAGAGTCGGGGTTCACGGATCTCCGTTTCACGGACGCCGGGCGACCGGCAGAGGAGACCAAACACTAACGCGCACGTCAGTTAGCCGCGCGCCGAGTCCATTACTTCGGCGGCAGCGTCCCGGTGCAGGCCTGCCACCCGGCGGCGATCATCTCGTAGGCCGAGGGCACGGCCGGGCAGTAGTCGCGGACGGCACGGCCGCGGAAGGTGCCGTAGTAGCGCTCGAACACCTGATCGTCCCGCAGCGTGGCGAGCATCTCGCGGTACGCCCCCACCTCTGTGGCGGACGGTGCGTACGCGTCGCCGACGCATGGGCGGCTGCGCAGGACGCTGACGAGGATCGCCTCCACGGAATCGATGCCGACGCGGATCTCGTGCAACACGGCATCGTCGATGCCGTGTCG
>CAIXBH010000136.1 GCA_903917615.1 uncultured Chloroflexota bacterium | reverse complement strand
TGTCGCGACATCGCTGGTCGCAAACGGCTCGAGCTCGAAGATCGCGACGGTCTGGCCCGACGCCACGTCGCCCCGCTGGTAGAGGTGGTTGAGGCCGTACGCCTTGGCGATCTCGTCGTCACTCCACCCACCCGCGCTCGACGCGACTCGTTTCGCGACTGCGCACGCCTGGGGCACCTTCGAGACGCGAGCCTTCGTCCGCGGTTGAACATCGCTCGAGCGGACGCTCGACCGATCCGCCGAAAGCAGGTCGTGCGGAGCAGTGAGGTTCGCGAGGCCGAGGACCGCGGTGATGTCTGGTGCGACCTCAGCCGGCACGAGCGGTGCCGACGACGGCGCCCAGCCCAGATTGCCTGATGCGAGGCGGACGGAATCGACCTGCGATCCGAATGCCTTGTCCAGTCGTCCGACCGTGGCCGTGACGGGGATGACGAGCCCATTGCGAGACGCGGCACTTGGCTCGAGGCCCAGTCGACGGAGTGCTGTCGTGACGCGGCGCACTGCTCGATCGGTTGGTCCGTAGGTCGCCGCGAACTGCGCAGGTGTCAGATGCGATCGCCGGGAAGGGTCGGCAGCGGCCGCAGCCGCGTCCTCGGCGAGGATCTGCGGACGGCGCGGCGCGAGGGCGACTCCGATCGTGATCCGTCGGGAACGATCGAGTGCGCCGAGTCGTACAGCGCCAGCTGGGAGATGCGGTGTCGCGCCGACTGCCTCGAAGGCCCCTTGCGTCGGCGGACTCGTCGTGGCCGACGAGACCTCCGGGAGCGCGACGAGCGAGAGCGTCGCCAGCGCAAACGAACGCCAACGCCGTCGCCTGGTTGTGCCTCCGGTCAACCGCATTCGTCGATCAGCGGACTCGCTCGCAATCTTGCTCGGTAACCGATGTCAGCGTGCGAACGAGACGGCATCGACTGGGCACAGCTGGATCGCCTCATCGACAAAGCGTCGCAGCGATTCGGGTGGGTCCTCCATCAAGAGCTCCACTTTGCCTTGGTCGTTGAGGCCGAAGACTTCGGGAGCGACGTCCTCACACTGAGCATGGCCAGCACATAGGTCGTCGTCCACGATGATCTTCACAACGACCTCACTCTCCAAAAAGCCACTGAGCGGCCGCACCGCCTCATCCACGAGGACGGTACTGCCTCTGCAGCGCCCGCCAGAGTCGCGAGACGGCACGGTGCAAGCGTTGTGTCTGCCCAAAGTGCCTCTGATGGCGAGCTTTTGGTCACTCGGCTGTCACCGGCGTGACCGCCGAATGGACCTAGAACTCGTTGACGACCGAGTTGCGCAAGGTTCCGACTCCAGCGATTTCGACCTCGAGAACATCCCCCTGGGCGAGCCAGATCGGCGGCGTCGCGTGACTTCCTGATCCGGTCGGCGTTCCCGTAAAGATCAGGTCACCGGGGGAGAGACTCGTGAAGGTCGAGATGTACTCGATGAGTGCCGCGAACCCCCACAACAGCCTGTCCGTGGTGTCGTGCTGACGCACCTCTCCGTTCACTCGCGTCTCGAGCGTGAACGGTTCGTCGAGCGAGCGCTCGTCGGACGTCATGATCCACGGACCGATACTTCCGGAGCGATCGAAGTTCTTTCCCTGGGTGACGTTCAGCGTTCCGTGGCGCATCCAGTCGCGAACGGTTCCTTCGTTGCCGATCGTCACACCCGCGACGACCGACAGCGCGTCGGTGC
>CAIXBH010000135.1 GCA_903917615.1 uncultured Chloroflexota bacterium | reverse complement strand
CGGACGAGGGCGACCCCGGCGCCTGGGTGAACCGCGTGATCATGGAGGGCGACCCGCACCTCCTCGTCGAGGGGCTGCTCATCGCCGCCTACGCGACGGGGTCGAAGGGCGGCTTCGTCTACATCCGCGACGAGTACCCGCTGGCGATCGCGCGCATGGAGCAGGCGGTGCGCGAGGCGACAGCCGCGGGGCTGCTCGGCGACGACGTGCTCGGCACAGGGATGCGCTTCGAGCTGCGCGTGATCCGCGGCGCCGGCGCGTACGTCTGCGGCGAGGAGACCGGGCTGATCAACTCGATCAGCGACGACCGCGGCATGCCCCGCGTGAAGCCGCCGTTCCCGGCGACCTCGGGCGTGTTCTTCAAGCCCTCCAACGTGAACAACGTCGAGACCTACTCGAACGCGCCGCTTGTGCTACGGCACGACACGGCCTGGTACCACCGCTACGGCACCGAGCGCATGCGCGGCACGCGCCTGTTCTCCTTCTCGGGCGACATCCAGCGCGTGGGCTTCATGGAGGTCCCGTTCGGTATCCCGCTCGCGGGCGCCCTCGAGGCGTGCGGGGGGATCATCCCCGGCCACGCGCTGAAGGCGATGCAGACCGGCGGACCGCTCGGCTCGATGATCTCGGCGGAGATGCTGCCGCAGCTCGACATGGAGAACGCGCCGTTCAGCGCGATCGACACGCTCCTCGGCGGCGGCGGCATCGTGTTCCTCTCCGACCGCATCTGCACGATCCACATGGCGGAGATGTTCACCACCTTCGTCGAGGAAGAGTCGTGCGGGCGCTGCACGACCTGCCTGCGCGGCAACCAGCGCCAGACCGAGATCGTGAAGCGCACGATCGCCGGTGGCGGGCGGCGCGAGGACAAGCACAACATCGAGCTGATCGACCGCACGCTGCAGTTCTCCAACTGCATCCACGGCCAGTTCAGCCCGAAGCTGCTCCGCAACACGCTGCGCTTCTTCCCGCAGGAGTACGAGCGCCACGCCCTCGGTCACACGTGCGACGCGCTGTCGTGCGAGGGACTGATCCGCTTCCGCATCACCGACCAGAGCGACCGCGCCCTGGCTGAGGCGCAGGAGATCTGCCCGGTGAACGCGATCACCGGCACGCCCGGCGCGCGCAGCCTCGACGACGCGGCGTGCATCCGCTGCGGCGCCTGCACGGACGTCGCGCCGAACGCGATCGTGCGCGAGGGCGTCCCCGCGACGCCGCGCGTGATCGCGCTGAGCTAGGTCGAGGCGGCCCCGGTGCTCGACGGCCGTCTTCGCTGGACACGCGTCTGGGTGCTCTTCGCGCTGGTGACGGTGCTCGCGCTCGCCGCGTGCGCCACCGGCGCCGCGCCCTGCGCAATCATGCGTCCGCTCTCCGTGGTGACAACGCTGCTCGCGGCCGGCATCGCGCTGTTCGACGGTTCGCCGAACGACGGCACGCCCCAGCCGCGGTAGACGACCCACAGAGCCAGCCCAGAGACGCAGCTGCGGCAGTCCGCCGCGTCAGGCGTCCGCGCGGACCGGGTAGATGTATCCGACGAACGGGTGCCAGAGCCGCGTGCGCACCTCGCGCCAGCGGAGCGACGCGTAGCCGACGCGGCCCCATGCGGAGGTGCGGTAGCGGGAGGACCAGGAGCACATCTCCTGGCTCCAGTTCATCTCGCTGACCTCGATGCCCTCATCCGTGACGCGCTCGATGAACGCGACGTGCCCTGCGCCGCCGCCCCAGACGGCGACCGCACCAGGGCGAGGGTCGTAAAGGTCGGTGCTGACCGCCCAGCCCATCGCGGCGGCGTTGTCGTACCAGTAGGCGGCGTTGCCGTGCCAGTTCACGCCGGGCTCGGGCGCGACCGTGTCGAAGCGCCGCGCGGCGTGCGTCGTGCACTGCCCACCGCTCCCCGGGCGGGTGCTCGCGAAGCCCTTGTGCGGGGTCAGGTCGCGGCCGTCCATGCTGCACTCGCCCGCCTCCGACCACGCCTCCCCGGGCGTGCCGAGCAGCAGGAGGGGCGTCGCGGCGGCGCCCGCAGCGAGCAGCGCCAGGAACGAGCGGCGAGAGGTCGGATAGGCGTCGGTCATGGGCCGAGAGCCTACCAGCCGGGGCAGTTCACGGCGAGCGGGGATCGAGGTGAGCGTGGATCGAGGTGGGCGTGGGCGCGCTCCGAGCCCACGCCCGCCAGCCCCCTCCCCAGGAGGGAGGGGGAAACAGATTCAGCATGAAATGCGCGGGGCAGCCCCCTCGCGCTCCCGCGGAGCTCGACTGGTTCCGCGATGCTCGGGGCGGGTGATTCCCCGCGCCGCTCCGGATCGAATCGCTGAAGCGCGCCGCCGGCGCCCTCTTCCGACGGGGGCGGGGCACGCGTAGACTGACGGGGTCGGCCACCCCGCGTCTCCCCGCGGAAGCGCAGCGTCCACCCTGGCCCCGTCACTGACCCCTGCACGACAGCAGTACTTCGACCTGAAGGCGCAGCATCCTGACGCCCTCCTGCTGATCCGCATGGGCGACTTCTACGAGACCTTCGACGAGGACGCCGAGACGGCGGCGCGGGTGCTCGGCATCGTCCTCACCTCGCGGCCGATGGGCGGCGCGGACGACCGCGTCCCGCTCGCCGGCATCCCGTACCACCAGCTGGACCGCTACCTCGACCAGCTCGTCGCGGCGGGGCTCCGCGTCGCGATCGCGGACCAGACGAGCCTGCCGCCCTCGCGGGGCGGCGCGCCGGGGCTCGTGGAGCGGCGGATCACGCGTGTGGTCACCCCGGGGACGGTCGACCACGGCGAACTGCTGACCGAGCGCGGCAACAACTGGCTGGTCGCGGTCGTGCGGGACGCCTCCGCGGGGGCGGGCGAGGAGCGCTGGGGGCTGGCGGCGTGCGACGTCACCACGGGCGAGCTCGAGCTCGAACTGCTCGGGGCCGACGCGCTGGCCGGCGAGTGGGCGCGGCTCGCACCGCGCGAGGTGCTGCTGCCGGAGGGTGCCGCGCTGCCCGCGGGCGCGCCCGCGCTCCTGGAGGCCGGCGCGCTACGTACGGACCGGCCCGCCCGCGACTTCCGGCCCGACCGAGCGGCCGTCGCCCTCGCCGAGCGGCTCGGCGTCGCGAACCTCGACGGGTTCGGGCTCGAGCGATTCGAGGCTGCGGTCGGCGCCGCCGGGGCGATCGTCGCCTACCTCGCCTCGACGTGGCCGCAGGCGCTGGCGCACCTCCGCGCGCCGCGGGCGGTGCGCAACGCCGACATCGTCTACCTCGACCCGCAGACGCGGCGGAACCTCGAGATCTTCACCGCAGGCGCCTCCGGCGAGGGGTCGTTGATCGAGACGCTGGACCGCACACTGACGGCGATGGGCGCGCGGCTGCTGCGCGCGCGCCTCGGGCGGCCGCTGCGCAGCGCGGCCGCGGGCAGTGCGCTGCTCGACGAGGTCGCTGCATTCGTCGACGCGCCGCTGCCGCGCGATGCCCTCCGGCGCGCGCTGCGCGG
>CAIXBH010000134.1 GCA_903917615.1 uncultured Chloroflexota bacterium | reverse complement strand
GACGTTCGCGAAGGAGCACGGCTGGCCGGTCGTCGTGAAGGCCCAGCGCGGCGGCTACGACGGGCGTGGCGTGTGGATCGTGGACAACGTGCGCGCGGCTGCCAGCCTCGTGCGCGAGGCGCATGAGCGCGGCACCGCGCTCATGGTCGAGGCCTTCGTTCCGATCGAACGCGAGCTTGCCGTGCTCGTCGCGCGACGCCCCGGGGGCCAGTCCGTGGTGTATCCGGTCGTCGAGACCGTGCAGCGCGACGGCATCTGCCACGAGGTCCTCGCGCCGGCCCCCATCCCCTACGCCCTCGCCGCGCGCGCCGCTGCCCTCGGTGAGCGGATCGCCGAGACGACGGACGCCGTCGGCATCATTGCGACCGAGCTGTTCGCGGTCGGCGACGAGTTGTTGATCAACGAGGTCGCCACGCGACCGCACAATTCCGGTCACTTCAGCATCGACGGCTGCGTGACGTCGCAGTTCGAGAACCACCTTCGGGCCGTCCTCGACTGGCCGCTCGGGCCGACCGACCTCGTCGCGCCGGCGGTGGTGATGGCGAACGTCCTCGGGCTGGACTCGGAGGACATGGCGCCACGCATTCCGGCAGCGCTCGAGGCGGGGGTTCGCGGCGTGCATCTGCACCTGTATGGCAAGGCGATGCGCGCGGGCCGCAAGGCGGGGCACGTCACTGCGCTCGGAGATGATCTCGGCGAGACGCGCGCGCGAGCGATGCACGCGGCGTCGGTCCTCACGGGATCGACGCCAGGGAGGGCAACATGACGACGAACGGTCCGCTGGTCGGCATCGTGATGGGCAGCGATTCTGACCTGCCCACGATGCGCGCTGCCGCGGAGGCGCTCGCCGAGCTCGGCGTGTCGCACGAGGTGCGCGTGGTCTCGGCGCACCGCACCCCCCTCGCGATGATCGAGTACGGCCAGGGCGCAGAAGCGCGCGGGCTGCGCGTGATCATCGCGGGCGCCGGCGGCGCGGCGCACCTGCCCGGCATGCTCGCGTCCGTGACTACGCTCCCCGTGATCGGCGTGCCGGTCCCGCTCGCCAACCTGAGCGGGCTCGACTCGCTGCTTTCGATCGTGCAGATGCCGGCGGGCATCCCGGTTGCCACGGTGGCCGTTGGCAACGCGCGCAACGCTGGCCTGCTGGCCGCGCGCATCCTCGGCACCGGCGACGAGGGGCTGCGAGCACGCCTCGCGGCCTTCGCGTCGGCGCTCGCGACGTCAGTCGAGGAGCGCGACGCGCGCGTCCGCGCGGAGTTCCCGCCGCAGGGCTAGGGCGTCGCCGCGCGCGAGGCGCCTACGGCCACGTGTGGTTAGCGAAGGCCCAGTCCATCATCGCCTTCGCGTCCGTGTAGCGGTTGTCGTCGTTCAGGAACACCGCGTAGACGCGGTGGCCGTTTCGCGTCGCAGAAACCGCCAGCGTGCTGCCCGCTTCGTCCGTGAATCCGGTCTTGATGCCGTCGGCGCCGGGGTAGGACTTCAGGAACTGGTTCACGTTGAGCATCGACAGTGGGCGCCCGCCGCTGGCGGTCCACGCGGGGGTGTTCACGACGTTCTTGAAGGACGACAGCGTCATGCCGTACCGCGCGAGCATCGCGATGTCGTACGCCGACATCACGTGTTGCGGGCTGCCCAGGCCGTCAGGATCCGTGAAGTGACTGTCCTTCAGGCCCAGGCGCGCCACCAGCGTGTTCATCTGCTGCACGAATGCGTCGTCGGTGCCCGCCTGGTAACGCGCGATCGCAAGCGCCGCGTCGTTCCCGGACGGCAGCATCAGCCCGTACAGCAGGTCGCTGACCTTGAAGCAGTCCCCGGGCACGAGCCCGACGACGCTGCTGCCGATCATCGTGCGGCTGTCGACGTTGGAGGCCACCCACGAGGTGAGCTCGGTGCCCTCGATCGCCACGATCGCGGTGGCGATCTTCGTCAGGCTCGCGGGGGGCAGGGCGACGTGCGGATCCTTGCCATACAGGATCGCGCCAGACGCCTCGTCGATGACCACCGCGGCCTTGGCGGTGATGGCGGGCGCTGCGGCTGGTCCGACGAACTTCGGCGGCGCCGCGTTGAACGCCGGCAGCGGCACCGCGGCGACCGCCGCACGTACCGAGTCCACCGGGTCGCAGACCAGCATCAGGACGCGTCCAGAGGAGAGTCGGCCGTCCGGGAATGCGGCGCGCCACGGCGTGTTCACGAAGTCCGGCGCACCGGCGATGAAGGCGACGAGCTCGCCGTCCGCGCGGTTCGTCCAGACGGCGGAGAGCTTGCACCCCTTCGAGGTTGCCGCGTTGTCGACGCCCGCCAGCGTGCCGCCGCCCCAGACGAGCAGCCCGGCTCCACCCTTCGTCGGGATGAAGCCGGAGAGCCCGGGCTTGATCGCGGACGGCGCGCTCGCCGCGACACATGCGGCACTCGTCGCCGTGGCCGTGGTCGGCTTCAGGTAGGTATCTGCGGCCCAGCCGGTGAGGGTGCCTACGTTCACCAGTTGCCAGCGGAACCCGTCCGCGAGTTGCGTGGAGGGCAGCACCGCGACGACGGTGCCTTCCGGGACGCAGGACAACTGCTTCGCGGTGAGCGCAGGCTGGTCGCGCACACGCAGGCAATCGCCGTCCGCGCGGACAACGGCGCTCGAGCCGGGGGGCAGCGGATCGGCGAGGGGTGGTGCGGCCGCCGCAGGGCCGGGATGCGCGAGGAGCAGCACGGCGAGGAGCGCGACAGCGGCGCAGGCGGCCATGCGGAAGCGGAGGTGGCTCACGCGATCCCGTTTCTCCCCGCCCCGCCTCGACCAGTCTATCGCTGAGTCGCGCGGCGTATCAACGCGCGCGTGGCGCAGGTTCAGGCGGATTGAGGAGGATCGCGATGCTCGATCACGGCCCGGACGAATCGAATCGTGATATCCCGCCGGCGACGCCGAGCGATGCGCCAGCAGTGATGACTGCGGTTCCCCAGCGCCACGGCCGCGCGATGGGGATATTCCGGCTCATGCTCGCGTTCCTGTGCGTCGGGTTTGGCATCGTCTTCACGTTGCAGAACACGGACTCCGTCACCGTCGCGTTCCTGGTATGGGCGCTCACGCTCTCGCGCGCGTTGCTCGTGTTCCTGCTGATCGTGATCGGAACGATGCTCGGCTGGCTGCTGCGGAGCATGTTCGACGCGGACGGCTTCCGCCCGCTCGGCTAGCGCCAGGACGGTCGAGGTCCTAGCCAGCGTCCACGACGCGGAACGCCTCCGGCCGCTCGCCGTCGCCCCACCACTCGACCTCTGGCCGGAGCCGGACGCCGCTCGCGGCGAGTACGCGACGCTGCACTTCCGCCATCAACGCCGCGATGTCCGCGGCGATCCCCGCACCGTCATGCACGATGAAGTTCGCGTGCAGGGTGCTCACGCGCGCGTGACCGATCGCAAGCCCCTTGCAGCCCGCCGCATCGATGAGGCGCCCGGCGGCGTCGCCCGGCGGATTGCGGAAGATCGAGCCCGCGTTCGGCTCGGAGGTCGGTTGGCTTCGCTGCCGCGCCTCGAGGAGCGCGCGCATCTCCGCTTCGATCCCCTCGCGCGGCGCCGGTCGGAGCGCGAGCGTCGCACCCAGGACGAGGTCTCCGGTGTCCCGCAGCGTCGAGGTGCGGTATCCGAAGGTCACCTCGTCCGTCGCGAGCACCACCCGGACGCCGTCCAGGAGCACGGCGACGTGCCGGACGAGGGGCCCGATGCTGCGCCCGTCGCCGATCCCCGCGTTCGTCTGCAGGGCACCGCCGACGCTCCCGGGGATGCCGATCGCGAACTCGAGGCCGCCGAGGCCGCGTTCTGCCGCAGCGCGCGCGAGCGCCGGCAGCATCACCGCGGCGCCCGCATGCACTTCGTCCCCGTCGAACTCGATGCTCCCGCACGCGCGCCGCAGGGAGACGACGACGGCGCGTACGCCGTCGTCCGCGACGAGGACGTTCGATCCGCCCCCGAGGACCCGCAGCGGCAGGTCATTCGCCTCGGCCCACGCGGCGATGCTCGACAGCCCGTCGAGGTCGTTCGGCACGCCGAAGTACGCCGCCGGTCCGCCGATGCGCATGTAGGTGTGCCGCGAGAGTGGCTCCTCTCGCGCGAGGCCGAGGTCGGGCGGTGGCTCGGGCAGCGGTGGGTTCATCGTCCTCGGCCCGTTAGAGGGAGGGGTGCCGTCGGTGGAAGTCGGTCGCGCCCTGGTAGGCGTGCGCAATGCGCAGCGCCAGCGCGTCGTGCCACCGTGCCGTCGAGATCATCAGCCCCAGCGGCAGGCCGTCGGGATCGAAGCCCATCGGGACGCTGATCGACGGCTGATGCGTCCAGTCGAACGTCCCCGTGTTGCGGAAGCGGTCGCCGGGCGCACGTTCGTCCTGCGGCGTCTCGCCGATCGGCTCGGCCGCGAAGGTCGCCGTCGGCGCGAGGTAGCCATCGATGCCGCCGTCGAGGAGCGTGCGCTCGAAGCGCGCCTCGATCTCCTTGCGCCACTGGAGGGCGCGCGCGTATTGCTGCGCTGTGTAGTTGAACCCGGTGAGGATGCGCGTCCGCACCGGCTCGCCGATCGCCTCGGGGTGCGTGCGCAGGATCTCCTCGATGTAGGAGGAGCCTTCCACGACGATCACCGGCATCATCGGGTCGCGCCAGTTGTCGATGCCGGCCATCGGCTCTGCCTCGACGATCCGTGCGCCAAGGCCGGCGAGGACATCGCACGCACGCTTGAACGCCTCCGCGATCTCGGGCGTGCAGCCGGCGAGGAGCGAGGGCACGACCGCGAGTGTCAGGCCGCGGACGCCGCCGTCGATGCCAGCCGTGAAGTCCTCGGCCGGGCGCGGCACGGAGTCGTGGTCGCGCGGGTCGTCACCGGCGAGGACGTTCAGCATCAGTGCACAGTCGAGCGCGCTGCGGGTGAGCGGCCCGGGGTGGTCCAGCGTCAACGACAGCGGCACGATGCCGCCGCGGCCCACGAGTCCCCACGTCGGCTTGAGGCCGGTGACG
>CAIXBH010000133.1 GCA_903917615.1 uncultured Chloroflexota bacterium | reverse complement strand
CTTGGCGGCGTGCAGCGCGATGTGGTCGAAGAGCTCCTCGCGCGTCTCCGTCGCGAACGAGCCCGGGCAGTCCGTCATCCCCGCGTCCTTGCAAGCCATAGAGAATGCCATCGCACACCAACCTTCCTGAATCACCGCTGGACCTCGACCTTGCCCGGCGAGCCGTCACGCGACCGTCACGGCCACCGACCAACCGCACTCCTCGATGAGCCGGGTGCGCTGCGGCGGGCACGTCCGCCCCGCCCGGCCCCGGTGCTATGCTCCGCGCGCCCGGCAGCCGATGCGGGACAGGACGAGGGCCAGCCTCGCGATGCATCGGGTTCGAACGCACGTGCCGGCGACGAAGGAGGGTTCCGTTGGGAGCAGAACAGAAGCCCGTTCCCGTTGCGACGGATGAGGACAGGCCGTACTGGGAAGCGGTGAAGGAGCACAAGTTCGTGCTGCACCACTGCCGAACCTGCGGGCTGTACAGCTCGCAGCCGCGCATCGTTTGCCCGAAGTGCCACGGCGAGGACTTCGAGTGGAAGGCGCCGAGCGGCCGCGGGAAGATCCACAGTTACACGATCATCTACCAGACGTTCACCTCGGGCTTCGAGGAGGACATCCCGTACATCATCTGCCACGCGGCGATCGACGAAGAGCCGACCTGCTACATCACGGCGAACCTGCTCGGCGTGCCCGAGGAGGACTTCGACAAGCTCACGATCGACCTGCCGGTAGTGATCGACTTCGAAGACCGGCCCAACGGCTCCACGGTGCCTCAGTGGCGCCTGGCCAAGTAGGAGAGAAGACATGCCACCATTCCCCAAGGGGTTTGAGGCCAAGAACAAGGTTGCGATCATCGGCGCCGCGCATTCGCAGCTCGGCCGCCGTCTCGAACGCCCGACGGGTGCGCTCGCGGTCGACGCATGCCTCGCGGCGATCGCCGACGCAGGCCTCGACGTGAAGGACATCGACGGCGTCTCGAACTGGCCGGCCACGGACGGGCAGGGCGTCGGCCCGCGCGAGGGCTACAACTCCGCGCACGTCGAGTGGATGGTCCAGGGGCTCGGCATCGAGCAGGTCAACTGGTGGCAGTCGGGCGGCGGCGGCAACATCGCCTCCGCGGTCACCACGGCCATGCTCGCGATCAACTCCGGCATCTGCGAGAACGTCCTGGTGTGGCGGGCCATGTGGCAGCCGCGCAGCGGCCGCGGAAGCGGCACCCGTAGCGCGGCCGAGCTCGAGGCCGCGCGCACGCGGCCGGCTCCGCGCGTCTCTGACGAGGCTGCGTACACGGCGCCATACGGCATCGGCGGCCCGGGCGGCTTCGCCTCGTCGTACATGCGCTACATGAAGATGTACGGCGCGAAGCGGCACCACATGGCGGCGTACGCACTCGCGGCGCGGCACGGCGGGAACAACAACCCGTACTCGGTGTTCAAGGACCAGATCCTCACGTACGAGGACTACATGAACGCCCGCATGATCGCGGACCCGCTCTGCCTCTTCGACTGCGACATGCACGTCGATGGCGCGGCGGCCCTCGTGCTCACGCGCGCGGACAAGGTCGCGGACATGAAGCAGAAGCCCGTCTACGTCACGGCGTACGGCTCGGGCGGCTGGGACTGGCGCCTGCGTCCGCCCGAGGAGTGGCAGTACGCCTCGTCCGGGAACATCGGCCGCACGCTCTGGGCTGGCACGGACATGACGCCGAAGGACATCCAGGGCTGCGAGTTCTACGACGGCTACTCGCCGGACATTTACTGGTGGCTGGAGAGCATGGGCTTCTGCGGTCGCGGCGAGGCTGCCGAGTTCATCCAGAACGGCATGATCGAGCGCGACGGCGGCCTGCCGGTGAACACGTTCGGCGGCAATATCTCCGAGGGACGTCTCCACGGGATGGGCCACTGGGTCGAGGCGGTGCTGCAGGTGCAGGGCCGCGCCGACGACAAGCCGGGCGATGGCGCACGACAGATCAAGGACGTGGAGAACATGCTGGTCTGCACCGGCATGCTCGCCCACGGCGCCGGCGCGATCCTGAGCAAGGAGCCGCGCTGATCTCGTTCCGCGAGGGCG
The DNA here is from genome assembly GCA_903917615.1 of uncultured Chloroflexota bacterium. Taxonomy (GTDB): domain Bacteria; phylum Chloroflexota; class Dehalococcoidia; order UBA2979; family UBA2979; genus SHYQ01. Next base: position 8,087 of record CAIXBH010000133.1, on the reverse strand, counting down.
AGGAGTGACGACACTCCTCCTCCGCCTCTCGCGCGACCTGACGTGACGAGGCCCGGCAATGCCGGGCCTCGTTCGTGTTGGTGTCTGTGGCACGCGTCGCCGGCGGCGACCCGGGCGGCACCACGTACCGCCGGCGACGCGTGCGGTCCGCCTCGCTAGCGGTCGACCGGACGGTCGGAGACCGGATGAGCCTCCATACCTCCGACCGTGATCGCCACCGGCGAGGTGGTCTGTGCCCCCGATGCGGCGACATCGACGCCCGTCGGGTCGGCGGGCGCCAGCATCATGCGGACATCGATGGCTGGCGCCGAGATCGGCGCCGCCTCCCGGAGGACGCCGCTCTGCGCGTCCGTCTGCAACGGCGGCAGCACGACCGCGCCCTGGGGCTGCGATGCCTCGGTGATCCACGTCGCGACGTTCGCGCTGAGATCATTCGCAGCCTGCGTGACCACATTGGGCTGGCCGCTCGCGGCGACACCGCCCAGCACGAGCGATGCGCCGAGTCCGAACGCTGCGAGCAGTCGCCCCGCAGCTGCGGTCTGAATCGCCGGGATCATCGCTCGCTCCTCTCGTGCGGGCGCCTCACGCCTCGCGGCGTGATCGCGGCCGTTCGAGGGTTGTAACGAACGCCGCCGCGCGGCGTTCGCCGCTCTAGCGGGTCAGCGTCACGGCGGTGGGAATGGTGAACCCGTTCGCGAAGGCGGTGCGCACCGGGGCATTGATGAACGCGGGGCCCCCGACGACCAGCAACTGGTACGCACCGCTGCCGTCCTGGATCCAGACGCCCGACCCGCCCGCACTGCGGACGGCTGCCTCAAGTTGATCGACCGTGCCGTCGCCGTACACCGCGAGCGCGAGCCCACCGGTACTGAATACAGGCGGCGCGACGAACGCGCCCGAGCCCAGCGCCGGCGCGCTGGTGTTCGTGCGGACGGACACGGTGTCATTGGCCGTCTGCGCGATCGCATTGACGGCCACCACCTGGAATACCAGCGTGGCATTGTTCGTCGCCGGCGCGGTGAACACGGCGCTCGCGCCGCTGTTCGCAATCGACACGCTTGGTCCCGACATCTGCTTCCAGGCGAACGTCACGCCGCTGGGACTGCTCGCCAGCGCGGTGAGCGTCACCGCTGTCCCCGGGCGCACCTGGAGGTCCGGGCCGGCATCGACGCTCAGCATCGACGTGTTCGTAGAGGTGAACGTGGTACCCGCATACGCGTTCGCGTCCGCGGTCGCAGGCAGCGACACGCCGTCGAGGACATACGCGCCCGCGAACGGGAGCGGCTGGTTGTTGGCGATGCTCAGTGCCATGTGAATGTGCGCGAGGCCGTTGTTGTTCGCCTGACCCGGCGGCGCCACGACGCCGAGTGACTGCCCGCGTACGACGGTCTTGCCTCGCAGTCCCGCGATTGGGAACAGGTGGCACAGCAGCACGGTGGTGCTCTGCGCGTCCGTGATCGAGAGGCAACTCGCGTCAGCGAACCGCACGGTGCCATCCACGGGCGCGAGCACGGTCGTGCCGTCGGTCGGCGCGTCCGTACGTACCAGATCGAGGGCGTAGGGGTCGTTCTTGTCGGCGACGGAGTGCGTCGCGGTGTTGTAGCCGCTGGCCACCTGCCACGTGGAACCGGCCGCCGCCGGGAACAGCAGCGGGCCGGCGGCGAGCGCGCGCGGTACCTCGGAGGACGCGCTCCCCACGAGGATGAGCGCGGCGAAGGCGACCGCCGCGACGAGCATGGATCTCACACCAGTGCCACGCGACATGCTGGCCTCCCCGTCCGACCGGGGGTGCCACCCGGGACGATTACACAGATGGAACGGGGATCAGCGGGCTACCGTTCGGCGCGATCCTTGCGCGCCGGTCGTCACCGAGGCGTGACCGCGATGCCGAGCGTCGGCTACCGCGGCCCGCTGCTGCTACGCTGCACGGCGCCAACCGCCGTCGCGATGGAGGGGATACGAGATGGCCAGACTGCCGGAACATCGGACCAAGGACGCCCTGCCTGCGGAGTCGCACGCCGCGTTCGACGCGATCGCCGCGGCGCGGAACGGCGTGGTGCGCGGGCCGTTCGCGATCATGCTGCCCAGCCCGGACGTGGCACTGCGTTCGGCCCACCTCGGCACCTACGTGCGGTTCGAGTCGAAGCTGACGCCGCGCGTGCGCGAACTCACCGCTCTCACCGTCGCCTGCGAGTGCGCCGTCAACTACGAACGCGCGGCACACCTCCTCAGCGCGCCCGGCGCTGGCGTCCCGCAGGCGGCAATTGACGCAGTGGTGAACCGGACGTCCGAGGTCGGTCTCGAGCCGGAAGACGCGAACCTCATTCGCTTCACCCGCGCGATCCTGAACCACCACCGCGTGGACGACGCGACGTTCAGCACCGTCCGCGCCCAGCTGGGCGAGCAGGCGTTCATCGACTTCATGGCGACGGTGGGCTACTACGCGATGCTGGCCGTGACCCTCAACGCCACCGAGGTGCCGCCGTACGAGTAGCGGCGACGCGACCTGGCGTCAGGACTCGGGCCCGACAAAGCCCTGATTGCAGCCGAGGGCATCCGCCGCGCCGACCACGATCGCCATCTCCCCGGTGCTGCGGCGTCCGCCTGCCGCCGGGGTGATGCCGTGACTCGTGAGGAACGCGCCGGTCTCGTGGATCTGCTTCGTCTTGTGAATGACCTGGAAGGGGCCCTCGCCGCGATACGTCAGGGCCGACCGAGTCGGGCCATCGGCACTCGGTTCCGCGAGGACGATCTGGCTCTGGCCGAACGTCCACATCGCCATGTTCGCCATGATGATGATGCCGGGCAGCCGCTGCGGCTCCTCACCCCCGAGCGCGCGGTGGTACCGCGCCACCATGTCGTCGAGGTTCGCGCCGGCGACGTAGATGCGGTCGAACTCGAGCACACCGTTGGGGTGCGGCGCGCGCTGGGGCACCTGCGCCTGCCGCGTCTCGAGGTCATCGAGGTGCTGCACGAACTGGAGCGGGAGCCCGGTCGGCACCGCAACCAGCGAACGGAGCCGGTGCCCGTTCGGCAGCACGCGCTCCACGGTCTCCGGATCGCTCACCTCGACCCCGCGCCCGCGCATGGCCGTCACCTCCGCGGCGAGGTCATCGGTGGCGAGGACGATGGCGCGGATGCCACCGCCCCGCGCGATGAACTCCTCGAGCCCGGCGTCGGCGACGGCGCTGTGCGCGGCGGCGGCGCGATGCTCCGCTGGGTCGCGCAGCGCGACGAGCTCGAGGTACTGGTCGTCATGGAAGGAAATCGCGCAGTGGGTGCCAAGCCCGAGGTGATCGCCGCCCGGGTAGATGCGGAACCCGAGGTTCGTGTAGGTGGTGATTGCGTCCGGCACGCTGGGCACCGCGATGACGAGGTGGTCGATGCGCGTAAACATGGGCTGTCCTTCTTTCCTTCGTCGGGACGATGACAGGATTGGCGCCGGCGCGCCAGCCGCCTGGTTCGAGTCAGCGCGAATCTGGAGCGGAGCACCGCGGGCCCGGTAGGATGGACGGCCAAGCCGCTGGCCAGACCGTCGAGGCGCGATGTTCCCGATCCGCGACCTGAACCCGACGCGCGGCGTCGCATACGTCACGCTGGCGATCATCGCCGCGAACGTCCTCGTCTTCGCGCTCTGGCAGCCGCACCAGGGACAGCTGGCCGAGCTGGCGTTCCTCTACCACTACGCGGCGGTCGCGTGCGAACTCGTCACCCGCCGCGCGCTCGACGTCGCGGAACTCGATGCGCAGCGCTGCCTCGCACAGTCTGTTGGGGCACCGCTCTTCCCCGACAAGAACCTCGGCCTCTCCGTCCTCGTCTCGATGTTCCTGCACAGCGGCGTGCTGCACATCGCGGGGAACATGTGGTTCCTCTGGATCTTCGGCGACAACGTGGAGGAGGCGTTCGGCCGCATCGGCTACGCGGCGCTCTACCTCGTCGCCGGGCTCGCGGCCGCCGCGGGCTTCACGCTGCTGCATCCGGGCAGCGTGGTACCGCTTGTGGGTGCGTCCGGAGCCATCGCGGGCGTGCTCGGCGCCTACCTCGTGCTCTTCCCCGGGCGACCGGTGCTCGCGATCTGGATCTACGGGTTGATTCCCGTCCCCTCCTTCATCTTCCTGGGCCTGTGGTTCGTCGGGCAGTTCAGTACCGGGGACGTGGGCGTGGCGTGGGAGGCGCATGTCGCCGGATTCCTCGCCGGTCTGGCGATCGCGCTTGTGCTGCGGGCCCCGCTGATGCGTCGCGCTGGCGCCCCGGCGCGCGGAAAGGGCTGGTGAGCGTGGCCGAGTACCACTTCGTCAGCAACTGGGAGATCGATGCCCCCATCGAGGAGGTCTTCGACGCGATCCTCGACTCCACGCGCTGGCCGGAGTGGTGGCGCGGCGTGCCGCGCGTCGAGGAGGTCACCCCGGGAGACCCGAACGGGATCGGCAACGTGCGGCGCTACACCTTCCGCAGCCTGCTGCCGTACAACCTCGTATTCGAGGTACGCACGACCCGCATCGAGCGGCCGGCCCTGCTCGAGGGCGCGTCGAGCGGCGAACTGGCCGGCATCGGTCGCTGGGAACTGGAAGCGACTGCCGGGGGGACGCACGTGCGCTACCGCTGGGACGTGCACACGACGAAGGCATGGATGAACGTGCTGGCGCCAATCGCCCGCCCGGTCTTCAACTGGAACCACGACATCGTCATGCGCTGGGGCGAAGAGGGGCTGCGCAGGCACCTCCGCGCGGCGGGCTGAGAACCGGCGGCCCGGGCCGCCCCACGGTCTGCCTGACGGGGTTAACACCCTTTTCGTCAGTCCCGGTAAGATGCTGGCGGGTGACGCCGGGCGGGAACGCCGCGGCGGCGTCGGGCGGAGGGTGCTTGTCTCAGGGCTGCTGGTCTTGATGCAGGTTCAAGGCGCAGACGCGGGCCACGCCCGGCACGGCCTCCCCCCTATCACCACTGCGACGCCCCGACGTGGCGACGCAACCGCTCCTCGTCCCACCGGGAGCAGCAACGGGACCTCGCGCCGCCGGGCGCAGAACGGAGCGGGACTGTGGGACTGACACGACTCGCTATCCAGCGCCCGCTGACGGTGCTCATGGCGATCCTCGGCGTCGTTCTGATGGGCGCCGTCTCGTACACCCACCTCCGCATCGACCGCCTCCCCCCAATCGACGTGCCATTCCTCGGCATCAACGTCCAGTACCCACAGGCCTCGGCCACCGATGTCGAGCAGCTCATCGCGCAACCCATCGAGAACGCGCTCTCGGGTATGCCCGGCATCGACAGCATCACGTCGAGCTCGAACGAGGGCCGCGCCAACATCACGCTGCAGTTCGTCACCGGCACGAACGTCGACGCGGCGGCACTGGACGTCGGCCGCCGCCTCTCCGCGATCCGCCGGCAGCTCCCGACCGACGCGACGGACCCGAGCATCTTCAAGGCCGACCCGAACGCGATCCCGATCCTGAACATCGCCCTGAGCGGCGCACCCACCGACCAGCTCTTCGACCTCGCGAACATCGACCTGCAGCCGCAGCTCCAGTCCGTGGGCGGCGTCGCGAGTGTCACGATCTCCGGCGGCCTGCAGCGCGAGGTGCAGGTCACCGTCGACTACGCCCGACTCGCCTCCTACGGGCTCACGATTCAGCAGCTCTCGAACGCGCTCGTGGCCGCAAACGTCACCGCCCCGGTCGGGAGCCTCGAGCAGGGCACGAAGACGCTGAACCTGCGCTCGGTCGGCGCGTTCGACAAGATGCCGGCAATGGACCAGCTGGTCGTGGCGCAGACCACCGGCGGGCCCGTGCTACTGCGCGACGTCGCGACGATCGCCGAGGGGTACAAGCGCCAGACGCAGTTCCAGCGCATGAACAACAAGGACGCGGTCGGCCTCACCGTCGTCAAGCAGTCGGACGCCAACGAGTTGCAGGTCTCGAACGACGTCAAGGCGAAGGTCGAGGCTCTGAAGGCGCTGCTCCCGCAGGGCACGACGCTGCAGGTCACGAACGACAACTCGATCTTCACGCGCGCGTCCCTGGACGCGATTCAGCGCGACCTGCTCCTCGCGATCTTCCTCGTGGGCGCGGTGATGCTGCTCTTCCTCCACCAGTGGCGAAACACCGCGATCGTGCTGTTCGCGATCCCGACAGTCCTGATCAGCACCTTCATGTTCATGTTCATGCTCGGCTTCACGCTGAACATCATGACCCTGATGGCGCTGGCGCTGATGATCGGCATCCTCGTCGACGACTCGATCGTGGTGCTCGAGAACATCCACCGGCACCTGGAGCTCGGCGAGAGCCCGCACGACGCCGCGCTGAACGGACGCAGCGAGATCGGCCTCGCGGCGATCGCGATCACGCTCGCCGACGTCATCGTCTACGCGCCGATCGCATTCGTCTCCGGCACCGTGGGGCAGCTATTCCGCCAGTACGGCCTGACGGTCGTCATCGCGACGCTGCTCTCCCTCCTCATCTCGTTCACCCTGACGCCGATGATCGCCTCGCGATGGCTGGGACACGCCGAGGATCGCGCGGGAGACAGCGGTTGGCTCGCGGTCTTCGGGCGCTGGTGGGACGCGAAGTTCGCCCGCCTCGGCGACCTCGTCGGGCGGATCGTGCCGTTGACCGTGCGACTCCGGTGGCCGATCGCCGGCTCCGTGATCGCGCTGCTCGTGGTGAGCGCGCTGATGCTGAAGTTCGGTGTCATCAGCAGCGAGTACGCGCCTGCGGAGGACAACGGGACGCTGCGCGTCAGCCTCGACATGCCCCCGGGCACCTCGCTCACCGCGGTCGATGACGCCACCCGGCAGCTCGAGGGCATCGTGCAGGCGATCCCCGAGGTCAAGAACGTGTTCACGAGCACGAACACGACCGGCGCGAACATCGCGCTCGAGCTCGCGCCGAAGGACGAGCGCAAGCGCTCGGTGTTCGACATCGCCGACCTCATTCGTCAGCAGGGACGGAGCATCCCCGGCGGGCAGGTCTCCGCGAACGTGGCGAGCCCGCTCGGTGGCGGCGGGCCCGGCGGCGGAGGGGGCGGCACCACTTCGGTCAGCGTGCTGATCCAGGGGCCGGACCTCGACACGTTGACGCAGGTCGCGACGCAGGTGCAGGCGGTGGGCACCACCGTGCAGGGGCTGACCGCTCTGCAGAGCACCGGACTGCAGGGGACGCCGGAGTTGCGCCTCACGCTCGATCCCGCGCGGATGGCCCAGCTGGGCGTGACCTCGCAGCAGGTCGCCACGGTGCTGCGGACCAGCCTCACCGGCAGCGTGGTGACACAGTTGCGCCGCCCGGGCCAGGTCCAGGAAGACATCACGCTCATCGGCAAGAACAACACGTCCGCAGACCTGAATCGCATCCTGGCGATCCCGATCGTCGCCGGAACCGGGACCGGCGCGGGGGGCGCGGCGACCGCAGCCGCCACCACCGCCACGACGGCGACCGCCACCGCGACGACGCCGACCACCACCCCCGCAACGGTCGTGACGGTGGGGCAGATCGCGACGATCAGCAACGGCAGCGGGCCGGTGCAGATTCAGCGCCTGAACCGGAACCGGACGCTCACGCTCCGCGGCACCGCAACGGGGCGCGCACTCGGCCCTGTCGCCGATGACCTGCAGGCCGCGATCAAGACGCTCGAGCTTCCGCCCGGCTTCTCGGTCACGCTCGGCGGCTCGGTGCAGCAGTTGAACGTCGCGATCGCATCGCTGACGCAGGCGCTCGTGCTGGCCGTCGTGCTGGAGTACATGCTGCTCGTCGCGCTGTACCAGTCCTGGTTCTATCCGATGGTGCGCATGATGGCAGTGCCCCTCGGACTCTTCGGCGCGCTGATCGGCCTGTGGGTCACGAGCAACACGCTGAACATCTTCTCCATCATCGGCCTGGTGATGGCGGAAGGGCTGGTCGCGAAGAGCAGCATCCTGCTCATCGACTACGCCAACACGCTGCGCGCGGAGGGCATGGAGCGCACGGCTGCCCTGTCCGAGGCAGCGCGCACGCGACTCCGCCCGATCCTGATGACGTCCGCGACGATGGTGTTCGGCATGTTCCCGCTCGCGCTGAAGCTCGAGGCAGGTGCAGAGTCGCGCGCCCCGATCG
>CAIXBH010000132.1 GCA_903917615.1 uncultured Chloroflexota bacterium | reverse complement strand
TGAAGGCCACGACGGGCTTCTTCATCGTCTTGATGTACTCAGCGGCCTCCTGCTCGGCCGTGCCGCCGATCTCGCCGATGAGGACGATCGCGTTCGTGTCCGGGTCGTTCTCGAACAGCTCGAGCGCTTCGCGCTGCGTCGTGCCGATGATCGGGTCGCCGCCGACGCCGACCGAGCCCGACTGGCCGATGCCGAGGCGGGTGAGCTGGTCCACGGCCTCGTAGACCAGCGTTCCGGAGCGCGAGATGACGCCGACGTGGCCCTCCATGTAGACGTCCACCGGCATGATGCCGGCACGCGCGTGGTCTGCCACCGAGATCACGCCCGGGCAGTTCGGCCCGATCAGGCGCGACTTCGAGCCCTTCATGACGCGCTTCACCTTCACCATGTCGAGCACCGGAATGCCCTCCGTGATGCAGATGATCACCGGCACGCCCGCGGCCTCGGCCTCGAGGATCGCGTCGGCGGCGAAGGGGGCGGGGACGAAGATCAGCGAGACGTTCGCGCCGAACTCCTTCACGGCCTCTTCGACGGTGTTGCGGATCGGCGTGTCGTCGATGACCTGGCCGCCGCGGCCCGGGGTGACGCCGCAGACGATCTGCGTGCCGAAGGCCTTGCCGTTCGCGGCCTCGCGCTGGCCTGCGCCGCCGAAGCCCTGGATGACGACCTTGCTGTCTTTGTTCATCAAGACTGACATCGGTAGTGCCCTTACTTCTTCGAGGCGGCGACGGCGAGGCGCGCTGCCTCGGCGAAGCCGTCCGCGCGGCCAAAGTCGAGGCCGGAGTCGTCGAGGATCTTCATGCCGGCCTCGACGTTCGTGCCGGCGAGCCGGACGACCGTGGGCTGCGGGATGAGGCCCTGGTTGCGCGCGTCCACGATGCCCTGGGCGATCACGTCCGTGCGGGCGAGGCCGCCGAAGATGTTCACCAGCACGGCCTTCACATCCGGGTCCGCGCCGATGATCTTCAGCGCGGCGACGACCGCCTCCGGGTTGTTCGCGGTGCCGATGTCGAGGAAGTTCGCCGGGTCACCGCCCTCGAACTTGATCGCGTCCATCGTCGCCATCGCGAGGCCGGCGCCGTTCACGAGGCACCCGATGTCGCCATCGAGCTTCACGTAGTTCTGGATGCCCGCGTCGTGGGCCTCCAGCTCGCGCTCCGCCTCCTGCGAGCGGTCACGCATCTCCGTGATCGCCTTCTGGCGGTAGTCCGCGTTGTCGTCCGTGGAGAACTTCGCGTCCGCGGCGAGGAGCTTGCCGTCCTTCGTGACGACCAGCGGGTTGATCTCGGCGATCGAGCCGTCGCTGGCCTCGAAGGCCTTCACGAGGTTGCCGATGAGCGCGGCGGCCGGGTTCAGGAGGTCACCGGTCAGGCCGAGCTTGAAGGCGATCGCGCGGCCCTGGTACGGCTGGAAGCCGGCCGCGGGGTCCACGTGCTGGTTGTGGATGGACTCGGGGTGGTTTGCGGCCACCTCCTCGATGTCCATACCGCCCTCGGCGCTGGCGATGATCACCGGCATGCCGGGGGTGTTGTCGATCGCGACGCTGAGGTAGAGCTCCCGCGCGATGTCGACGAGTTCCTCGACGAGGACGGCGGAGACCGGGAGGCCCTGCGGGCCGGTCTGGTGGGTCACCAGCTGCATCCCGATGATCGCCTTGGCGTGCTCCGCGGCCTCCTCGGGGGAGTTCGCGACCTTCACGCCGCCGGCCTTGCCGCGCGCGCCCGTGTGGGCCTGCGCCTTGATGACGGCCTTGCCGCCCAGCTCCTTCGTGATCGCGGCAGCCTCTTCCGGGGTCCGCGCGACGCGGCCCTTCGGAACGGGGACGCCGAAGCGAGCGAGGAGCTCCTTCGCCTGGTACTCGTGCAGTTTCATGACGCCCTAACTCCGCCCCCGAGGGGAATCCGCCTCACCGAGGCCGCGTCCGCGGCCAACCGTTGACGTAAGAACGGGCCGCTGCCAGCGGCCCGTGCGCGATGGTAGCACTCGGTGTGTAGGAGGCTAGAAGACCTCGACATGAGAACGCGCGTTCTATAGAATCGAGGTGCCTCCCCAGAGGAAGCGGTGTTGTCGGTGCCGACGATTAGTTTCACCACCTTCTTGGATTTTCAGACCGCGACGCCCGCCCAACGCCTTCAGCAGGTGCTGGACGCGCGCGAACAATACGCGAACGGCTACGACTTCGTAGCCGACTACTACAAGCGGCTGCGTGAGGGCATCACGGTTATCGAGCCGTCTGGCTTCTCTGCAGTGCTTCTACAGGAGATCGTCTCAGTTGCTTCCGAGAAGAAGCAGCCGAACTTTGCCGCGTGCGCAAGCGGTCGAGTGGGTTGAGTCGCCGCCGAAGGTCATCTGGGAATCGGGGGCGCTGTCTGTCCGCGTCAATCCCGAACTCGGCATCAGGGTCGACGGTGTCGACCATTACGTGAAGCTCTATTTCAAGAAGGCGCCGCTCACCAAGCAGCGGTTGGCTATGGCCCTCCATCTCCTCGAGACTTCCACTCGCGGTGCGCGGCCGGCGGGAACGCAGGTCGCCATTTTGGACGTGCGTCGGGGTGTCCTTCACGTCCCGTCCCGCCCGCCGCGGATGGCGGGTGTATTGCTCGAAGCCGAAGCGAACTACTTCGTTGACCTCTGGAACCTTCTCGGGAGGCGCGCAGCGTAGTAACCGCACGGATACCCCACCCGTGTATCATCCGGCCCGCCAAGCAACGGCGAACACGAGGGGGAAACAGATGACGTCCCGACAGGACATCGAGGCCGCGCTGAAGGCGGCAGACGCGCGACTCGACGCGCTCAAGGCCCAGATCGAGACCTCCGCCGACGACAAGCTGCTCGATGACGGTGGCAAGTGGAGCGTCCGCGACTGCCTCAGCCACGTCGCCGCGGCCTCGAACATCGGCGCGGCCGGTCAGCGCGCGCTCGCGCGCCTCAACCCACCGGCGGCGCCGGCCGCCCCGGCTGCGGGCGCTGCGCCTGCGATGAGCATCGACGAGCGCAACCAGGCGGCGATCGCCGACCGCGCGAGCAAGTCGGTCGCTGACCTGATCGCGGAGGCGAAGGCGGGCCACACGGCCTCCCTCGAGGCGCTCAAGGGCTGGGATGATGCCGCGCTCGCGCAGCAGATCCCGGACGCCGCGCCGGGCCGCCCGGCGCAGAGCCTCGCGGGCAACATCCTGCGCTTCCTCGAGTACCACGAGGGCGGCCAGATGGACCGCATCGAGGCCGCGCTGCACGTGCGGGGGCGCTGGGCGTAGTCGGCGCCGGACGCCGGTAACCAGGCGCGAAGGCGGGCCATCGGCCCGCCTTCTTCGCGTCTATCGAAGTGCTGCTCGCGCGGCGGGGCCTATGCCCGGGAGACGGCGCTCTCGACGAAGGCGTTCACCTTCTCCTGGATGCCCGCCATGCCGCCTGACTGCGCGAGAGTGCGCGAGACCGGCGGGATGCCCCATTCCGCGGCGGGCTCCGCCTGCGCGGGCACGTCGAGCCCATCCGTCAGTCCCGAGGCCCGGGCGAAGAGTCGCGCGCGGACCACGTAGGCCGCGAGGCTGCGCGGGTCGGGCAGTGCGTCCACGTCCAACTGGTGGCGCGCGACGGCATCGCCGAGGTTGGACGGGAAGTTCCAGTGGAGCGCCAGCGCGCCGCCGACCTCCGCGTCCGTGAAGCCCATCACCTCGCGCTCCGCCTCGACCAGCGGGAGCTTCTCGTCCGCCGCCAGACGGACCGCACGTTCGAGGAGGCGGGGACGGTGCTGGTCGAGCGCGAGCCGGCCGATGTTGTGCAGGAT
>CAIXBH010000131.1 GCA_903917615.1 uncultured Chloroflexota bacterium | reverse complement strand
GTCGCGGGCTCCGGCAACCACAAGCTGAAGTCGCTCTCTGACCTGCTGAAGGGCAAGCAGGGCCGCTTCCGCCAGAACCTACTGGGCAAGCGCGTCGACTACTCGGGCCGTTCGGTCATCATCGTTGGCCCGACGCTGCGCCTGCACCAGTGCGGCCTGCCGAAGAAGATGGCGCTCGAGCTGTTCAAGCCGTTCGTCATGCACCAGCTGGTGAAGCAGGGACTCGCGCACAACATCAAGAGCGCCAAGCGCATCGTTGAGCGTGCGCAGCCCGAGGTCTGGGATGTGCTGGAGCAGGTCATCAAGGACCGCCCGGTGCTCCTGAACCGCGCCCCCACGCTGCACCGTCTGGGCATCCAGGCGTTCGAGCCCGTCCTCGTGGAGGGCTCGGCGATCCGTCTGCACCCGCTCGTCTGCTTCGCGTACAACGCGGACTTCGACGGCGACCAGATGGCCGTCCACGTCCCGCTGTCCTACGAGGCGGTGGCGGAGGCGCGCCAGGTCATGCTCTCGACGAAGAACCTGCTCTCGCCCTCGGACGGTGAGCCGGTGGTTGCGCCGACCCTGGACATGGTCCTGGGCTGCTACTACATGACCTTCGACAAGTTCGACAGCGACAAGGTCGGCGCCGCGCCGATCGCTCGCAAGAGCTACGGCAACTTCGCCGCAGTGCAGCTCGCGTACCAGACGAACAACGTCACGATCCACACGCCGATCCACTACCGCACGCCGGCAGGGACGTTCGTGGACACGACGGTGGGCCGCGTGCTGTTCAACGAGATCGTGCCGCAGGAACTCGGGTTCCAGAACGTCACGATGGACAAGAAGAAGCTGCGCGAGCTGGTCTCCACCACTCACCGCGAGGTGAGCCCGGAGGCGACCGTGCTCCTGGTGGACGCCATCAAGGACATCGGGTTCCGCTACGCCACCCAGTCCGGCATCACCATCGCGGTGAGCGACATCACCGTCCCGCTGGAGAAGCCCGCCCTGATCGCCGCTGCGGACGCCCGCATCGACGAGATGGAAGAGCAGTACCAGATGGGTCTCGTCACCGATGATGAGAAGTACCAGAACGCCATCACCGTCTGGACTGAGACGACCAACAAGATGCAGGAGACCCTGTACGGGAACCTGCGTCCGACGGGCTCGCTCGCGATGATGTCCAACTCCGGCGCGAAGGGAAACATCGCGCAGATCCGGCAGATGGGCGCGATGCGCGGCCTGATGAGCGACCCGACGGGCCGCATCATCGAGCTGCCGATTCGCTCCTCGTTCCGCGAGGGTCTGTCGGTCCTCGAGTACTTCATCTCCACGCACGGCGCCCGCAAGGGCCTCGCGGACACGGCGCTTCGTACGGCGGACTCGGGCTACCTGACCCGCCGCATGATCGACGTGTCGCAGGACATCGTCGTGCAGCCCGGCTCGTGCGTCGGTGAGCACGACCCGATCCCCGGGATCTGGGTGCGCCTGCGCGAGAACGAGACCCTGCTGGCCTCGCTCGCCGAGCGGCTGACCGGCCGCTGGGCGGCGGCGGCGATCGTCGACCCGAACACGGGCGAGATCCTCGTCGAGCCGAACCAGGAGATCACGGAGCCGCTGGCGAACCGTGTCGCCGAGGCAGGCGTGACGGAGGCCTTCGTGCGCTCCGCCCTCGCGTGCCAGCTGGCGCGCGGCATCTGCCAGATGTGCTACGGCACGTCGCTCGCGACGGGCCGCCTCGTCGAGGAGGGCGTCGCGATCGGCATCATCGCCGCGCAGTCCATCGGCGAGCCGGGCACGCAGCTCACGATGCGGACGTTCCACACCGGCGGCGTCGCGAGCAGCCTGGACATCACGTCCGGTCTGCCCCGCGTCGAGGAGATCTTCGAGGCCCGCGTGCCCAAGGGGCAGGCGATCATCTCGGAGATCGAGGGTGTGGTGACGCTGACCCGCTCCGGCGACCAGCGCGTGCTGCAGGTGCAGTCCACGCGTTCGGTCAGCGAGCAGATCGCGCTGCCCGAGGGCTACGACGTCACCATCGAGGATGGCGCGCAGGTCGAGATCGACCAGGTGATCGCCACCCCGGAGGAGGGCGTCGAGTCCGACCTGCCGATGGTCCCGCTGAAGTCGCCGGCCTTCGGCCGCGTCGAATTCATCCGCACGGGCAACCGCCGCCGTCCGACGGCGCTGCGCGTGACGGGCGAGATCATCGACAAGCGCGACTACCCGGTGCCGGCGAACTCGCGCATCCGCGTCGAGGGTGGCGAGTTCGTGAAGGCGGGCGAGCAGTTGACCGAGGGTTCGCTGAACCCCCAGGACGTGCTCGCGATCATGGGCCCGGAGGCCGTGCAGCTCTACCTCGTGGACGAGGTGCAGAAGGTCTACCGGTCGCAGGGTGTGAACATCAACGACCGGCACATCGAGGTCATCGTCCGCCAGATGATGCGCAAGCTGCGCGTCGAAGAGCCGGGCGACACGGACCTGCTGCCGGAAGAGCTGCTGGAGCGCGCCGAGTTCGAGGCGATCTCGTCTCAGCTCATCGCCGAGGGCAAGACGCCCCCGACGGTGGTGCCGGTGCTCCTGGGCGTCACGAAGGCGTCCCTGTCGACCGACTCGTTCCTCGCCGCCGCCTCCTTCCAGGAGACGACGCGCGTGCTGACCGAGGCGGCGATGTCGGGCCGCACGGACCGGCTCCACGGCCTGAAGGAAAACGTGATCATCGGCAAGCTGATCCCGGCGCGCGCCAAGATCACCGTCGAGCGGCCCACGCCGATCGCGGAGATCGCGATGCCGGAGTCCATGCTGCTGCCGTTCATCTTCGACTTCGAGCGCCAGGAAGCGCTGATCGGCGAAACCTCGTCGGTCTTCGCCACCCCGGACGGGATGAAGGCGGAGTTCGCGGGCGTCGCGTCCTACGTGGCCGAGCCGGAGTAGTCCGCTCGCCGCGTCCGCGGCTGGATACGAATCTTCGAGGGCTCCCTTGCGGGAGCCCTCGTTGTTGTCCGCGTAACGGTGACGCAGCGGCCGAGCGGTACCATCGATCCGCACCCGCACCACGCGCGGAAAGAGGCGGACCGATGGTCGACAGCATCCTCGAGGGCGTCCTCGCCCAGTTCCACAACGCCGCGGACGAGATCAACCTCGACGCGAAGTACCGCGACTACCTCACGACGTGGAAGACGATTTTCCAGACGCACTTCCCCGTGGAGATGGACGACGGCTCGGTGCGCATGTTCGAGGGCGCGCGGATCATCCACAACTCCGCGCTCGGCCCAACCAAGGGTGGCATCCGCTACTCCGCAAGCCTGACGCTCGATGACGTGAAAGCGCTATCGATGCTGATGACGTGGAAGTGCGCCGTGGTCAACCTTCCGTTCGGCGGCGCGAAGGGGGGCGTGATCGTCGACCCCACCGCACTGTCGATGCGCGAGCTCCAGAACCTCACACGCCGCTTCACCTCGGAGCTGGAGCCCATCATCGGGCCCGACAAGGACATCCCCGCGCCGGACATGGGCACGAACGCCCAGACCATGGCGTGGATGATGGACACGTACTCCATGTCGCACGGCTACACGATCCCCGCCGTCGTCACCGGCAAGCCCGTCGCGATCGGCGGATCCGAGGGGCGCCTCGAGGCGACCGGTCGAGGCGTGCTCTACGTCCTGGAGGCGCAGCTCGCCGCGCAGGGCGGCGTCCGCGGAAAGACCGTCTCCGTGCAGGGCTTCGGCAACGTCGGGAGCGTCGCGGCACGCGTCATCCACGAGGCGGGCGGCGTCATCACGCACCTCTCCGATCGCTTCATCGCGCTGCACAACCCGCAGGGGATCGACGTCACCGCGGCCTATGCCTACGCGGGCAACGGCACGCACACCCTCAGGGAGTGGCACGAGCAGAACCCGGGATCGACGGAGGAGATCGCCCCGGACGAAGTGCTGACCGCGGAGGTCGACGTGCTGGTGCCGGCGGCTGTGGAGAGCGTGCTGACCAAGGACAACGCACCGAACGTCCGCGCGAAGCTGATCGTCGAGGCGGCGAACGGGCCGACGACCGCCGAGGCAGACGCGATCCTCAACGAGCGCGGCATCCCGATCATCCCGGACATCCTCGCCAACGCCGGCGGCGTCACCGTCTCCTACTTCGAGTGGGTGCAGGCGCGCCAGTACCTCCACTGGACGGAGGCGCAGGTGAACGAGGAACTCAAGCGCATCATGTCGGTCGCGTTCCAGGCCGTGGCCGCGCGAGCCGCGAACAACGGCAAGCCCGTCCCGCAGCGCCAGGCCGCGAACTGGATCGGCATCGAGCGTGTCGTCGCAGCGATCGACCTGCGTGGGTTCTACCCGTAGCACTTCCGCCGTCCGCGTTCCCGACGTTCGAGGCGGGATTCACCACCTCCACCCCAACCCTCCCCCATCAAGGGGGAGGGGATCAGGTCAGGCCCCCTCCTCCTTGATGGGGGAGGGCGAGGGTGGAGGTGGCTGCGGCGGACCATCGAGAGCACCAGTCCCGCGCGATCCACAACACAGCCGCCCCTAGAATGACGGCATGACGCAGGCGCTCCCGCCAAACGGTGACGAGGTTGTCGCGATCGTGCTCGCGGCCGGCGGCTCGTCGCGCATGGGCGGCGTCGACAAGATCTGGGCGCCCCTCGGCGAGGGCGCGGTCATCGAGTACGCGCTGCGCGCGCTCGCCGCGACGCCGGGCGTCTCGACCGTCGTGGCCGTCGGCCCGCGCGAGCGGCACGATGCCTTCGCCGCGATCCTCGCGCACGCCGGCGTCGACGTGCGTTGCGTCGAGGGTGGCGCGCGACGTCAGGACTCCGTCGCCGCCGGCCTCGCCGCCGCGCCCGAGGCGGCGTGGTACCTCGTGCACGACGGCGCGCGCCCGTTCGCGACCCCGGCGCTCAACACCCGGGTGCTGGAGGCGGCGCGCCAGCGTGGGGCGGCGGTCCCCGGCGTGCCCGTGGCCGACACGCTGAAGCGCGTCGACGCCGAAGGGCGCGTCCTCGACACGGTCGACCGCGCGCCGCTGCGCGCGATCCAGACGCCGCAGGCGTTCCGCGGCCAGCTCCTCCGCGACGCCCACGCGCGCGTGCTGGACGATGTCACGGACGACGCGAGCATGGTCGAGCGCCTCGGCGCGAGCGTGTTCGTCGTGGCCGGGGACGAGTTGAACCGCAAGATCACGACGCAGGCGGACCTCGAGTGGGCGCGGGCGCTGGTCGCCGGCGTCCAGGCGACCACGCCAGCAGGACGGGGATAACCATGCGCGTGGGTATCGGCTACGACCTGCACCGGTTTCGCCACCCCGAGAAGGGCGTCCTCCGCCTCGGCGGCGTGGAGGTCCCGGATGGAGCGGCGCTCGAAGGGCACTCCGATGGCGACGCCCTCATCCACGCGATCATCGACGCCATCCTCGGCGCGGCGGGCGAGGGCGACATCGGGCAGCACTTCCCCCCGGGCGACCCGACCACGCGCAACATCGACAGCCGGGAGCTGCTGAAGCGGGTACAGCGACTCGTCGCGGCACGCGGCTTCACCGTGGGGAACGTGGACGCCACCGTCATCGCGGAGCGCCCTCGCCTCGGCCCGCACATCGAGGCGATGCGCGAGTCCATCGCGGTCGTGCTCGGCGTGGCGCCCGGGCGTGTGAACGTGAAGGCGACGACGAACGAGGGCGTGGACGAGCTCGGGTCCGGGCGCGCGCTGGCTGCAATGGCCGTGGTGCTCCTCGAGGAGGATGTACCATAAGCAGTCTTGAGACCCCGGCGGAGCGGCACACTCCGCGGGCAATGGGGAGCCGCACGTTGACCTGGCCGGCCGGCTGGATCGCAGAAGTTCGCGATGACCTGGACGCCGCGCAGCGGCGTGACCCGGCCGCGCGCTCGCGCCTTGAGGTGCTGCTGACCTACCCCGGCGTGCACGCGCTGCTGCTCCACCGCATCTCGCACCGCATCGATGCCGCCGGGTGGCATCTCACCGCGCGCGTCATGTCGCACGCAGCGCGGATGCTGACGGGCGTGGAGATCCACCCGCGCGCGCAGATCGGGCATGACTTCTTCATCGACCACGGCATGGGCGTCGTGATCGGCGAGACGACCATCATCGGGAACGGCTGCCACCTGACGCAGGGGGTGACGCTCGGCGGCACCTCCACGCGACGCGAGAAGCGCCACCCCACGCTGGAGGACAACGTGATGATCGGCGCCGGCGCCAAGATCATCGGCGCGGTCACCATCGGCGAGGGTGCGCGCATCGGCGCGGGCTCCGTCGTCGTGTCCAGCGTGCCCGCGGGCGCGACCGTGGTCGGCGTGCCGGGCCACATCATCGCGTACACCAACCGCACGAACGAAACCGTCGAGCGCCTGCCCGACCCCGAGTGGGACCGCATCGACGCGCTCGAACGCCGGATCGCCACCCTCGAGGCGCAGCTCACCGCCCAGTCGCCGGATGTGCGATCGGCGGCCGTACGTGACATGGAACCGAGGGTTGAGGGCCTGACGCGTTGAAGTTGCGCAACACCATGAGCGGCGAGCTCGAGGAGCTCGTGCCCGTCGTCCCCGGGAAGATCGGCATCTACGTCTGCGGCGTGACCCCGTACGACTCCGCCCACGTCGGCCACGCGATGTCCCTCATCGTCTACGACGTGCTCGTGCGCTACCTGCGCTGGCGCGGCCTCGAGGTGACGTACGTCTCGAACTACACGGACGTCGACGACAAGCTCATCGACCGCGGCGCGATGCTCGGCGTCGATCCGCTGGAGCTCGCGAACCAGAACATCGCGCAGTGGGAGGACGAGCAGACACGCCTCGGGCTCATGAAGCCGGATGTGCGTCCCCGCGTCACGCAGGAGATCGGCCCGATCATCGCGATGACGCAGGAGATCGTCGATCACGGCTACGGCTACGTGACGCCCTCCGGTGACGTCTACTACCGCGTCCGCGCGAAGGCCGACTACGGCAAATTGTCCCATCGCAACATCGAGGATCTGAGAACAGGCACGCGCTTCGAGCCGGGCGAGGAGAAGGAGTTCCCCCTCGACTTCGCGCTCTGGAAGTCGGCGAAGCCGGGCGAGCCGGCGTGGGACTCGCCGTGGGGCAAGGGCCGCCCCGGCTGGCACATCGAGTGCTCCGCGATGTCGAGGACGTACCTGTACTCCGCCGAGGGTGGCGAGCGGTTCGATATCCACGGTGGCGGCCTCGACCTGATCTTCCCGCACCACGAGAACGAGATCGCGCAGGCGGAGGCGGCCGCACACGGCGAGGGCCAGGTCTTCGCGCGCCTGTGGATGCACAACGGCATGGTGCAGCGCGACGGCGAGAAGATGTCGAAGTCGATCGGCAACGTCGTGAGCGCCGCAGACGCCCTCGAGCGCTGGTCGCCCGATGCGATCCGACTGTACGTACTGAACTCGCACTACCGCGCGGCGACGAATCTCACGGACGAGGCGATGGCCGCAGCGACCGCCGCAGTGCGACGCCTAGCAAATGCACTCGAGGTTCGTGGCAGCGCGACGGCAGCGTCGACAATCGACGTCGCTGACACGCGCGCGCGCTTTGTCGAAGCGATGGAGAACGACCTCGGTGCGCCACAGGCACTCGCCGTGTTGTTCGAGCTTGCACGGACTATCAACCGCGCACGCGACGCCGGCGAGGACGTGCGCGATGCACAAGCGATGCTGCGCGAACTCGCTGGCGTCCTCGGTTTGGCGCTGAGCCGCGATGTTACCGTCCAACTTACCGGCCAAGAGATGCGCGTAGAAGCCGGCACGCTCGGCGTTGAGATCACACATCAAGAAGCGATCGCGCGGCTCGTGGCGGAACGCACCGAAGCGCGTGCCTCGAAGAACTGGGCGCGTGCTGACGAGATCCGCGACGAGCTCGATGCGTTGGGCGTGATGGTCGAGGACACCCCGCAGGGGCCGGTCGTCAGGCCTCGGCGGTAGCGGCGAGCTCGGCGCTCGCGGCGAGGTAACGCGCGGGCGGGTCGGGGCGCTTGGCGAGCCAGAAGAAGATCGAGCCGAACGCCGCGATCCCCGCGAGGATATCGAAGCCCAGCACGTACGAGCCGGTGTGGTCGTACGAGTAGCCGGCGATCAGCGGCCCCGTGATCTGGCCGATGATGATGACCACGTTCGACACGCCGATGATCTTCCCGAAGTGCTCGCGGCCGAAGTAGTCGGCACGCAGCGCGGCCATCTGTGGACCGCGCCAGCCCCACGCGTAGCCATGCACAACCACGAAGCCAATCACCATGAACACGTTGCTGGCGTAGGCCAGCAAGATCATGCCGACGGTGTGCATCGCCATGCAGGCGATCGACGCGATCTGGCGGTCGCCGCGATCGCCGACGAGGCCGCCCGTCACCGTGCCGATGCCGAACATCACCGTGACGCCTGCGAGTACGAGCGATGCATTCGCCTCGGAGTAGCCGAGTGAGTGCGTGAGGTCTGAGATCAGGTGGACGTTCACCGCCTGCACCACGAACAGCGCCGACGTGTGGCCGAAGCAGATCCACCAGAACGTCGGGTGACGCATCGCCTCGCCCAGCGTGAAGTTGATGCGACCGCGCGTGGAGAGCGGTGTGTCTGCGTCCGCGATCTCGCCCGGCTTCGGTCGTGCTGGACCGCCGTCGATCTCGAGGCCGATGTCCTCGGGGTGGTGCACGAAGATCTGCGACAGCGGCAGGCCGATGATCAGTAGCGCGGCGGCGGAGATGAGCGCGGTGTTCCGCCAGCCGAAGTGCTCCAGCGACAACACGACGACGTACACGGCCGTCCCACCGAACGCCATACCAACGCTCGCGAGGCTTAGCGCGGAGGAGCGTCGGCGCTCGAACCAGTGCACGACGGTGAACGTCGTCGAGAGGTAGCCGGTGAGGTTCGCGCCCAGCGCGAGGAACATGAACACCCCGTACAGCTGGAACGCGTTGTGGATCATCGACAGCAGCACAAAGCCGATCGCCATCAGCACCAGGCCGACGCGCATCGCGAACCGTGGGCCGAGGCGGTCGAGGATGATCCCGACGACCGGCCCGGTGAACCCGAGCACGAGCTGCTGCGCGCCGGCGACGCCGGACACGAGTGTCTTGCTCCAGCCGAATTCCGACTGGAGATGCAGGATGTACGCGCCGTACGACTGGTTCAGCAGGGCGTTCTGCAGCAGGTTCACGGCGCCGGACGCCATGACGACCCACCAGCCGTAGAAGAGGTGCGGGAAGAGGCCGCGCCTGCTCGGCGGAGCGACAGGCTCCGAAGGGGTGGATGGAGCGTGGGACATGCGATCGCCCGGTCTACGCGCGCATCGGTGGGCGACCGCGCGGTTCGCTGCGGCTCGATGCTACGCCCGGGATCCGGCTGTCGCTATCGCACGGCGGGGACGCGCAACGACTAGTGTGCGCCGCTGACCTCGACCTCGGCGTCTGCCTCTGTTTCCGCCGCTGCCGCACGCTGCGCCTCGACGTATCGCGCGGGCGGCGCGGGCGGCTTCGCGAGGTAGAAGAAGATCGAGCCTGCACCGGACATCAATGCGAGCACATCGAAGCCGATGCGGTAGCTGCCGGTGGTGTCGTACATGTAGCCGGCGATGAGCGGCCCGGCGATCGTCCCGATGATGATGATCCCGTTCGACACGCCCATGATCTTGCCGAAGGACGCGCGCCCGAAGTACTCCGCGCGGATCGCGGCCATCTGCGGCCCGCGGCCACCCCACGCCAGCCCGTGGATCACCGAGCCGACGACGAGCATCGCGGTGTTCGGGGAGTTCGCGATCAGCAGCATGCCCACCATATGCATGCCCATGCAGCACATCGCCAGGATCCGCTTGTTCGCGTAGTCGCCGATGATGCCGCCGCCGATGTTGCCGATAAGGAACATCGACGTGATCAGCGATGTCACGAGCGACGCTTCGTGCAGGGAATAGCCGCGCGTGATCGTGAGGAACAGCTGCAGGTGCACGTTGATCGCTGCCACCACGAACAGCGCCGAGCCGTGCCCACAACCCACCCACCAGAAGGCGGGCGTGTGCAGTGCCTCGCGCAGCGTGAAGCTCAACTCGTTTGCGCGGTTGGCCTCGCGCTCCGCGGCGAACGCGTCGTCCGGTGACTCGCCGTCCGGCAGCAGCCCCTTCTGCGCAGGGGTGTCGATGAAGACCTGGCACAGCGGCAATCCGACGAGCAGGAGGATCGCCGCGCTGCCGAGGACGGTCGCCCGCCAGCCGTAGGCCTCAATCGACCCGACAACGGTGAACGGGAGGAGCATCCCGGCGAGCGCGCCGCCGACGCTGTTGAGGCTGAGCGCGGTGGATCGACGACGGTCGAACCAGTGGACCATCAGCGACGTCAGCGTGAGGTAGCCCATGAGGCTCGACCCGACCGCCATGACGATGAAGGCACCGTAGAACTGCGGGAGGTTCTGGACGCGGCTGAACAGCACGAGGCCGACCGCGAGCAGGATGACCCCCACCCGGGCGACCCGCCTCGAGCCCACCCGGTCGATGAGCGTGCCCTGCCACGGACCGTTGACCCCGGTCTCCATCTCGCGGAGGGCGGAGGCAGCGGAAAGCGAGGTGGTGCTCCAGTGGAAGTCCTGCCGGAGCGCGACGGCGTACGAACCGAACGCCTGCCCCAGGACGCTGCCGTTGATCAGCTGCAGCCCCGCCCCGGCGAGGGCAATCCACCAGCCATAGAAGATGGCGCGGCGAGGGCTACCGGGGGCGGCGCGGTGGGAGGTCACCGCGATAGTCTACGGAAGAAGCCGGGTGGCCACGAACGGCGGCTCCCCGGTCCCCGGGGGAGACCCCAAAACGGCCCGAGGCCATGCGTTGACCCTCGGGCATCGCGATTTCTATACTGGCTAATGGCCGCGCTTCGCTTCGGCGAGGGGCGGCCTGCTCTTCCTGGCCAACGGGCCAGCGGCCGTGCCCGAGTGGCGCAATGGCAGCGCAGCCGATTTGTAATCGGAAGGTTAGTGGGTTCAAGTCCCCTCTCGGGCTCCAACCTGAGGCGGGATCGAATCCCAGCCATGGCGCGGACGGTGACGGACGGAGCAGACCGGGCACAGGTGGGAGAGTGGTTAAATCCAGCTGACTGTAAATCAGCCGCTTCACGGCTACGCAGGTTCGAATCCTGCCCTGTGCACCATGCAGCGATCCCGGCGACGTGCCTGCCTCTCGGGGCAGACGGAGCCGTATCACACCGGCCCCTGTAGCTCAGTGGTAGAGCGCGTTCTTGGTAAGAACGAGGTCATGAGTTCAAATCTCATCGGGGGCTCCAGGTAATCGAGTGGCCGGACCGCCCCGCGGGGCGCCGGCACGGTTGGGCGAACATCGAGTGGGGCCGACCTCGAGGCGGGGCGGCGAAGGAGTAGGCGACAGCGATGGCCAAGGGCGTATTCCAGCGGAACAAGCCGCACGCGAACATCGGGACGATCGGTCACGTCGACCACGGCAAGACGACGCTGACGGCGGCGATCACGAAGGTGCTGTCGCTGAAGGGCCTGGCGGACTTCTCGC
>CAIXBH010000130.1 GCA_903917615.1 uncultured Chloroflexota bacterium | reverse complement strand
GAGGAGGATCGCGTCGAAGCGCCCCTCGCTCTGGTTGATGACGCGGACGACATCGCCCAGGACCACCTCGACACGGGGGTCGTCCAGCGGATGGTCGGCGAGCGGGCCGAGGAGGCCATGGTTCCACTCGATGACCTTCGGGATCAGCTCGCCGACGACCGCCTCGCCGTCGGAGGGCAGCAGATCCAGCACCGCCCGCAGCGTATAGCCCATGCCGAGGCCGCCCACGAGCACCCGCGCACCCGGACGCGGGAAGGGGCAGGCCAACGACATCATCGCGTCCTCGGAGCCGTGCTGACGGCTCGTCATGAGGTCGTAGCCCTCGGCGTGGATGACGTAGTCCTGGTCGTGGCGACGCAGCTCCAGGCTGCTGCCGTCCGGCGTCCGCGCACGATCAAGGATGTCCCAAGGCTTCATGCGACTACGATACTGCTAGTGCCTTCGGAGCGCCCGCCGGGCCATTCCTCCACCCGCGAGCCTCCTCGAACGATGGCGCCCCTCGAATCGTTTGTGCGAGAGGCAACGCTTTTGCCATCTGCGGGGTATGCCGCAGTTATCGGGACGCAGCGGGGTTCCGGCTAACCTCGCGGCACGGCGGGACACGAGAGCAAGAGAGCACACATGGCGGCGCTGCAAGGAAACACCGGCCCCGACGGGCGATCGGCAGGGGCGCGCAAGCGCGTGCTGGTCTTCCGTCAGATGCGCATGGGCCGAGCGCGGCGTGACGGCGAGTCACGTACTGCGGTCCGCCTGATGCTGTTCGCGCCACTCATCGCGGTGCCGGTGCTGATGATCGCGAGCCTCCTCGTAGGTGCGACCGTGTTCTACGAGAACACCGTCGCCGGCCTCACGACACCCTCGAACATGGTCGCCGCGTTCGCGAACTACGGCGGCGCGCAGGTGCTCGACCGCAACGGCGTCGTCCTCTATCGCTTCCCCGAGTCGAACGGCGGCGTGCACCTCCCTGCTCGCATCGATCAGGTGAACCAGTCGATGATCGACGCCACCGTCTCCACCGAGGATGCGAAGTTCTGGGAAAGCGACGGGGTCGATGTCCTGAGCATCGGCCGCGCGGCGCTCGAGAACTGGCGCACGAACGGCAGCCCGTTCAACGGGCGCGGCGGCAGCGGCATCACGCAACAGTTGGTGAAGCAGACGTTGATCCCCGAGGCCGACCGCACCTCGCAGTCCGTGCTCCGCAAGGTGCAGGAGGCGATCTATGCGGTACAGGTCTCGCACAGCTACCCGAAGCAACAGATCCTCGAGTGGTATCTGAACGTCACCAACTACGCCGGTCCCTACGACGGCGTAGAGAGCGCAGCGCAGGGCTACTTCGGTGTGCACGCGAAGGACCTGACGCTCGCGCAGGCGGCGATGCTTGCCGGCATCCCCCAGTCGCCTGCCGAGCACTCGCCGTACCTCAACCCCGACGGCGCGAAGCAGCGCCAGGTCGAGGTGCTGAACCTGATGGTGCAGCACGGCTACATCACGCAAGACCAGGCCGATGCCGCGGCCGCCGAGGAGCTCACCTACCAGACGCCCGAT
>CAIXBH010000129.1 GCA_903917615.1 uncultured Chloroflexota bacterium | reverse complement strand
CTAGGAAAATCGTCGAGGAACCTCAGCACAGCGCGCCTGCTCCTCGTATCTCCACCGTGTCGATTAGCCAGTGCCGGTGTTTGCTGTGCGAGCATCGCCGCTGCTAGACTCGCCCTCGTCGAGTTCCCCAGGCCCGACATGAACGCCGCCCTCTCCCCAATAGGGCCCGTGATCACTTGATCAATCCGCTCTCGTCATTCCTGGGAATGTTTTCCCACGACATTGGCATCGATCTCGGCACCGCCAACACCCTGGTGAGCGTGCGCGGCCGCGGCATCGTCATCGACGAGCCATCGGTGGTCGCCATCGACCGGGTGTCGAAGCGGGTCCTCGCCATCGGCGCGGACGCGAAGCGCATGGTCGGCCGCACGCCCTCGACGATCGTGGCGGTACGACCGCTGCGCGATGGCGTGATCTCCGACTTCGCCACCACCGAGAAGATGCTCCAGTACTTCATCAAGTCGGTGAACGAGCGCTTCGGTCTCGGCATCCCGAAGCCGCGGGTCGTCGTCGGCATCCCCTCCGGGGCGACCGAGGTGGAGAAGCGCGCGGTGCACGATGCGGCGATGGCCGCCGGCGCGCGCGCGGCGTTCCTCATCGAGGAGCCGATGGCCGCCGCGATCGGCTCGGGCCTGCCCGTCATGGACGCGGCCGGTTCGATGTGCGTCGACATCGGCGGCGGCACGACCGAGGTCGCCGTGATCGCCCTCGGCGGGATCGTGCGCTCGCAGTCGGTGCGCGCGGCGGGCGATGCGATGGACCAGGCGATCATCGACTACGCGCGTCAGGTGCATAACACCCTGATCGGTGAGCGCACCGCCGAGCAGATCAAGATCGAGGCAGGCTCCGCGTTCCCCCTCGACGAGGAATGGACTGTCGACCTGCGCGGGCGCGACCTCGCGACCGGGCTCCCGAAGACGATCGAGATCTCCACCGTCGAGCTGCGTGACGCGCTGTCCGCCGTGACGAACGAGATCGTGCGCGCCGTCCGCGCCACCATCGAGACGACGCCGCCGGAGCTGGTCGCCGACCTGATGATGCGCGGCATCGCAATGACCGGCGGCGGCTCGCTGCTGCGCGGCCTCGACCGTCGCGTTGCGACGGAGACTCGCTTCCCTGTCTACGTGACCGAAGACCCGCTGCGCACCGTGGTGCGTGGCTGCGCCGAGGCCCTCGAGGAGGCCGAAACGCTGCAGAAGGTGCAGGCCGCCGTGGCCAGCCGCCGCCCGCCGCGCTAGGCGGGCAACCGACAGACGTCCTGCCTCGCTCGTCGAGGCGGACGAACCCGAGGCGGCCGGGCCAGCGGCCGCATCGGACTCCCCTCCCACCCGTCGGTCGTCAACGGACGGCCGGCACGACCGCCGAGCGACGTCGAGCCTTGAGGCCCGACGCGGCGTTGGTGATGCGGAGGCGGACGCGTGGTCATCGTTCGACAGGCCGGATGGCTGAGCGCGCTCGTCCTCGTGGCGCTGGTGCTGCTCGCGCTGTCTCCGCTACCGCAGGCGACGGGCGTCGAGGAGACCATCGGCGGCGCGATCTCGCCCGTCGCCGCTTCGCTGCGCGAGGCCGTGCGCCCCGCCACCGAGGTGCTCCTGCACGCCGGCCAGCTCGAACGCCTCGCCGCTGAGAACGCCGACCTCCGTCG
>CAIXBH010000128.1 GCA_903917615.1 uncultured Chloroflexota bacterium | reverse complement strand
TCACGCGTCGCCACCTCTCCGTGGTCTGGGACGCCGCGAACGACCTCGAGGCCGGCGGCGTCTACCCGAAGGTGAACGTCGCGCTGCGCAAGGCGATCCGCGCCGCGCGCGCCGACGGCGTCTCCGAGGTCTACATCCAGCGCGTCATCCAGCTTGCCGAGCAGCACGCGCCCGCCCTCGACTTCAAGGAGTTCGACACCGACTGGCAGGGCGAGGCGTACAACACCGTCTCCGGCCAGAACTCGAACAACTCGGTGCGCATCACCGCGGAGTTCCTGGACGCCGTGCGTCACGACCGCCCGTGGAACCTCACGCGCCGCACCGGCGACAAGGGCATCCACCGGACGCTCCGCGCCCGCGACCTGTGGGACCGCATCGCGCTCGCCGCTTGGCAGAGCGCCGACCCCGGCCTGCAGTACGACACCACGATCAACGAGTGGCACACGAGCCCCGCCGGTGGCCGCATCGACGGCTCGAACCCGTGCTCCGAGTACATGTTCCTCAACGACACGGCGTGCAACCTCGCGTCGCTGAACCTGCTCGCCTTCACGGACCTCGAGTCCGGTGAGTTCGACCTGCCGGGCTACCAGCACGCGACGCGGCTGTGGACGATCGTCCTCGAGATCTCCGTCCTCATGGCACAGTTCCCGAGCGAGTCCATCGCACAGCTCTCGTACGACTACCGCACCCTCGGCCTCGGCTACGCCAACCTCGGCGCCCTGCTGATGCTCGAGGGCATCCCGTACGACTCGCCCGAGGCGGTCGCCTGGACGGGAGCGCTCACCGCGATCCTCACCGGCGAGTCCTACGCGACCTCCGCCGAGATGGCCGCCGAGCTCGGCCCGTTCCCGCGCTTCGCCGAGAACCGCGACGCGATGCTGCGCGTCATCCGCAACCACCGCCGCGCCGCCTACGACGCCCCGGCTGACCGCTACGAGCAGCTCTCCGTCATCCCGCGCGCCATTGACCAGACGCTGTGCCCGCCCGTCCTCCTCGAGGCCGCCCACGACACGTGGACGCGCGCACTCCAGCTCGGCGAGCAGCACGGCTTCCGCAACGCCCAGGCGACGCTCATCGCGCCGACGGGCACCATCGGCCTGCTGATGGACTGCGACACCACGGGCGTCGAACCGGACTTCGCGCTGGTGAAGTTCAAGAAGCTCGCGGGCGGCGGCTACTTCCGCATCATCAACGAGTCGGTCCCCACCGCCCTCAAGCGCCTCGGCTACACCAAGGAGCAGACGAAGGCGATCGTCGAGTACTGCGCCGGCACGATGACCCTCGAGGGTGCGCCGTTCATCAACCGCAACACGCTCGCGCAGAAGGGCTTCACGCAGCCGGTCCTCGACGTCGTCGAGCAGGCGCTGCACACGGCCTTCCACGTGTCGTTCGTGTTCAACCGCTTCCAGCTCGGCGACGCGTTCGTGAAGGAGCAGCTCGGCTTCACCGACGAGCAGCTGCGCACCCCCGGCTTCAACATGCTGGAGGCGCTCGGCTTCACGAAGAGCGAGATCGAGCAGGCGAACGACCACATCCTCGGTCGCATGACGATCGAGGGCGCGCCGATGCTCAAGGAAGAGCACTACGCCGTCTTCGACTGCGCGAACAAGTGCGGCCGCTACGGCACGCGCTACATCGCGCCGATGGCCCACGTGCGCATCCTCGCGGGAGCGCAGCCGTTCATCAGCGGCTCCATCTCGAAGACCATCAACATGCCGAACGAGGCGACCGTGCAGGACGTCAAGGACGTCTACATGGCCGCCGGCGACATGATGGTGAAGGCAGTCGCGCTCTACCGCGACGGCTCGAAGCTCTCGCAGCCGCTGGCGAGCATGGCGTTCGAGGAGCTCGACCTCTTCGACGACGAGGCCGCCTCGGACGCGATGCCGATGGACGCCGTCATCGCTGCCGCCGAGCGGATGCTCGCGATGCAGCGCGGCACGCGTGAGTCGCTGCCGGGCCGCCGCACGGGCTACACGCAGAAGGCGAAGGTGGCCGGCCACACGGTGTACCTGCACACCGGTGAGTTCGAGCGCCGCCCGGGCGAGAAGCCCCGCCTCGGCGAGGTCTTCGTCGACACGGCGAAGGACGGCGCGGCCTTCAACTCGCTGATGAACTGCTTCGCCATCGCGGTGTCGATGGGCCTGCAGTACGGCGTCCCGCTGGAGAAGTTCGTGGACACCTTCGTGTTCACGAAGTTCGAGCCCTCCGGCGTCGTCATGGACAACGACCGCATCAAGTTCTCGTCGTCGATCATCGACTACATCTTCCGCGAGCTCGCGGTGACGTACCTCGGTCGCGACGAGCTGGCGCACGTCGGCCCCGTCGAGTTGACGACGGACGCCTACGACGGCAACTCGGACACCGGCACGACGGCCTACGCGCCCGCCGCGGTCGCGCAGCCGGTGGCCGCCCCCGTCGCTCCGGCGCCGGTGGCCCCCGCACCCGTCGCGGCGGCGGTCGCCGCCATCCGCGCAACGGTTGCCGCCGCCCCGCTCGCGCTCTCCTCGACCGTGGCCGAGGACCGCAAGGCCCAGGTGGCGGCGATCACGGAAGCGCGCCAGAAGGGCTTCGAGGGCGACCCCTGCGAGGAGTGCGGGCAGTTGATGAGGGTGAGGACCGGCACCTG
>CAIXBH010000127.1 GCA_903917615.1 uncultured Chloroflexota bacterium | reverse complement strand
GAGGATCTCCTCGGGGCTGGTCACGGCCTGCAGCGCATCGATCGGGTGGTGGGACTGCTGGGCGTCCATGATCAGCACCTCGTCCGTGGGCGACGGATAACCGAGGTGGATGCGCAGCAGGAAGCGGTCCAGCTGCGCCTCCGGCAGCGGGAACGTGCCTTCGTACTCGATCGGGTTCTGCGTCGCCATGATCATCGACGGGCGCGGCAGCGGGTACGACACGCCGTCGACCGTAACCTGGTGCTCCTCCATCGCCTCGAGGAGGGCGGACTGCGTCTTCGGGGTCGCGCGGTTCACCTCATCGGCGAGCACGATCTGCGCCATGATCGGACCGGGGCGGTACTTGAACTCGCCGATGCCCTGCTGGTAGATCGCGACGCCGGTGACGTCCGTCGGGAGCAGGTCGGGGGTGAACTGGATGCGCGAGAAGTTGCACCCCGCGGACGCCGCGAGCGCGCGCGCCAGCATCGTCTTGCCGACGCCCGGCACGTCCTCGATGAGGACGTGACCTCGGCAGAGCAGCGCGATGAGCGCCAGACGGGCTTCGTGCGACTTGCCGATGATGACGTGCTCGACGTTGTCGAGCACGCGCTGCGCCATCTGCCGGGGGTCCCCCATCACCATCGCGTCCTCCGGGTCTCGAGCGATACCGAAACCGGACGCTCCGTGGGGGGCGTCCGGACAGTTCGGTGCGACGCTCGGGTGGGATGTCCGCCGGGCACCGCTCCCGACGAGTAAGGCCGAGTATAGCAATCGCGCAAGGGCACCCTACGGCGCCCCGACGACCGACGTTTGGCCGCCCGAATGGAACGCATCACGCGCTAGCATGGTTTCGTCCACCCACCGTTCCGAGGAGACTTCGTGGTGATCAGACGCTGGAGCGTCCGGCTCGCGCGGCTCCGTCTCGTCGCGCCTGCCGTGGTGCTGCTGCTCGCGGCGCTGCTGGCTGGCTGCAACAGCGGCACCCCGGAAGTGACGGTTGTTTCTGCTTCCACGGGCGTCCCGAACCCGGCGTCCGCCTCGAAGCCGGCCGCGACGGCGAGCGCCACAGCCACGACGACTCCGGCTCCCGTGGTGACGATCGACCCGGCGACCGTCGGCCAGGGCGAGTCGCTCGCGATCCGCGTGACCGGCGGGGCGCCGGGCATGACCGCGACGATGCGGGTCCGTGGGATTGCGTATCCGCTGATCGCCAGCCCGACGGGCCTCTGGGCCGTCATCGGCATTCCGCTCAGCGCACCACTGGGCCCCACGAGCATGACCGTCTCGTTCCGCGATGCCGGTGACAAGCCGATGCCGGACGTCACCGCCCCATACACCGTCATCGCGGTCGACCGCCCGGTAGACGCGCTCGACGTGACGCCGGAGGTGGCGGCGATCCTGACGCCCGACGCGGGTGAGCGGGAGAACGCGCTGCGTGCCGCGCAGTTCGCTGCATTCGATGGCCAGCCACGCTGGAACGGCGTCTTCCGCCAGCCGCTGACCGGGCAGCCGGAGATCACGACGGCGTTCGGGCAGGGCCGCTCAGTGAACGGAGGCCCGGTCACCGACCAGCACAGCGGTACCGACCTCGCCGCAGACATGGGGATCCCCGTGTACGCCGCCGCGCCGGCCCGCGTGTCGTGGGCCGGCCTCATGCCGATCCGCGGCAACACGGTCGTCCTCGACCACGGCGCGGGCGTGCTGACCGGGTACTCACACCTCACGGACATCGTCGTGGAAAGCGGAAAGACGGTGCAGGCCGGGGACCTCATCGGTCACGTCGGCTCGACGGGCTTCTCGACCGGGCCGCACCTGCACTGGGAGCTGTCGATCTACGGCGTCAACGTCGATCCGATGACCTGGCTCACGCGCCCGTTCGGCCCGCCCGCCGCGGCCAATCCACCGTCCGCTTCGCGCTAACGCGCCTTCGTCACCACGAGGCAGCGCCAGTCGCCCTCGCCCTCGAGCTCAGCGGGCGCGAGCCCTGCCGCGATCGCCGAGGCGCGCACCTCGTCCGCATCGCGGGCGATGAAGCCGCTCATGATCGCGACGCCGCCCGGTCGCAGCGCCTCGGCGCACGCCCCCATCAGGAGCAGGTCGACGGTCGAGGAGATGTTGCAGATCACGATGTCTGCAGACACGCGGGCGGGCGCATCCGGCCACGGCCACGCACCTTCGAGCGAGCCCGCGGCGCAGACGATCCCGGGCGCGACGCCGTTGAGCGCGGCGTTCTCGTACGCGATCGCGACGGTGTCCGCGTCCGTATCGATCGCGCGGGCCGAACGCGCGCCCAGCTTGAGCGCCGCGATCGAGAGGATGCCGGACCCGGCGCCGACATCGAGCACATCCGGTGCATCGAAGTCGCGCATGACGCGCTCCACGGCCCCGAGGCACAGCCGCGTCGTCTCGTGCTGGCCGGTACCGAACGCGGTACCGGGATCCAGCTCGACGACGATCTCCTCGGGCTGCGCGTCGTATGGCTCCCATGAGGGACGCACCACCAGCCGCGGCCCGATGTGCTGCACGTGATAGAAGCGCTTCCACTCGTCCGCCCACTGGTGCGCGCCCACCTCGGCGAAGCGCAGGCGGCCGACGCGCTCCGTGAGCGGCAGCGCATCGAGGCGGCGCCGCAGGGCACGGCGCTCCGCGGGCGAGAGCGCGTGCGGGAACGTCGCGCGGACGGTCGAGGGCTCGTCGAGCTCCTCGTACACAAAGTCGGCGGAGTCGGAGATCAGCAGCGCGGGCTCGATCGCCACGCCTTCGGCGCCCGCCTCACGCAGGACGTCCGCGACGAGGTCGACATCGTCCGGCTCGGCGCGAAGCGTGAGCTCGATCCAGCCGTCCGAACCGGTGGCAGCCATCAGGCGGGAACCGACATCAAGTAGGAGGTGAGCTGCCGGATCAGTCCCTCGCGCATGAGGAAGACATCGCAGTAGACGAGGCTGAGCATGCCTCCATCCGCGAGAGCATTTCGCACCGTGCCCTCGGCCACCACGACGTCGTCCTCCTCGACGAGCCGCGTAACGATGATCTCGGGTGGCCCGGCAGCGCCGACGCCCTCGATCTCTCGGTCGAACGCATCTCGCCCGACCAGGTGGAAGGCGCCCGGGACGACCCACTCAACATCGTCGGCGAGGCACGCGAGCACCGCGGCGTGATCCCACTTCGTGTAGGCATCCATATACCGCTGCACGGTTTCCTTGTTCGACGTCATCCGAGCCTTCCGAGGCTGCGTGCGCGCAGGCGAGCGAGCGAGGTCGACGGCTTACGAAAGCGCGTCGCGGATGCGGCCGAAGAACGACGCGTCGTCAGGGACCGTCGGCGTCCCGAGCGAGTCCGCGAGCTGGCGCATGAGCTCCTGCTGCTCCTTCGAGAGCTTCGAGGGCACGACGACGAACGTGCGCACCAGGAGGTCACCGCGCCCGTTGCCGCGCAGCAGCGGCACGCCGCGTCCCTTGATGACGTGCACCTCGCCGGGCTGCACGCCGGGCTTCAGCTTCAGCGCCACCTGCTCGCCCTCGAGCGTCGGCACTTCGAGCTCCACGCCCAGCGAGGCCTGAGCGACATTGAGCGGGAGGTCGTAGACAAGGTTCGTGTCGAGGCGCTTGAACACCTCGTGCTCCTGGACGTTGAGTTCGACGTAGAGGCTGCCGGACGCGCCGCCGTGCATGCCTGCATCCCCCTCGCCAGCGATGCGGATCTGCGAGCCGTCGTCCACGCCGCCGGGGATGCGCACGGTGCGCTTCACGCGCGCGCGCTTCGCGCCGGCGCCGCGGCACTCGGGGCAGGGGTTGGTGACGATCTGCCCCTCGCCCCGGCAGCGCGGGCAGGCGGTGACGTTCACGAACTGGCCGAAGAGCGACTGCTGCACGCGGCGGAGCTCGCCCTGGCCGTTGCACTCGCTGCACGTTTCGCGGGGGTCGCCATTGAGCTGGCCGGTGGACTTGCACTCCAGGCACCGCTCGGTGCGCTGGAACACGATCTCCTTCTCGGCACCGAACACGGCCTCCTCGAGGGTGATGTCCAGCGACGCGCGCAGGTCGGAGCCCTGCTGCGGGCCGCCACGGCGCTGGCCGGTACCGCGGAAGAAGGCGTCGAAGATGTCGCCGAAGCCGCCGAAGCCCTCGTAGCCGGCGAAGCCCTGCGCGCCGCCGTTTACGCCGTTGAGGCCGAAGCGGTCGTACTTCGCGCGCTTGTCCGGGTCGGAGAGCACCTCGTAGGCGGCGTTCACCTGTTTGAAGCGGGCTTCCGCCCCCGACTCCTTGTTCCGGTCGGGGTGGAACTCCATGGCCAGCTTGCGGAAGGCGCGCTTGATCTCGTCGGAGCTCGCGCTCCGCTCGACACCGAGGACGCCGTAGAGGTCGGGATCAGCAGTCATAGGCGATCCATTGTACGCGGCGCGACCGGGTACGCCCTCGGCACCGCCCGGCGAGCGACCGGCGGGCGCCCCTAACAGGAAGGCAACAAACCCCGACTAGGTTCCGGCGGTACCCCGTACCTGACCCACCCGACCAAGGAGTGTCCATGCCCCGTTTCGCCTACCGCTGGATCGCCCTGACCGGCGTCGCCGCGCTGACGCTGGCCCTCGCTGCCTTCGCTACCCCCCAGCGAGCGCGCGCCCAGGTGGCGCCGACCGCCACACCGACGCCCGCGGCCACGCCGGCCGCCCCCACCGCCCCCAGGCCGTTCACCGTCGGCCTCTGGGGCGACGTTCCCTACCAGAAGCAGGGCAACTCCACGCAGGTGCCGCTCCTGATCAACGACATGAACGCCTCCAACCTGGCGTTCACGATCTTCGACGGCGACACGAAGGACGGCTCGTCCGCCTGCACGGACGACGTCATCGGCAAGCAGGCGCTGGACCGCTTCAACAGCGTGGCCGCGCCGACCGTATATGTCATCGGCGACAACGAGTGGACCGACTGCCACCGGACCAACAACAACTCCTACAACCCGTTCGAGCGGCTCGACTACATCCGCAAGATGTTCTTCACCCAGACGGCATCGCTCGGCAAGACGACGATGCCGATCGAGCACCAGGGCGGTCCGGCCCAGCTCTACGCCGAGAACACGCGCTGGACCTTCCAGAACGTCATGTTCGTCACCATCAACATGCCGGGCAGCAACAACAACTTCATCATCAGCAAGGAAGACTGCACGGACTCGCGCACGAAGCGGACCCCGGCTGATTGCTACGCCGACAACACCGAGGCCATCGCTCGCGACGGCGCGAACATCGCCTGGGTGCGTCAGGCCTTCGCGACCGCGAAGGCGCAGAACATGCCCGGCATCATGATCGTCGCGCAGGCCGACCCCTCCTTCGACCTGCCGGAGACGGTCGCGGACGAGCGCAGCGACCCGGCCTTCAGCGGCTTCACGAACTTCCTGAACGTCCTCGCCGAAGAGACCCAGAACTACAAGGGTCAGGTCGTCTACGTGCACGGCGACACGCACTTCTACAAGGTGGACAAGCCCCTCGCGATCGACACGAGCGCCAAGGGCAACCAGTTCATCTTCACGGACCCGTCCCGCGTCATCCCGAACTTCACGCGCGTGCAGACCTTCGGGAACTCGAACGTGGACTGGATCAAGTGCACGGTCGACGTGACGAACCCGAACGTGTTCCTCTTCGAGCCGCGGATGATCCCGATCGTCCCGCCCGCGAAGTAGCGACCGCAGTCCCGTCGAGGCAGGTGCCGCCCTGCCTCGACCGCCCCGCGAAAAGCCCCGGACCCCTGCCGGGGCTTTTCTTTACTCGCTCCCCTGCATTCGCTGGCCGGTGACCGCGGTACCGTGACGTTTTCCGCGTTCCGGGAGGTACTCCACTGATCGAAGCCATCCAGTCTGGCATCAGCCAATACATGAACTTCAGCGGCCGCGCGACGCGATCGCAGTACTGGTTCTGGGTCCTGTTCCTCATCGTCGTCGAGGTCGTGGGCATGGTGCTCGCGGCCGTCGTCGCCGACATCTTCAACATCGTGACCATGGTCGCGGTCCTCGCGCTGCTCATCCCGAGCATCGCCGTTTCCGTGCGACGCCTGCACGACATCGACAAGTCGGGATGGATGTTGCTCCTGAACCTCGTCCCCTTCGGCGGCCTCTACGTGCTGTACCTCAACGTGCAGCCGAGCAAGCCCGGACCGAACCGCTTCGGCCCGGAGCTCGCCGCTACATCCGCGATGTAGTCGCCGGGCACGATCGATGCCGGAGCCCCGGCGCCGCGCACGCGGCGGCCGGGGCTTTCGGTATCAGTTGCCACTCCCTCTATCCCGGCCGTGATAATCTGTCGCCGGCGGTGGGGTCAGCGAGGAGCTCCCCAGCATGTCCGTGGCAGCGTTTCAGGCAGCCGTCCAGAACGGCTTCAACAACTTCGCCAACTTCACCGGTCGATCATCAAGAGCCGAGTTCTGGCTCTGGATCCTGTTCGTCGTCCTGCTGCAGGTCGCGGTGAATATCGTCGGTTCGATCGCTCCCACCGTTGGGATGCTGCTAAACCTCGCAATGATCGTCCTGCTCGTCCCGGAGATCGCGTACGGCGTCCGCCGAATGCACGACATCGACAAGTCGGGATGGTGGATCCTCGTCCCGCTCTACAGCCTCTACCTCGCGCTCCAGCCCGGAACGCCCGGCACGAATCGCTTCGGCGACCCGAGCCCCGCATCTGCCATGTAGCCGTCAGGTCACCGACATCACGCGGTGAACGCGAAAGAGCCCCGGTCTCGCGACCGGGGCTCTTCGTATCCGCAACCTCACCGCTCGGGGCTAGACCTCGCGGAACTCGCCCTCGATCGTACTTTCGTCAGCGGCGCCCGCGCCGGCGGCAGCACCCTCACCACCCCCGCCGCCCGGGGCGTTCGCGGCCTGCTGAGCGCCGTAGACCGCCGCGCCGACCTCCTGCATGGCGGCCGAGAGCGCCTCGACCTTTGCCTGGAGATCCGGCACGTCTGCGTTCGCGGTCAGCGCCTCGCGCAGCGACGTGACCGCCGCGTTCACCTTCGTCTTGTGCTCCTCGGTGACGACGTCCGCGTTGTCGTGGAGCATCTTCTCCGCCGAGTACGCGAGCGACTCCGCCTGGTTGCGCGTCTCCACCGCGGCGCGGCGCTCCGCGTCCTCGGAAGCGTGCGCCTCGGCCTCGTGGCGCATGCGCTCAACCTCGGCGTCCGACAGACCGCTCGCCGCCTGGATGGTGACGTGCTGCTGCTTGCCGGTGGCCTTGTCCTGCGCGGCGACCTTCACCATGCCGTTCGCGTCGATGTCGAACGTCACCTCGACCTGCGGGACGCCACGCGGCGCCGGCAGCAGGCCGTCGAGGATGAACCGCGCGAGCGAGTTGTTGTCGGCCGCCATCGAGCGCTCGCCCTGCAGCACATGGATCTCGACGGACGGCTGGTTGTCCGAGGCCGTCGAGAACGTCTGCGACGCGCTCGTCGGGATCGTCGTGTTCCGCTCGATCAGCGGGGTCATCACGCCACCCAGCGTCTCGATGCCGAGCGTCAGCGGGGTGACGTCGAGGAGCAGGACGTCCTTGACCTCGCCCTTGAGGACGCCGGCCTGGATGGCGGCCCCCACGGCGACGACCTCGTCCGGGTTCACGCCCTTGTGCGGCTCCTTGCCGAAGAACTCCTGCACCTTCTGCTGCACGAGCGGCATGCGCGTCATGCCACCCACGAGCACGACCTCGTCGATCTGCGACGGCGTCACACCCGCGTCCTTCAGCGCCTGCTGCACCGGCCCGATGGACCGCGCGACGAGGTCGCCGACGAGCTGCTCGAACTTCGCACGCGTGAGGTTCAGCACCATGTGCTTCGGCCCGGAGGCGTCCGCGGTGATGAACGGGAGGTTGATCTCCGTCTGCTGGGCGGAGGACAGCTCGATCTTCGCCTTCTCGGCGGCTTCCTTCAGGCGCTGCAGCGCGGTGCGATCCTGCGACAGATCCACGCCCTGGTCACGCTTGAACTCCGCGACGAGGAAGTCGATCAGCAGGTTGTCGAAGTCGTCACCACCGAGGAAGGTGTCGCCGTTCGTCGCCTTGACCTGGAAGGTGCCGTCGCCGATCTCGAGGATCGAGATGTCGAACGTGCCGCCGCCGAGGTCGTAGACCGCGATCAGCTCCTCGCTCTTCGAGTCGAGGCCGTACGCGAGCGACGCCGCCGTCGGCTCGTTGATGATGCGCAGCACCTCGAGGCCCGCGATGCGGCCCGCGTCACGCGTGGCCTGGCGCTGGGCGTCGTTGAAGTAGGCGGGGACGGTGATGACCGCTTCGTTCACGGCCTCGCCCAGGTACGCCTCGGCGTCTGCCTTGAGCTTCTGCAGGATCATCGCGCTGATCTCGGGCGGGCTGTAGACGCGGCTCGCCATCTCGATGCCCGCGTCCCCATTGTCGCGGCGGACGATCGGGAAGCCGGCCACGCGCGTCAGGCGCTGGACCTCTTCCTCCTCGAACTTGCGGCCCATGAGGCGCTTCGCGGAGTAGATCGTGTTCTGCGGGTTCGTCACCGACTGCCGCTTGGCGACGGTGCCGACGAGGCGCTCGCCGTCTTTCGCGATCGCGACGACGGACGGCGTCGTGCGACCGCCCTCCGCGTTCGGGACCACGCGAGGCTCGCCGCCCTCCATGACCGCCACGCACGAGTTCGTCGTGCCGAGGTCGATGCCAATCACTCGTGCCATGTCGTTACCTTCTCTCTGGAACCACCACGCGAACGCGCGCTAGAGCCGCTCTAGAGCGTCGTCGCGACATCGCCGTCGCCAACCATCACCATCGCCGGCCGAACCACGCGCTCGCCGAGCATGTAGCCCCGCCGAAGCACGCGGACGACCTCGTTCTGCGGACCCGGCGCGCTGCCGATCGCCTCGTGCCGTTCCGGATTGAACGGCTGGCTCAGCGCGTGGATCTCCTTCACCCCGGCAGCCTCCAGGACGCCCTGGAACTTCTGCATCACCAGCCGGATGCCGTCCACCCAGGGGTCGTCCTTGATGCCCTCGTGCACCGCGTCCAGCGCGAGCTCCAGGTCATCGAGCACCGGCAGGATGTTCATCACCGTCGCGGTCAGCTGGAAGCGACCGAACTCGGTGCGTTCCTCCTGCGCGCGGCGCTGGAGGTTCTGGTAGTCCGCGAGGGCGCGCAACTGCTGCTGGCGCGCCTGCTCCAGCTCTCCGCGCAACGCCTCGATCTGCTCTGCCGCGCTCGACGCTTCCGCGTCCTGCGACGGCCCATCCTCGGGCGCCATCGGCGTCGATCGTTCTTCCGTCATCAGGTCTCCTCGTCCCGAGCTGCGCGGCCCCCGCCGAGGGGCGACGCGTGTACCTCGAGAGATCTCTTGTTCGAACCTGCGCGAACTACGACTGGCGTACCTCGTGCAGCAGGTGACTCATCAGCCCCGCGACGTAGCGCACGCGCGGGATCGTCCGGTGGTACGCCATGCGCGTCGGCCCGATCACCGCGACCGTGCCGTGCGAGTCGTCGTCGCCGTAGCGCGAGAGCACGACGCTCCACTCCTGCAACGCGTCATCGCCGTGCTCGTGACCGATGACGACCTGCGTCGCCCCCGGCTGCGCGTCGACCGCCTCCTCCAGGAGGCGCCGCACGCGATACGCCTGCAGCGTCGCCACCGCCTCGAGCATGCGGTCGACGTCGGAGAACTCCGGCTGCCGCAGCACGGCGTTCAACCCGTCGAGGAACGTTTCCTCGGCCGTGCGCTGCTCGTCGATCAGCTCGGCGATCGCGCGCGCCGTCGCGGCGTCCTCGCTCGTGTCCGGCAGCTCGGCAGCCAGCGCGCGCACCGCGGTCGCGTCGAGGCCCTCAAGGCGGACGTTGAGCCGCGTCGCGCGGTCGGACAATTCGGCCTGCGTGACGGGCGTGCGCTGCGGGAGCATCCGCTGACGCACCCGCCCGTCGTCCATCACCGCGACCAGGAGCGCCGCCTCGCGGTTGAGCTCGACGAGCTGCGCGTTGCGCAGGCGGCTGGCCCGCGCGCGCGGCTTGGTTACCACGGCGACGTTGCCAACCGCCCCGGCAAGGATGGTCGCCGAGAGACTCAGCCACTCGTCCAGCCCGCCGGCCACCTGGTGCATCTGGTGCTCGATGGTCCGCTGCTCGGCAGCCAGCACCGGGTCTTCGGACATCAGCACCTCGACGAAGGTGCGGTAGCCGAGGTCGGAAGGCACGCGCCCGGCCGAGGTGTACGGCTGGGTGATGTACCCCTCCTCCTCCAGGCGAGCCAGCTCATTCCGAATTGTGGCCGTGGAGAGGTCGAGGTGGTGGTGGTCGACGATCGCGCGCGAGGAGACCGGCTCGGCGGTCTGGATGTACTCGCTCACGACCATGCCCAGAATGGTGGCGCGACGTTCGGTCAGCACGTCGGAACCCTGCCTCCTCGGCGTTAGCACTCTCAGGCCGAGAGTGCTAATTCGTGCTCAAATTGTATTCACGCGCCCCCTCGCCGGTCAATGCGCGGCAGCCCAGAGGCCATAACGGATGCGTGTCGTGGGGAGGCGCTGACTCCGCCCTCCCCCTCGGGGGAGAGGGCTGGGGTGAGGGCGATCTCAGCGAACTCCGAGGGAGTCGCACTGATCTGAAGCAGAGCCCCGTTAAGCGCGCGCCTCGAGCAGCACGAGGCGACGCTCCTCGGTGGTGCCGCGACGGGTCACCGTGAAGCGGGAGACCGGGTCCTCGGGGGTGACCGCCATGCCGGCGACGAAGGCCTTGAGCGCCTCGCCGTCGCCATTCGGGTCGTAGCCGACCGGGATGGTGATGGTCGGCTCCAGTGCCCGGATCGCGCGTGCCGCGTCGGCGGGGCTGAGCGTGTCCGCCATGCCGATGGGAATGATGATCACGTCGACGTCTGAGAGCAGGTCGAGCTGGGCCGCCGTCGGCTGCGTGCCCAGGCCGCCGAGGTGCGCCACGCGCAGATCCTCCGCCTCGAAGTGCCAGATCACGCTCCGCAGGTCGGCCTCGCTGCCCTCGGACGTAACGCCCGGGTGCAGGCTGCCGCGAATCGCCTCGATCAGCACGCCCTTGATCTCGTACTCGCCTGGTCCGACGAGAACCATCGGCTCGCCGTCCGCGGGCGCAACGCCGGAGACGCCGTTCCGGAACGCGTCCTGGTGGCTGATGGTGATGATGTGGGCGTCGGGCCGGCCCATGGTCCCCCCGACCGTCCGGTCGTAGGGATCCATCACGACGGCCGCCGACCGTGTGCGCATGCGCGTCGCGGCGTGCCCGAGCCAGGTGATGTCCATGCGGCCTCCGAGGTGGGGTACCTCGATTCTACCGGCCCACGCGGGCAGGCACGAGGGCTAGACCGAGCCGTTCTGTGGAGGTGCGATCAGGCCGAGGCGACGCGCTCAGTCTGGGGAGCGCCGACGCCCGGGACGCGGACGCCTGCCCATTCGACCACCGTCGCTCCCCAGGAGAGGCCGCCGCCGAACGCCGTCAGCAGGACGTGGTCCCCGGGGCGCAGCCGCCCCTCGGCCTCGGCCTCCGCAAGGGCCATTGGGATCGTCGCGCTGGAGGTGTTGCCGTACCGGTCGAGGTTCACGAACACGCGCTCCATCGGCAGGCCGACGCGCTCCGCCATCGCGGTCAGGATGCGCAGGTTCGCCTGGTGCGGCACGCAGAGGGCGATGTCGTCGACGGTGAGGCCCGCCCGCGAAACCGCTTCACCCGCGATGTCGACCATGGCCAGCACGGCCTTCCGGAAGACGCCGCCCCCGTCCATGACGATGTGCGCCTCCTGCGCGAGGCCCTCGGCGACGGTGGTGCACGGGCCGGTCGCGTAGAGCAGGGCGGCCTCGGAGCCATCGGAGCGGAGGAGCATCGAGTCGATGTTGCCGGGCTGGCCCTCGACGGCGCGCTCGAGGACGAGCGCGCCCGCGCCGTCACCGAAGAGCACGCACGTCGCGCGGTCCGTCCAGTCGACGATGCGCGACATCGTCTCGGCGCCGACCACGAGAGCGCGCTCCGCGCTCCCCGCGGCGATGAACTGCGTGGCGACACTGAGCGCCGAGAGGAACCCCGTGCACGCGGCGTTCACGTCGAAGGCCGCCGCGTGCGACGCGCCGACCGCATCCTGGATCCTCGACGCGACCGCCGGGAACATGCCGTCCGGCGTGCAGGTCGCGACCACGACGAGGTCGATGGTGGAACCGTCGATCCCGGCGGAGGCAAGCGCGCGCTTCGCGGCCTCGGTACCGAGGGTGCTCGACGACTCGTCGGCGTTGGCGATGCGACGCTCGCGGATACCCGTGCGCTCGACGATCCAGTCGTCGG
>CAIXBH010000126.1 GCA_903917615.1 uncultured Chloroflexota bacterium | reverse complement strand
CGCGTAGGCCGCGGCGGTGCGCTCCGCGTCGAACAGCTCAGGGACGAAGGCAACCATCTCGAAGAGTCGCTTGAGAAACCCGGGGGCGAACTTGGAGAGCTGGACCTCGTCAGGGGTGACGCGCGCGACCCGGCGATACTCGTCGAAGCCGACCTCGTCCCGCAGCCATACGAGGAGCGCGGCCTCGAGTTCGGCGGTGTCCTCAGGCGGGGCGGCGGCATCTCGTTCGCGCATCTCGCCCGCAGTATCGCGCACCGCCGCCACCAGACGGTGGGGCGATCAGCCTTTACGCTAGCAGGGCGCCGGGGGGCGAAAGGCAGACGCCCGTGACCATGCTGCAGGTGCTCATTCTGAGCCTGCTCCAGGGGGCCTTCGAACTCTTCCCCGTCTCCAGCCTCGGCCACACCGTGCTGGTCCCCGCGCTCCTCGGGTGGGACACCGCGCAGAACAGCGCGTCGTTCCTCGCCCTCATCGTCATGCTCCACCTGGGCACCGCGACCGCGCTGCTTCTCTTCTTCTGGCGCGACTGGGTGGCGATCGTCACCGCTGTGGTCGGGAGCATCGTCCGCCGCAAGATGAGCGACGACCCGGACGAGCGCACGGGCTGGCTGATCGTCGTCGGCTCGATCGTGCCGGGGATCCTCGGGCTGGTGTTCCGCCACTCCGTGACCGGGCTGCTGGAACGGGCGTCGGTCGTAGCGGTGTTCCTCATCCTCAACGGGGTGCTGATGCTCGCGGGCGAGCACCTCCGCCAGGCGCGCCTGCGAGACGGCCGCGACGGGGTGCCGCTGGAGGAGCTCCCGCTGAAGACGGGGTTCCTCATCGGGGCTGCCCAGGCGCTGGCGCTCCTCCCCGGTTTCTCGCGCTCCGGGACGAGCATGGTCGCGGGCATCCGCTCCAGCCTCGACCACGTCGGGGCGGCCCGCTTCTCGTTCCTGCTGGCGACGCCGCTGATCGTGGCCGCCTCGCTGATCTCGGTGAAGGACCTGTTCGCGCCCGCGGCGCTCGCGTCGCCGGGCATGGTGGGCATCGGTTACGTCGTCTCCGGCGTGACCGCGTACCTCTCGCTGCGCTTCCTGATGCGGTACTTCCAGACGGAGCGCCTCGACGTCTTCGGCTACTACTGCGTGGGCTTCGGCGCGCTGGCACTGATGATCCTCGGCGCACGCGGGACGCTGTAGGGGCAAGCGCAGGGGCGCCGTAACCGGCTACCGCACCGCCGGAGGGGCGCCGAGCCGCTCAGCCAGGGCGACGAAGTGCTCCCACGACGGCACGAGGTGGAGCCGCTCGTGCCGCTCGAGGTCGCGGTTGTAGGGCGTCTCGAGGAGTGCGCCCCCGATTCCGGCCCCCACCAGCTCACCGAGCACCGTCGGCAGGTCATCGAGCATGAGGGCCACGTCGAGGTCGCGGCACGCGTCCACCTTGGATGCGCCCGCGGTGTGAACGATCTCCACGGCCGGGACTGCGAACTCCCGTAGCCATTGCCGGGCCGGGCCGACCTCGTCCTCATTCCGGGCGGTGACCACGTACAGGTCGTGCGCGGCGGCCAGCCGACGCATCGCCTCGAGTGCGCCGGGCATCGGTGGCGCGTGGTGCGTCCAGCCCCGATGGGCGGCCTGCACCATCTCGACATAGCGCTGGTCCCCGAGGCGGCCGCGACCGGCCAACCCGAACGTCTCCACGGGTGTGATGGACTCCCCGAACACATCAAGGGCGTAGCGGATCTTCGTCGCGGTCGTGTCCGCGATGGTCCCGTCGAAGTCGATGCCGATGCGCATGCCGGCATCATGCCACGAGCCCATTAGCGGACAGTGAAGAGTCCGCGGACGGCCCCGGAAACGCGTTGCCTGCCCCAACCCAGTGGGAGTAGCATCGCGGGCAGTTACCCTCACGCCGCCCGGGACGCCGGAGCGGCCGTTAGTGATGTAAATGCGCGCGGGAAGAGGAACAGCATGACCACGGCCCCGAAGTACCGACTCCTTGGGCAGAGCCCCGTCCGTCCGGACGGCATCGACAAGGTGACCGGGCACGCCGACTACGGCGCGGACATCAAGTTGCAGGGCATGCTCTAC
Source organism: uncultured Chloroflexota bacterium (assembly GCA_903917615.1). Classification (GTDB taxonomy): domain Bacteria; phylum Chloroflexota; class Dehalococcoidia; order UBA2979; family UBA2979; genus SHYQ01. The sequence goes on along the minus strand of CAIXBH010000126.1, from coordinate 10,013 downwards.
GCGAAGCTGAAGACCAGCCCGCATGCCCACGCGATCATCAAGAAGATCGACTACTCGAAGGCGCTCGCCCTGCCGGGTGTGCACGCCGTGGTCATCGGCACCGACTTCCCGGACCCGGACGACACGCTCGTCCCCTCCGGCCCGGGCACGGTCGCGCGCCGCTACCTCATCGGCAACTTCATGGCCGTCGACAAGGTGACCTTCTACGGGCACCCCGTGGCCGCCGTCGCAGCGACCTCGTGGCACATCGCTGAGGACGCACTCGACCTCATCGAGGTGGAGTACGAAGTCCTTCCCGCGGTGACGAGCGCACTCGACGCCGTCAAGGCGAGCGCGCCGATCATTCACCCGCAGATCCGCACGCAGGAGCCGCTGGGTGCCGTCAAGGGCGAGGCCGACGAGAACGGCATGGCGGAGACCGGCGAGATGGGCTCCAGCGAGAAGCCCTCGAACGTCGCGTCGCACCTGCAGTCCGTCCTCGGTGACGTGAACAAGGCCTTCGCGGAGGCCGACATCATCGTGGAGGGCGACTTCCACAACGACACGGCCCACCAGGGCTACCTGGAGCCGCACACCGCCACTGCCCAGTGGAACCAGGACGGCACGCTCACCATCTGGTCGTCGTCGCAGGGCGTCTTCGCCGTGGTCCGCGACCCGCTGGGCCTCATCCTGAAGATGCAGCCGAGCAAGATCCGCGCCATCCCGATGGAGATCGGCGGCGGCTTCGGTGGCAAGAACCGCATCTACTGCGAGCCGATCGCCGCGCTGCTCGCGAAGAAGGCCGGCCGCCCGGTTCAGCTCTCGATGACGCGCCAGGAGGTCATCCAGGCCAGCGGCCCCGCGTCCGGCGTCTACACGCACGCCAAGATCGGCGCCATGAAGGACGGCACGATCGTGGCCGCCCAGCTCCGGATGCTCTACGAGGCCGGCGGGTTCCCCGGCGCCCCGGTGGGCGGCGGCCTGAACACGTCGCTCGCCGCGTACAACATCCCGAACGTCCAGATGGACGGCTACGACGTGCTGGTGAACCGCCCGCGCAACGCCGCCTACCGCGCCCCCGGGGCGCCTGGCCCGAACTACGCGGTCGAGTCCATCATCGACGAGCTCGCTGAGCGCCTCGACATGGACAAGATGGACCTCCGCCTCAAGAACGCGGCCCACGAAGGGGCGCAGCGCCCCAACGGCACGAAGGTCGGCGTAACCGGCAACGTGCAGGTCATGGAGGCCGCAAAGAACAGCCAGCACTACCGCTCCGAGCTGACCGGCGCGTACCAGGGCCGCGGCGTCGCCGTCGGCTTCTGGGGCGCGAACAGCGGCACGCACGCGGTGAACGCGCAGCTCAACTCGGACGGCCGCATCACCCTCGACGCCGCGACCGTGGACATTGGTGGCCTCCGCGCCATCGAGGCCCAGGTCATGGCCGAGGTCCTCGGCATCCCCTACGAGGACGTCACCCCGCGCTACGCGGACACGGACTCGGTCGGGTTCGCCAGCCTGACGGCAGGCAGCGGCACCGGCTCCGGCATGTCGGCGTCGGTCTTCCACACCGCGATGCAGATCAAGGACCGCGTGATCGCGCGCGCCGCGAGCATCTGGGGCGTGGACCCGTCGGCGGTGGTGTACGACACCAACACCGGCAACATGAGCACCCCGGCCACCGACAAGGAGCCGGCGCGCGAGATGACGTTCAAGCAGCTGGCCGCACGCCAGCAGCAGACCGGCGGCTACATCAGCGGCCACGTCGACCTGGGTGGCGCCACCGGCGCCGCGACCTACGGCGCGAACATCGTTGACGTCGAGGTCGACCCGGAGACCGGCAAGGTCACGATCCTCCGCTACACCTGCGTCCAGGACGTTGGCCAGGTGCTGCACGCGGGCTACGTCGAGGGCCAGATCCAGGGCGGCGCCGTCCAGGGCATCGGCATGGCGCTGCAGGAGGAGTACGTCTACGACGACAACGGCATCCTGCGAAACGGCAGTCTCCTCGACTACCGGATGCCGACGACGCTGGACACCCCGAACATCGAGACGATCATCGTCGAGGTGCCCCACCCCGGGCACCCGTACGGCGTCCGTGGTGTCGGCGAGTGCGCCATCGTCCCGCCGCTGGCGGCCATCGCGAACGCGGTTCACGACGCGATCGGCGTCCGGATGCACGAGCTTCCGGCCACCCCGCGCCGCGTCCTCGACGCGCTGATGGAGAAGGGCGACACCGGGGTCGCCGCCGGGAGCTAACGCTCGCGCAGGCTCATTCAGAAGAGGCCCCGGCGAATGCCGGGGCCTCTTCTTATGTCTCTGGATATCGAGATTTGCCGCGTTCCACCGGGCTCCACGAACGTTATGGAGATTCCTCGGTCAGCGCATCTCCCGTCCCGCCAGTCCCCCGATATGATGGGCACCCCACCGACCCGTACCGATACCGCCTGATGGAGGCCAGCCCATGCGCGTCGCGTTCCTGGACCCGCTGGAAGAGCGACTGCTCGACTTCCCGAAGCAGTTCCTCGCCAAGCACGAGGTGCTCACCACGGGCACCGCTGGGGAGTTCCCCGTGGGCTGGGAGAGCGCCGACGCTGCCATCTGGTGGGACACCGCGATGGACGCCTCGATCATCGAACGCATGCCGAACCTGAAGTTCATGCAGCGCGTCGGCTGGTTCCGCTCGCACGGTGACGCATCGGCGGCGCTGGCGAAGGGGATCCCCGTCGCGGTCACGCCCTTTGGCGTCTCGGACCGCGTCGCGCAGCACGGCTTCACGCTGATGCTCATGCTCCTCCGCAAGATGGAGATCGCAATCGACGCGCTCGAGCGACGCCTCAACCCTGACGACCTGCAGGAGCTCCCCGCCGACACGGGCGGCCAGAACACCATCAACTGGGCCCGCATCGACGGCATCCAGAGCCCGAACGACATGACGATCGGCATCATCGGCTTCGGCGAGATCGGGGCCTCGTTCGCGCGCCTGCTCGCGCCGTTCAACACGCGCACGCTCGCCTACCGGCGCCGGCCGCTCGAGGCCGCGCAGGAGGCGTACTACAACGTGCAGTGGTCGCCCCTGGATGACCTGCTGCGCGAGTCCGACGTCGTCGTCTCCTTCGTCCCCGGGATCCCCGAGGCGGTCGGCATGATGGGCGCTCGCGAGTTCGCGCTGATGAAGCCGACCGCCTACTTCGTGAACTGCGGCCGCGCGCGCTCGACCGACGAGGCCGCGCTCCTCGCCGTGCTCAAGGAGGGCCGCATCGCTGGCGCCGGTCTCGACGTGCACCACATCGAGCCCCTGCCCCGCCAGAGTGAGTTCCGCGACCTGGCCAACACCATCGTCACGCCACACTCCGCCGGCGGCGTCGCGGGATGGACGGACACCTTCCGCCGGATAGCGATGAACCTCGACCGGGTCGAGGCGGGGCGCAAGGACGTGACGATTACCCTGAAGCCGGGCGACTACCAGCCCGCCTAACCACGCGGCATACCCGCGTCTCGCCCTCCTCGACGCACCGGGGAGCAAGCGATCAGCCCGCGGTCGGGGGGCCCCGGCGGTGCGGCGCGAAGCCCGGCAATGCCGGGCTTCGTCGTGTCCAGGCCCTGCGGGCCCAACCGCCGCGGCGTACCATCGGGACATGAACTTCTGCCCCCGCTGCGGTACCCCGCTCGTCCCGCGTCTCGATGGCGGACGCGATCGCCCCACCTGCCCGGCCGAGGGCTGCGGCTACACCTATTACGGGGACGCCTCAATCGGCACGGGCGCCGTCGTGCTGCGTGAGGATCGGGTGCTGCTGATCCAGCGCAAGACGGCCGAACGAATCTGGTGGCAGATCCCCGGCGGCTTCGTCGAAATCGACGAGTCGATCACCGAGGCGATCGAACGCGAGATCCTCGAGGAGACCGGGGTCACGGCACGGGTGCGCGACGTGATCGCGATCCGGCACGCGGCCGGCGTGCAACCGCAATGGCCGATCGCGAACATGTACACGATCATGCGCCTCGACCACGTGGCGGGTGAACCGCGCCCGGATCTCGAGGAGTCCTTCGAAGCAGGCTTCTACTCGATCGATGAGGCACGGGGCCTGCAGGGGCTCTCGGGCATTTCGCTCTGGGCGATCGAGCGGGCGCTCGGCCTCCCGAATCACGGTATGCGCGTCGAGCCCATCCGCGAGGGGCTCCAGCGCCCCGGCCACACCCTCCTCGGCCTGCCGCTCGAGTAGTCGCCAGCGCGGCGTACACTCCCCGTCGACGCGCACCAGGGCGCGCTCGCCGAAGGAGCCAGCCGTGGCCATGTCCCCTGCAGCAACCAGCGCCGAGGTCGTCCCGGGCGCGCTCACCGGAGAGGCGTTCGCGGCCCTCGAACGGCTCGCGGACGTGCCACGGTTCCGGGTGCAGCAGAACGCCGTGACCCAGGTCACCGTCGACGACATCGCGCTCAACCGCGACGTCGTCTTCAACACCGACCACTCGTTCTCGACGGTGCTCGATGACTGGTCGGTCACCAACCAGAAGCAGTCCGGCCGTTGCTGGATGTTCGCGGGCCTCAACCTGTTCCGTCCCGGCGCGATGGAGACGATGGGCCTCAAGTCGTTCGAGTTCAGCCAGAACTACACGATGTTCTGCGACAAGATCGAACGCGCGAACTACTTCCTCGAAGCGATGATCGACACCGCGGGGCGCGACGTGGACGACCGCACGGTCGCGTACCTGATGCGCCAGCCGATCTCCGACGGTGGCCAGTGGAACATGTTCGCGAACCTCGTCGCGAAGCACGGCCTCGTGCCGAAGCCGCTGATGTCCGAAACGCAGTCGTCGAGCGCATCCGGACGCATGAACGCGATGCTCGCCTCGAAGTTGCGCGAGGGCGCCAAGACACTGCGCGATCAGCACGCGAAGGGCGCGTCGATCGAAGCGCTGCGGGTCGAGAAGGAGCGCATCCTCGGCGTGATCTATCGCATCCTGTGCATCCACCTCGGCACGCCACCGACGAAGTTCACGTGGCAGTGGACCGACAAGGATCACAGGTTCCACCGCGACGATGAGACCACGCCGCAGGAGTTTGCCGCGAAGTACGTCGGCCTTCCGGTCGAGGAATACGTCTGCCTGGTGAACGACCCGCGGCCCACGAGTCCGTTCGGCCGCACCTTCACCGTTGAGTACCTCGGCAACGTCGTCGAGGGCGGCATCGTGAAGTACCTGAACGTGGACACGGGCCTGATGAAGAGCCTCACCCGCCGCGCCATCGAGGGCGGCGAGCCGGTGTGGTTCGGCTGCGACACTGGCAAGCAGTCGAAGCGGGACCTCGGCATCTGGGACCGGCAGCTCTTCGACTACGGCTCCGTCTACGACACGACGTTCGGCCTCGACAAGGCGGCGCGGCTCTCGTATCACGAGACCGCGATGACCCACGCCATGCTCTTCACGGGCGTCGATGTCATCGACGGTGGCGTGCGCCGCTGGCGCGTCGAGAACTCGTGGGGGGAGGAGCCCGGCAAGAAGGGCTTCTTCGTCATGAACGACAACTGGTACGACGAGTACGTCTTCGAGATCGCGGTCCGCAAGAGCGCACTGCCCGCCGAGTTGCAGGCCGCCCTCGAGCGAGAGCCGATCGTGCTGCCGGCGTGGGATCCGATGGGCGCACTCGCCCGGTAGCGAACGACGAGTGATGCGCGCCCACGCCACGGCGGGGCGACGTGAGGAGCAACGCATGTCAGACGAGCCGACGCAGAAGTGGTTCACCTCGCAGCGCACCCGCCTGTCCTACTGGGACTGGGGCAACGAGGACGCGCCGCCGCTGATCTTCGTGCACGGCGGCTCCGACGAGTCGCGCTCGTGGGACCGTCTCGCCCGCGCGTTCCGGGATGAATTCCACGTGCTGTCGCTGGATGTCCGCGGGCACGGCGACTCGGAGTGGAACCCCGGCTCCCAGTACGCGATCCCGGACGTGATGCTCGACGTCGTGCGCCTTGCCGAGCTCACCGGCCAGCCCGTACGGATCGTCGGTCACTCCTACGGCGCCTCGACCTGCCTGATCGCGGCCGGCACGTTCCCGGAGCGCTTCGCCGGCGTCGTCGCGATCGAGGGCACCCACACGATGAACCCGCCCGACTTCCAGGAGGAGGGCATGGGACCGAAGTTCCTCCGGCGCTGGGCCGACACCGTCCGCGACCTCGAAGCCGTCGAGAACGAAGGCCCCCGGGTCTACCCGACGCGCGAGGAGATGGTGCAGCGCATGGCGCGCTCCAATCCGCGCCAGCCCGAAGAGTGGGTACGCCACCTCGTCGAGCACGGCTCGCGCCCGGTCGACGGTGGCTTCACGTGGAAGTTCGACCCGTGGCAGCGGATGCGCACCTCGATGGAGATCCGCAAGGACGAGCTCGAGCGCTTCTGGGCGAACATCGCCTGCCCGGTGCTGCTGCTGTTCGCCCCGCCCGCCCGCGGCTCCGGTCGCGCCGTGCAGCGCCACGATGCCGCGCGCCTCTTTCCGAACGCGCGCGGTGTCACCATCGACGACACGGGCCACCCGATCCAGCACGACCAGCCGGATCGCACCATCGAGGAGATGCGGAAGTTCTTCGCGGACACGAAGGACTACGTCCCGCCGGCAGTGCCGCAGGAGGACGAGGCTAGACCGCGGGTGCGGCGCCCGTAGCAGGGGCCGCTTCCTCCTCGACGCCGACGAGTTCGAGCGCATCCCCGACGCGGATCATGCTGCCCTCGATGATGTGCACGCGGAGGCCGCCGTGCGCGCCCCCGAGTGCCTTCGTCAGGCCGGCGATGCCGTTGATCTGCTGGATGTAGCGGCACGGCGCGCAGACGCGCACACCCGTCATCAGCGCGCCGCCGATGCGGAACCGCACGCCGATGAGGTTCTCGAGGTCGATCCCACGGGTGATGAGGTTGCGCCGCGCCTGGTATGGCTCGATGCCAATCGCCTCGGCCACCTCGGATGCGAAGAGCGTCAGCTCCTGGTCATGCCAGCGCGGGTCGCTCCAGGTCCCGGTATGGAGCGCGTACCGGTCACCGACGATCCCGAGGCCCTCGACGAGGACGACGGAGCCCTGTTGCTCCATGGGCGCGCCACCGCTCGGCGCGGTGTAAATGGCCACGAGGCTCGCGCCGCTCCCGGTCATCCTCGACACCCTTCACGAGACCTTCACAAGACAGATTGCGACCTTCGGCGGCCCGATGCTACTGTGCGCCCCGTTACATGTGCGGGGCGTTCCCCCGTCCGAGGTCGCGCGATGCCCGACTGGCTGCTGGTCTGCTACCACGTCCCGAACCAGCCGAGCGCGCTGCGCGTGGCCACGTGGCGCGCGCTGAAGCAGCGCGGCGCAATCCTCCTCGGCCCCGGCACGTACGCCCTCCCGGACATCCCGACCCACCGCAAGGCGCTCGAGGCGCTGACGGAGCGCATCGTCGAAGGCGGGGGGACCGCCATCTCGTTCTCGGCCGCCGCGCTCGCCGACCCGGACCGCCGCGCCCTCGAGCTCAAGTCAGAGGCCGCCCGCCACGACGATTACCGCCAGGTCGTGCGCAGCACGGCGAACCTGATCGACCACATCGAGCGCGAGGAGAGCGAGCACGACTACCGCTTCGTCGAAGTCGAAGCGCTCGAAGAGGAGCTCGCGAAGGTGCGCCGCCAGCTCGCGCACGTCATCGAACGCGACACGACGAACGTGCCGAGCCGCGAGGAGGCCGTCGTCGCGGTGCGCGCGGCCGAGACGCGCCTCCAGCGCTACATGGACAACGCGTATCGAGAGGAGAACGCCGAATGAGTAGTGCGGCCGTCCTGGTACTGACGGCGTCATTCCTCGCCTCGGCCGTCGAGGCGGTGGAGGCGCTGACGATCGTCCTCGCTGTGGGGATCACGAACGGCTGGAAGACCGCCCTGCTCGGCGTGGCCGCCGGGTCGCTGGTGCTTCTTGCGCTGGTCGTCGGCATCGGCCCCGGGCTGGTGCAGTTCATCCCGCTCAGTAGCCTGCGCATCCTGATCGGCGTGCTGCTGCTGATCTTCGGGCTGCAATGGATGCGCAAGGCGATCCGACGCGCGGCCGGCCTCCAGTCGCTCCACGACGAGGAAGCGATCTTCGCGCGTAACGTGGCGGCACTGGGCACCGATCCCAACAAGAACGACATCGAGTGGAGCGGCTTCGTCGTCGCCTTCAAGGGCGTGTTCCTCGAGGGCCTCGAGGTCGCGTTCATCGTGCTGACGTTTGGCGCTGACGGCCGGGAGTCGTTCCTTCCAGCGTTGTACGGCGCGCTGCTGGCATTCCTCGTCGTCACGGTGGTCGGCATCGCCGTGCACCGCCCGCTCGCGAAGGTCCCGGAAAACGGTATGAAGTTCGTCGTCGGCATCATGCTGGTGGCGTTCGGCACGTTCTGGGGTGGTGAAGGCATCGGAGTCGAGTGGACGCTCGGGGACTACATGATCCCCGTCCTGATCGCCGTCTATGCCGCCGCAGCCGTCGTCGCACTCGCCATCGTGAAGCAGACGTCGGCGTCGAGAGCCGCGCTCGCGGGGAAGGCCGGAGCATGAAGTACATCACCGGCTTCGCGGCATTCTGGTACGACTTCATCGTCGGCGACTCCGTGGTCCTCGCGATCGGCGGGGCTGCGGTGCTCGTCCTCGGTGCGCTGCTCGTGCACTGGGACATGCGCGGTGTCGCGGAAGTGGCACTGCCGGCCATCATCGTCGGCACGCTGGGGCTCAGCCTGCGCAGTTGACCGACGTCGACATGGCTGCCAGCGCGGTCCCCGTCATCGAGACCGAGCGGGTGTAGCGGCCTCGACCGCCCACGACGAGGCGCGCGGCGGGGTACACTGCCGGACGCTCATCAGACACAAGAAGAAGGAGACAAGATGGTCACCGACTCAAGAACCAAGACCGGCATGATCTGCGAGGTCGTGGACATCAAGGGCGCGAACGGCGACACGATCAACGCCTACGTCGCACGCCCGACGGGCAGCGGCCCGTTCCCCGGGATGGTCTTCATCCCGCACATCCTCGGCTGGGACGAGTGGTCGTTCGAGACCACCCGCAAGCTTGCGCAGCACGGCTTCGCGACGATCCTGCCGAACATCTTCTTCCGCGCCGGGGAAGGGAATCCGGTGGAGGTCGCCACCGCTCTGCGCAGCGCCGGCGGGCCCCAGGACCAGCAGGTAGTGGATGACGTCGCGGGGGCACTCGCGTATGTGCGCGCGCAGCCGTGGTCCAACCAGAAGGTTGGCCTCATGGGCCCGTGTTCGGGTGGGCGCCACTCGTTCCTCGCGGGCTGCCGCCTGGGTGACCAGGTGGACGCGGTCGTCGAGCTCTGGGGCGGCAACGTCGTCCAGTCCGAGAACACCGAGCAGCGCCCGGTCTCGCCGCACACGCTGACCGAGGGGCTGACCGCCCCACTGCTCGGCCTCTTCGGCAACGACGACCAGAACCCCCCGCCGGCGCAGGTCGACATCCACGAGGCGGAGCTCAAGCGCCTCGGCAAGAAGTACGAGTTCCACCGCTACGACGGCGCGGGACACGGCTTCTTCTACTACGACCGGCCGATGTACCGGCAGGAGCAGGCCGTGGACGGCTGGGGCAAGGTGTTTGACTTCCTCGGGAAGCAGCTCTCCTAAGGGAGCCCACCCCCGCGATTGACGCCCTGAGGGCGGCCCCGGCTTGCCGGTGGCCGCCCTCAACCGTTACGGGAATATTTGATATAGTTCCGGCTCCGGTGGACTACGGCGGTCGGCCGGGCCTGTCATTGCCACGAGCATGAACTCACCCGCGCCGCATCCGCGTGCCCGAGGGCTGCCCATGAATGCCACCGACCAGATGGACGCTGACGGCGCCGTGACGCCCGCGGGTACGACCTCCGGCGCCACGATCCACGCACTCCCCCAGCAGCCGGCCGTTCGGTTCGACGCGACCGAGGAGGAGAGCCGTCGCATTCAGGCGCTCGCCAACTCGACCAAGGGCTGGGTCCGGCTCGCACGGCTGCTCTCGAAGCGCCCCAGCCTCGCCCTCCACGCCGCGAAGGTCGCGACCCGCG
>CAIXBH010000125.1 GCA_903917615.1 uncultured Chloroflexota bacterium | reverse complement strand
GGCGTTCGAGGTCGGCGCCGCGGTTGGAGCGCTTGCCGCGGGAGCATCGTCCCCGCCAGAGGCCGCGCTTGCGCCGGCGACCGCGTTGCTCAGATTCGGCCCGGCCGCCGGGCTGGAGCCTCGATTCGTCGCGCCGCCACCCAGCGCGGCGACCGATGCCGTCGCCGCGGCGCTCGTCGCGTTCGTCCCATTGCTCGCTGAGGCAACCAGCGGAGTGCTGGCGGCCGCCGAGCCCGGCGCTGAACCCGACACTGAACCCGGCGCGGCGCCGTCGACGGTCGCGGCCTGTGCGGGAGGAGGCGTTGGTGTCGCGCTGTCGTTGATCCCGACGCCGACGACGGCGCCGATCGTGACCGCGGCGGCGACGACGCCGCCCATCGCCGCTGCCGCGAATCCGCCACCCGTCGCAGCTGCCGCGCCACCGGCCGCGATGGCCGCCGACGCGGCTACTGCACCGCCTGTGGCAGCAGCCGTTGCCGTGGAGCCCGTTGCGACCGCACCGGCAGTTGCTGCAGCGGTGGTCGCAGCCGTCGCAGAACCGACTGTGGCTGTTGCGGCCGTCGCTGAACCCGCTGCAGTCGTGGCGGCGGTGCCTGCGCCGCCCACGCCCGCCCCCGTCGCGGTGTTCGCTCCGCCCAGGCCGAAGATCGAGAGGACCTTTGCGACGACGGCGTGGACGTGCGCGGCCAGACCGGTCAGCGCGCCCGTGCCGCTGGCCGGCGCGATGAACGGCGCCATCGCGCGATACAGCCGGCGGCCTGTGCGCATCGCGCGCACGCGCTCACGGCAGTCGGCGCAGGTGAAGAGGTGGCTCTGGATGCGGTCCCGCGCCTCATTGCCGAGCGTCCCCTCGACGAGGCTGCCGAGGTCGATCGTCGACATGCCGCATGCGGGCTCGGCCTCGTCGGCCGTGCGGTAGGTCGCGCGCAGGCGTTCTCGGGCGCGGAAGACGCGGACCTCGGCGGCGTTCCGCGCGATGTTGAGCCGTGTCGCGATCTCTGCGTACGGGAGATTCTCGTGCTCGCGCATGTAGAGGATGGCGCGGTCGGTCTCCGGGAGGCGCCCCAGTGCCTCCCAGATCTTGCGCTGCTCCTCGTGCGACAGGAGGGACTCCTCCGGTGTCGCGCTGCATTCATCCGCGAAGGTGTCCAGCGTGTCGTCGTCATCGTCGAGGTTGACCTCGGCGGTCATGTGCCGGCGGCTCACGAAGTCGAGCGACGAGTTGCGCGTGATCCGGCGCAGCCAGGGCTGGAAGCGCTGGACATCGCGGAGCGAACCGAGGTGCGCGGCGACGCGCATCCACGCGTCCTGTGCGACGTCGCGGGCATCGTCGCCGTTCCGCACGATGCGTAGCGCCACGCGCTCGACATCGCGGCTGTGCGCTGCGACGAGCTCTTCGAACGCGCGCGGATCGCCGGCCTGCGCGCGCTTGACGCGCAGGTCGTCGCTCTCGTCGGAGGGGGGACGTTTGGCTAGAACCATGTACACACACCGAGCTTCCACCGGCCCTTGCGGGTCGATCTAGGCCTCGGTGCGCGCGCGGTGCCGCGCGCGAGCGCTCCGGGCATCCTGGGCGGCTCAAGCCGCGCGGGACCGTGCATGTTCGGGTGAGAGCGCTGAACGCTCGCATCCGAACCTGACAAACCATAACAGGGCTCTTCCTGTTTTCAACTGTCAAGTTGGTGTTCGGTAAACATTCTTGCGGATTTTCTCCTTGCAGCCTGTAAGGGATGACGGCGCCTCCCGTCATATCCGGTAGACGCGCCCGCCGTGGGCGGCACGTCGACTCACGGGTGGGCCTCCGGGCCCGGATCCGGCAACGGCGGCGCCGACCGGCAAGGAGAGATCGCGATGTCTGCCATGCAAACGTTGCTCGGGATGTTGATCGGCGTCGTCTACGGCGCCCGGCGCGAGGAAGGCCAGACGATGGCCGAGTACGCGCTGATCCTCGCCGGGATCGCCGTCGTCGCGATGGTCGGCGTCGCGCTGCTCGGACCGGCCATCAAGACGCTCTTCACCACCCTGGCGGGTCAGATCTAGCCCGCGCGTCCTGGGCGTGCGCTGCGGGGCACCTGAGCGTGCCGCCCCAGGTGC
>CAIXBH010000124.1 GCA_903917615.1 uncultured Chloroflexota bacterium | reverse complement strand
CTTCCATCTGTTCACGCACGCCTTCTTCAAGTCGTTGCTGTTCCAGGGCGCCGGCTCCCTGAGCCACGCGACCAACACCTTCGAGATGCCGCTCATGGGCGGCCTCCGCAAGGCGATGCCATACACCTTCGCGACGTTCCTGATCGGCTCGCTCTCGCTCTCGGGCGTCTTCCCGCTGGCGGGCTTCTGGTCGAAGGACGAGATCCTCCTCGACGCGTGGGAGCACAACCCGGCGCTCTGGGTGGTGGGCACCATCGTCGCGTTCATGACCGCGCTCTACATGTTCCGCGCGATCTTCCTGACCTTCTTCGGCACGTATCGAGGTGGCGCGGAGCCCGAGCACACCACGTCCGTCAGCCACGGTTCGAAGCACCACAGCGGCCCGCACGAGTCGCCCATGGCGATGGTGCTGCCGCTGGTGTTGCTCTCCATTGGGGCGATCTTCTTCGGCTTCTTCGGGCTCGATGGCCGCTTCGGGAACTTCGTGGAGGGCGCGCTGGACCCGTCGCTGCGCGAGTTCCACTTCCACAGCGACCCGGTGGTGCTGGTCGCCTCCACGGTCGCCGCGCTCGGCGGCATCGCGGTCGCGGCAGCGATCTACTACGCGCAGCGGCCCGCCTCGTCCGTGGTCCGTGCGAAGTTCGGCCGCTTCGCCACCGTGGTCGAGCATCTCTACTACGTGAACGAGATCGCCGAGGACATCCTCGTGCGTGGCGTGCTGTTGGGCATCGGCCGAGCCGCAGCCGCGGTCGACCGCTACGTCATCGATGGCATCGTGAACGGCGTGGGCTTTGCGACGCGTCTCGTGGGCGATGGCCTGCGGCGCTCCGAGACCGGCCAGTTGCAGGCGAACACCTCGATCTACGTGGTCGGCGTGGTCGTCGCGGTGGGCACGATCTTCGCGCTCAGCGGTGGCCTCCTGCTGCGAGTGGGCATCGACCCGATGCGGCTGGTGCCGTAGATGCTGACGCTCTTCCTCATCCTGCCCATCGGTGGCGCGGTCATGGCGGCGTTCCTCTCGAAGGAGCGCGAGGGCGACGCGAAGTGGATCGCGCTGCTCATGTCCGTGCTCGCATTTGCGGACTCGCTCTTCGTGTTCGCTCGCTTCGACCGCAGCGTCGAGGGCTACCAGTTCGTCGATAAGGTGACGTGGCTCTCGATCCCGTCCGCCGGCTTCTCCTCCGCCTTTGCGCTGGGCGTCGATGGCCTCTCCGCCCCGCTGCTGCTGCTCCTCGGGCTGCTCTCGATGGTGTCCGTGCTCATCTCGTGGCACATCGACGTGAAGCCGAAGCAGTACTTCGCGTGGCTGCTGCTGCTCGAGTCCGCAGTGGCCGGCGTGTTCCTGACCATGGACCTGATCCAGTTCTTCCTCTTCTGGGAGCTGGAGCTGCTGCCGATGTTCATGCTCATCAGTCAGTGGGGGACCGGCCGCCGCCTCTACAGTGCGACGAAGTTCCTGCTGTACACGCTGTCCGGCTCGGCGCTGATGCTCCTCGGGTTCCTGATTGTCGGCATTCAGGCGGGCACCTTCGATATGGCCGAGCTCGCGGCGAAGCCGCCCACGCAGGCCGTCGTGCCGCTCGCCTTCGTGTTCTGGGGCATCATGCTCGCCTTCCTCGTGAAGCTCCCGGTGTTCCCGCTGCACACGTGGCTCCCGGATGCGCACACCGACGCGCCGACTGCCGTGTCCGTGATGCTCGCGGGAGTGCTCCTGAAGATGGGCGGCTACGGCATGCTCCGGATCGTGCTGCCGATCCTTCCGCAGCAGGTGCACGACTTCCGCTACGTCCTCGCAGGGCTGGCGGCGTTCTCGGTCATCTGGGGCGCGGTAATCACGCTCCGCCAGACGGATCTCAAGCGCCTGGTCGCGTACTCGTCCGTGTCCCACATGGGCTACGTGCTGCTGGGGGTGTCCGCGCTCGGGTCAGTGGGGCTCTCCGGAGCCGCGCTGCAGATGTTCACGCACGGGACGATCACCGGGCTGCTCTTCGTGACTGTCGGTCTCGTCTACGAGCGCACGCACACGCGCGAGATTGCGCAGATGTCCGGCCTGCTTCACCGCCTGCCGATCGTCGGCACGGTGATGATCGTCGCGGGCCTCGCCTCGCTCGGCCTGCCAGCGCTCTCAGGCTTCGTCGCCGAGCTGACGACCTTCCTCGGCGCATTCGCATCGCAGCCGGGCCCGACCATCGTCGCGATCTTCGGCGTCGTCCTCTCGGCCGGGTACATCCTCTGGGCGGTGCAGCGCGTGCTGCACGGCCCGCCGGCGGAGCGGTGGCGCGAGTTGCGTGACGCCACGGCGTGGTGGGAACTGACCGCTATGGCCGCGCTGCTGATTGCCATCGTCGTCGTCGGCATCTACCCGGCCGTCCTCACCGGGACGGTCGAGGTCGGCATCAAGCCCATCGCAGCGATCGTGGAGGCCGTGAAGTGACCTTCTGGCACGTCGCCGCGATCCTGCCCGCCCTCCTGCTCTACAAGGGCGCCGCGTGGGTCCTCTTCGGCGACCTCGTGTGGGGCAGGCGCGCCCCGGTTCGAGGCATTGCGCTCGCGGCGCTCGCGCTGGCCGGCTCATGGACGGTGTTTCAGCAGGTCACTGGCGCGCACACCGCGGCGCTCGGCGGCGCGGTCGTCGTCGACGCGTTCACGCTGTTTTTCGCGATGCTCATCATCGCCGCGACTTCGGCGGTCGTGCTCGCGACCTCGGACTGGGCGGCCTCCATCGAGGACGGCGCCGAGTTCTTCGCGCTGCTGCTCGTCGCGGCGGGCTCGATGGTGCTGCTGACGCAGTCCTACGACCTCATCATGATCTTCGTCGCGCTCGAGACGACGTCGATCGCGCAGTTCATCCTCGCCGGCATCGCGCGCGGCGACCGCGGCTCGGAGGCGGGGCTGAAGTACCTGCTGACCGGCTCGGTTGCGGCTGCCGTGTTGTTGTACGGCTTCGCGTTCCTTTTCGGCATGGCCGGCACCACCTCGATCGACGGCATCGCCGCATTCATCCACAGCGACGCCGCGGTGGCCGAGCGGCTGCCGCTGATCCTCGCCTTCGTGTTCGTCGCAGCAGGCATCGGCTACAAGATGGCGCTGTTCCCGTTCCACGGCTGGGTGCCCGACGTGTACCAGGGCGCGCCCACACCGGTGGTGTCGTTCCTGTCGGTGGCTTCGAAGGCCGCTGGCTTCGCCGTCGCGCTGCGGCTCTTCTACTCGGGCCTCGGCGGTGGCGGCACGTTGATCGCCGCGGACTGGGCGAAGATGTTCGGCGTCTTCGCCGTTGCGTCGATGGTGTTCGGCAACACCGGTGCCATTCTCCAGACGAACGCAAAGCGCCTCCTCGGTTACTCCTCGATTGCGCAGGCCGGCAACATCGCCGTCGGGCTCGCGGCCGTCGCCGCGAGCGGCGGCACCGTCGGCGCGTCGAGCGTCCTGTTCTTCCTCGGCACCTACACCGCGACGAACCTCGGCGCGTTCCTCGCGGTGAGCGCGATCTCGGCGCGCATCGGTTCCGAGGACATCGCGTCGTACGCCGGACTCATCCGCCGCGCGCCACTCGCCGCGTGCGTGCTGGCGCTGTGCCTCGTGTCGCTCACGGGCGTACCGCCGACTGCCGGGTTCATCGCGAAGGTCTACGTCTTCAGCAGCGCGGTGCACGCAGGCGAGCCGTGGATGATCGGCCTCGTGGCCGTCGCCGTCCTCAACACGGGCATCTCGGCCTTCTACTACTTGCGTTGGGTGCGCACGATGTTCCTCGACGAGCCGGCCGAGGAAACGCCGGTCGCCACCAGCGGTGGCACGCAGTTCGTG
>CAIXBH010000123.1 GCA_903917615.1 uncultured Chloroflexota bacterium | reverse complement strand
TCGGCGAGCGCGCGCTCGTGGCCGGTGTCGACCTCGCGTCGTTCCCACGTTTGTGCCATCGCCAGCGCGAAGCCTGCGATCGCGGCGGTGTCCTCGGTGCCCGCGCGGATGCCGCGCTCCTGCTGGCCGCCGAGGATTTGGCCCTGCAACGGCGTGCCGGAGCGCACATACAGCGCGCCCGCGCCGCGCGGCCCGTACATCTTGTGCGCGGTGAACGTCATGAGATCGACGCCGAGGCGGTCGACGTGCACGCCAAGGTGCGCGGCGGACTGCACGGCGTCCGTGTGCACCATCGTGTGCGCGTTCTTCGCGCGGACCTGCCGCGCGATCTCGGCGATGTCGTTGATCGCGCCGACCTCGTTGTTCGCGTGCATGATCGAGACGAGCACGGTGTCGTCGCGGACGGCGACAGCGACCTCGGCGGGATCGACGCGCCCCTCGCGGTCGACGCCGACGATCGTGACCTCGGCGCTGCCATCGCGCTCGAGCTGCTCCGCGGTGTCGAGGATCGCGTGGTGCTCGACGGCCGAGATGATCAGGTGACGTCCTCTACGCTTCGAGGCGGCGAGCACCCCGCGCAGCGCGAGGTTGTCGCCTTCCGACCCCCCCGAGGTGAACAGGATCTCGTCCGGTCGCGCGCCGATGAGCGCGGCGATCGTCGCCCGTGCGTCGTCCACGGTTGCGCGGGCGCGCTGCGCCTCAACGTAGATCGACGAGGGGTTGTGCCAGACGTCGCGGAGGTACGGCAGCATCGCGTCGATCACCTCGGCGTCCGGCGGCGTCGTCGCTGCGTGGTCGAGGTAGATGCGCGCGTGCCCGGAGTTCATCGCGGGGGCGTCAGGTGCGGTGGTCATACCGCCAGAATACGCCGGGCCTGCGAGGTTTCGCACATATTTGGCTGCAAAAGGAGGGAAACGACGTTCAGAGTGTTACCCTCCCTGTCATGCCCTCCGGACACATCGACGGTACTCGCGAGGAAATTCTCGCCATCCTGCGACGTCGCGAACGCGTCGGCGTTGAGGAACTGGCCGCCGACCTCGGACTCGCCGGGGCCACCGTCCGCCGGCACCTCGACGTCCTCCAGCGCGACAACTACGTCTCCGTCACCCAGGTTCGAGGCCAGACCGGCCGTCCGCGCCATCTCTTCTCCCTCACCGAGGCAGGCGCCGACCTCTTCCCGCACCACTACGTCCGCCTCACCCAGCGCCTGCTTGGCGAGATCGTCGGCCTCGAGGCCAGTGAGACGGCCGGGCGCTCCGGCGGGGATATCGCCTCGCTCGTGTTCGACAAGATGGCGGAGCGGCTGGCGACCGAGTACGCCCCGCGTGTGACCGGCGACAGCCTCGATGCGCGCGTGCGCTCGGCGGTGCGCCTGGTCGCCGAGGAGGGCATCGACTTCGAGGTCGTCTCCCGTAGCGGCGAGGTGCGGCTCCTCGGACGGGGCTGCCCCTGTTCGAGGCTCACGACCGGCCGTGCCGAGGCCTGCGACCACGATCGGCGCATGCTGGAGCGCATCCTCGGCGTCCGCGTGGAGACGCTCGCTCCGGGCGATATCCCGCACGACTTCCACTGCGGTTACGTGGTGCAGGACGCCGTTTCCAGTGCGACGGCGAGCGCCAGCGCCTAGCTTCGAGGAGCCCTCGGATCCCCGCATTGGCGAGGGCTGACGAGGCGCGTATCATGAGGACGACCGATCGCGGCAGAGGATCGAGGACGTAGATGACACTTGCAGGCATGGGCGCTCCGATTTCGAAGACCCCCACCGTCACCATTCCGACCGTGAGCGCAGCAATGGTGACCGTCACCGAGCGCGCCGCGGTGAAGGCGCAGTCGCTGCTCGCGGCGAAGGGGCACCCGGACGGGATGCTCCGCGTATTCGTCGTCGGGGGTGGCTGCTCCGGCTACCAGTACGGTATGGCGATCGCCACGAACGCCGAGGCCGAGGACCAGGTCATCGAGGCTGAGGGCGGCGTCCGCGTCGTCGTCGACCGCGACTCCATCCCGATGATTTCGGGCGCGGAGATCGACTACGTCGAGGACCTGATGAAGTCCGGCTTCACGATTTACAACCCGAACGCGACCTCGTCGTGCGCCTGCGGCTCGTCCTTCCAGACGGCTGGTGGCGGCGGCACGCCCCGCGCCTGCAACTAGCGCGCGCGGACCACTCGATATCGAACGGCCCCGCGTGAGCGGGGCCGTTTGGGATCTTGGGTGCGGGGACAGGATTTGAACCTGTGACCTTCAGGTTATGAGCCTGACGAGCTA
>CAIXBH010000122.1 GCA_903917615.1 uncultured Chloroflexota bacterium | reverse complement strand
GCGCTTCGCGCGATTCGAGCTGGGCGCGTAAGCACCCGCATCCCACCGACCGGCGTGCGTCCCCGCGGGGGCGCGCGCGAGGCGAGGGAGGCCGTCCATGACCGATGAGATCCTGATGGATGTCGAGGAGCGCATGGAGCACGCCGTGCAGGCGCTCCAGCGTGACCTCGCGAGCGTGCGCACCGGGCGCGCCTCGACCTCACTGGTCGAGCACATGCCGGTGGACGTGTACGGCTCGAAGATGCAGATGATCCAGCTCGCGAACCTCGCGGCGCCGGAAGCGCAGCTCATCACGATCACGCCGTACGACCGCACGTCGCTGGACGCCATCATGCGCGCCATCCAGTCGAGCGAGCTCGGCATCATGCCGCAGAGCGACGGCCGGGTGATCCGCCTGCCGATTCCGGCGCTGAACGAGCAGCGCCGGCGCGACCTCGTGAAGCAGGTGCACGGCAAGGCCGAGGAGGGCCGCGTCTCCGTCCGGAACGCGCGTCGCCACGGCAACGACGAGCTGAAGAAGGGCGTCCGGGCCGGCGAGATCTCCGAGGACGACGAGCATCGCGCGTCGGCCGAGGTGGAGCGCCTGACGGCCGAGTACATCGCGAAGCTCGACGCCCTTGCGAGCGCCAAGGAACGCGAACTCCTCGAGGTCTAGCGGCGCTGTACGCTTGGTGTTGCAGGGGATGTGGGGGACGTCGTCCCCCACGTTCATTTCTGGTCTCCCCTCCCGCGCGGGATGGGGATAGGGGTGGTGCCAGCGCATGACTCCGAGCCGCCGCCACGCAACCCTCACCCCCCGCCTTTTCCCGCTTCGCGGGCCAGGGGGCCTGAGCGTGGTCCTCACGCTCCTCTTGGCTGAACACCGCACGGCTGCACGCTGATGCTGCTCCAGCGCGTCCTCGTCGCGGCCGTCGGGCTGCCGCTCCTCGCAGCGATGCTCTTCGTCCCCGAGCGGGCGTACACCATCCTGCTCACTGCGCTCCTCGCGTACGGCGCATTCGAGTTCGTCCGGGCCGCCGCGCCGGGGGTCTCGCACACCTGGGGATCGAGCGCGGCGGCCGCCACAGCACTGCTCGTCGTGGGCGCCCGCACGATCGACGGGTTCCCGCTTGTCTGGCTGATCCCGGCAGCGGTCGGAGCGGTTGGACTGCTGCTGTGGTCGTGGAACGCCCTGGGCGACGGCGTCGGCGGCTGGTGGCTCGGCGGCATCCTCTACGTCGGCGTCCCGGGCGCGTATCTCGTGCTGACGCGCAACCTCGTCGAGGGCCAGGCGTGGCTCGTCGTACTCCTCGCGATCGTGTTCGCGACGGACACCGGTGCCTACGCGGTGGGGCGACTGCTCGGGCGGCACAAGCTCGCGCCCGAGATCTCGCCGAACAAGACGGTCGAGGGCGCAATCGGTGGCCTGCTCGCGGGTGCCGCGGGAGCGGTGCTGGCGCCCGGCCTGGTGCAGGCGGGGATCGCGCCGCTTGGCCTCGCGCTACTGGCACTCCTCGTGCCAGTCGCCGCGATGGCGGGCGACCTCGTCGAGTCCGCGCTGAAGCGCCGCATGGGCGTAAAGGACATGTCGCACCTGTTGCCGGGACACGGTGGACTGCTCGACCGGCTCGATTCGATATTGGTCGCGGGGCCCTGCCTATACTGGATTGTGCGATGGCTCCAGACCTGATCCGCGTAGCTGTGCTCGGCTCGACCGGCTCCATCGGCGAGCAGGC
>CAIXBH010000121.1 GCA_903917615.1 uncultured Chloroflexota bacterium | reverse complement strand
TAACGCCGCCGCACACCTCGACTGTCCCTGGAGACACCCCCACCCCAACCCACCCCCCTCGAGGGGGGGGGGGGAGAGCCACCCGACCAGCGCGACGTGCGCCGCGACGATCGTGTGAGTGCGATCCACTATCCGCGATAGGCCCACTCTCGACGCCTGCTAGGCTGGCAGGAGCACGGAAGAAGGATCACAGATGGCACAGCGACTCGACGTGGGCGCGAAGGTCACGAGCAGCGACGGCAAGCACGTCGGCGAGCTGCGCCACATCGTGCTCGACCGCGATTCGCTGAAGGCGACGCACATCGTGGCGGACATCGGACCGCTGCGCGCGGGCCGCGAGGTGTTCCGCCGCGGCCTCCTCGGCGACTACGACCGCACGGTTGCCCTCGCAGACGTCGCGAGTGTGACCGACGACGGCATCGTGCTGCGCCTCAACGAGGCGGACTTCATGGCGCAGCCCGAATACACGGCGAGCCACTTCGAGCGCCCGCACGACCTCACACCGGGCGAGGTCGACCCAAGCGACGTCATCCGCGCAGAGGACAACCTGCTTGGCGCTGCGCCGTTCGGGCCGGCACTCTGGATGGTGTCCGTCCTCGACCACGCGCGCAACGAGCAGGACATCGCCGGCGGGACGCCGGTCTGGCGCCAGGAGCCGCACGAGAAGATCGGCGAGGTGGACCAGGCGATCCTCGATGCGAGCGGACGCCTCGATGCCTTCGTGATCCGCCGGGGCTTCCTCGGGCGGCACGAGGTCATCCTGCCCAGCCGCTACGTGACGGAGCTCCTCGAGGACATCGTCCACGTGCAGATCAGCGACGCGGACCTCGAGGCACTCGCGCCGTTCGAGGCCTAAGAGCCGCCGTCCGTCGTCTATCCCGCCAATAGCACAACCGGGCGGAGCTGTAGGGAATGATCGCCGAACGTACGTCGATCCGGTTGCCGCTTGTCACCGCCATGCGCGGTCGAATAGTGGTCGGCGCGTTGCTCTGCTGGCTGCTTGCTGGTTGCGGGCGGAACCCGCTCGACTCTCGGGCCACCACTCCGAGCTCCAGCGCCGTAGAGGTACGCGCAAGCACGAGCACAGCCACGACAGCCCCGATTTCGGACGCCTGTACCCCGTTCCGAAAGAACGTCGAATTGGCCGCCGTGCCGGGTGCGAAGGCTGAAGTGACCCCCGACTCCGTTCGTCCGGGGGATCCGTTAGCGGTTACGGTGAGTGGGTTTCCCGCTAGCACCCGCCTGACAATCTTCGTTGGAGTGCCCGGCACCGATGGGAAATCGCTGGTTTCGGTAAGTCCAACGGCGGACTCCGCGGGGAACGCGCAGTTCACCTTCCCCTTCCCCGATGTAGGCCCCTCAGCCCGCCCGGCATGCCGTGTTGTGATCGTGGTTCCTGTAGGCCTCGATGTTGGCGCCGCGGCAGCCGTGGTAGCACGGTAGCCGTAGGGATGATGTACGGCGTGCGGCTGATAATCTGTACCCATGTTCGAACGACTTGCTGAACTCCAGGCACACTTCGAGGAGCTGACGCGGCTCCTCAGCGACCCCGAGGTGCTGGCGGACCACCGCCGCGTCGAGGAGTTGGCGCGCGAGCGCGCTCCCCTCGAGCCGATCATGGCGCTGTGGCACGAGTACCAGCGCGCCCAGGTCGACCTTGCGGAGGCGCGGGCGCTGGCGCAGGACGCCGACCCGGACATGCGCGACATGGGGATGGACGAGCAGATCCGCCTCGAGGCCGAGTTGCCGCGCATCGAGCACGAGCTGCAGCTGGCGCTGCTGCCGACCGACCCCGCCGACGACCGCGACGTGATCATCGAGATCCGCGCGGGCACGGGCGGCGACGAGGGCGGGCTGTTCGCCGCCGACCTGTTCGGCATGTACCAGCGCTATGCGGAGCGCCGCCACTGGCAGACCGAGGTCATCGACACACACGCGAACGAGGCCGGCGGCTACCGCGAGATCACGTTCGAGATCCACGGCAAGGGCGCGTACAGCCGGATGAAGTTCGAGTCCGGCGTGCACCGCGTGCAGCGTGTGCCGGCGACCGAGGCGCAGGGCCGCATCCACACCTCGACCGCGACAGTGGCGGTCATGCCTGAAGTGGACGAGGTAGACATCGACCTCAACTGGAACGACGTGCGCATCGACATCTTCCATTCCGGCGGCGCGGGCGGGCAGAACGTGAACAAGGTCGCGACGGCGGTGCGCATGACGCACATCCCGACGGGGATTGTCGTGCAGTGCCAGGACGAGCGCTCGCAGGCGAAGAACCGGGCGAAGGCCGAGTCGGTGCTGCGCGCGCGCATCTACGCGATGGAGCGGGAGAAGCAGGACGCGGAGCAGGCCTCGACGCGCAAGGCGCAGGTCGGCACGGGTGACCGCGCGGAGAAGATCCGCACGTACAACTACCCGCAGGACCGCATCACCGACCACCGCATCAACCTGACGCTGCACAACATCCCGCGCGTCATGGACGGTGACATCGACCCGCTCATCGATGCGGTGGCCGCCGAGGACCAGGCGCGCCTGCTGGCTGCGGTCGGCGACTAAGTACCGCGGATCCGGGATCGAGCCGGATCACCCCGATCCCAACCGCCCCCCCTCAAGAGGGAGGGGGCGGAAATCGCAGCTGCTGAGATCACCCTCACCCCAACCCTTCCCCTCAAGGGGGAGGGAGTAGAAACCGACAGAGTGGGGAGAGCGCACCATGGCCGAAGTCATCGCGAGTACCTCGAACCCACGGATCAAGCTGATCCGGTCGCTGCAGCATCGGCGCGACCGAAACGTGACCGGCCTCTCATGGGTCGAGGGCATCCGGCCGAGCATCGAGGCCGTGCAGACCGGCGCGTCCGTCGAGGCGCTCGTGGTGTGCCGCGACCTGCTCACGAGCGAGTTCGCCACGGAGGCGGCCGATGCCGCCGAAGCCGCCGGCACGACGATCATCGAGGTCACGCCCGCTGTCTTCCGGTCGATCTCCGACCGCGACGGGCCGCAGGGCCTTGGCGCGCTGGTGAAGCAGCGCTGGGCGCGTCTTGAGGACGTCACGGTCGAGATGGGGCAGTGCTGGGTCGCGCTCGTGTCCGTCGCCGATCCCGGCAACCTGGGGACGATCCTGCGGGCGTGCGACGGTGCGAACGCCGAGGGGATCATCCTGCTCGATGCGACCGCCGACCCGTACGACCCGAGCGCGCTGCGGGCGAGC
>CAIXBH010000120.1 GCA_903917615.1 uncultured Chloroflexota bacterium | reverse complement strand
TCCCGCAGCCTCCCGAGGCTCGCGGTGACCGCGGATGCCGCCCGCCGGTCCGTGGCGTCGAGCCCGAGGGCCGCGCAGACCTCGCCGCGGGAGCGGGGGACGGCGGAGAGGAGGGAGGAGACCGCGGCGTCGAGGCGCTTGCGCCCGTCGGGGGTGGTCCAGTCGTAGCGCGCCCGCTGCTTGTCGCTCGCGGTGCCCATCACGCCGCCTTCCCGCCGTAGCGGTGCCCGCGCGTGGCGTTGTAGGCCATCTTGGCGGCGACCACGCGATCGAGGTCCACGTTGAACGCGTGCGCCGTGTCGAGCGTGCGGATGAGGATGTCGGCGATCTCCTCCTCGATGCACGTCAAGGGCTCGATCCCGTGCTCGACCATCTTCGCTGCCTTGTCGCACGGCTCGCCGAGCTTGTGGTTGCGCCACGCCTCCCACAGCTCCGAGACCTCGGCGTGGAGGTTCATGAGGAAGTGGGCGAGGTTCGGGGTCGGGTCCTTGTGCCAACCCATCGTCACGTTGAAGGCGTAAATCTTTCTGGCCAGGTCATTCAGCATCGTCGTCCCTTTCGTGCTTGACGTAGTACGTGGTACCGCGTAGTAAGTCAAGGACGAAGAAACGGCGGCGCCGACGGACGGCGCGGATAGGCTGGCGTCCGGGGCGGGCGCGAGAGGAGCGGAGAAGATGAGCAGCGGACAAAAGCGAGCCCTCGAAAGCGACGGCGTAGGCGAGACCTTCCAACCACCGGCAGACCTCATCCGCATCGCTGAGGAGGACCCCGGGCACCCGCACCACGCCGAGCACATGGCGCGCGTTGCGCCCACCGATCCGGACATGCAAGCGCTCGTCGCGTCGTTCCGCGAGTTCGGGTGGCGCCGGTCGATCGTCATGTCGGTCTACCTCGACGGCGACCGCTACGCCGTGAGCGACGGGAGGCGGCGCCTGACCGCGGTCCGCATCGAGAACGCCCGGCGCAAGACCGAGCGGGACAAGCGCGGCCCCATCCGCCCGCGCGTCGTGGTGGACGACAACCCCGCCCTCACGACGACGATGACCAACAGCATGCGGAAGGACGATCCGCCGATGGTCAAGGCGCGCCGCTTCGTCGAGAACAGCGAGACGATGGGGGCCTCGGCCGCCGCGCGCGCCGCCGGGTTCCTGACGCTCGCGGAGGCCAACGCCTGCAAGGCCATCCTCTCGATCCCCGACGCGTCCCTCCACGCCGCCGTCAACTCGGGGGCGGTCACGGTCGACACGGCGGCGCGGGCCGCGAAGAAGGGCGGGGCCGTCGTCCGTCAGGTGCTCACCCGGGCGCGCTCCTCGGGGGGCGGGAAGGTGACTCCGGAAGGGGCGGCGAAGGCCGTCATGGCGACGGTGGCGCCGAGGGCGAAGACCAAGCCCGCGCCCGTGCTGGCGTCGTGGGAGAGCGAGATCCGAAATGGCATCCCGGAGACGTTCGGCCAAGACCTCGACCCGACCGTCGAGCGCATGCGCGCCTACGCCGACGGTCTCGCCGCTGCTCAGGGCAAGGCGCCGCCCGCGTGGGCGGTGAAGTTCCACGAGAGCGCCGAGGCTGCCCGCAAGGCCGCGAAGGGAGGCGCGTCGTGACCCGCCCCTCCGACCTCACCATCCGCTCCGAGGCTGCCGCGCTCGCCTCCCTCGACGTGGCCATCGCAGAGCATGAGGCCGTCGTCGCCTACCTCCACAGGGCCAGCCCCGGGAGCGAGGCGCACAGGATGGCGTGCGAGGCGGTGGTGAGCGCGCGGAAGGTGAGGGAGAGCGTGGAAGGGAGCGGCGCATGAGCAGCACGACAGGCGCGAACAAGGCAACGAACCCCGACGACTTCTACGAGACCCCCGACGAGATGATCGACGCCATGCGCGAGGCCATCGACGGGCTCACCGTGACCTTCCACGCGGCCACCGTCCGACGGGACGCCGCCATCGCGCGAGCCATCCGGGCGGCGCTCGCATCGACGGAGCCGCTGTCCCTGCTCACAGCGCTCGCACAGGATCTCGAGACCGCGGGCCGCCACGGGTCCGCTCCCTCCCCGTCCCTC
>CAIXBH010000119.1 GCA_903917615.1 uncultured Chloroflexota bacterium | reverse complement strand
TTCTTCCACAGCACCGGCGAGATCTCGTAGCCGTACAGCCGGTCGAGGATGCGCCGCGCCTCCTGCGCCTTCACGAGGTCTTCGTCGACGCTGCGCGGGTGCGAGAGTGCTTCCTCGATGGCGGGACGCGTGATCTCGTGGAACACCATGCGGTGCACAGGGATGCGCGGCTTCAGCACCTCGCGCAGGTGCCAGGCGATCGCCTCACCCTCGCGGTCCTCATCGGTCGCGAGATAGAGGTCGTCGGCGTCCTTCAGGAGCGCACGGAGTTTGCTGACCTGCTGCGTCTTGTCCGGCGGGATGACGTACAGCGGCGCGAAGTCGTCGTTGATGTTCACGCCGAGGCGTGCCCATGCCTGGTTCTTGTACTCCTTCGGGATCTGCGCCGCCGAGGAGGGCAGGTCGCGGATGTGCCCGATGGAGGACTCGACGACATAATCCGAGCCGAGGTATTGCGCGATCGTCCGCGCTTTCGCGGGCGACTCGACGATGACGAGGTGCTTGCCGGTGCCGGCGCCTGCCGCGCTTGCAGCGCGTCGAGGCGCGCGCGAGGTCGTCGAGGCGGCCTTCGCGGCCGTGCCAGCGGCGGCGCGGGGCTTGCGCGGGGCCTTCGGGGCGGTGGTCATGAGCGCGCTCCGCTCGCGGAGGTGGCGCGGCCAGCCACGGGTGTCGAGGTGGCGTAATCGCCCTCGTCTTCCCGCACCCGGACGAACTGCATCCCGCCCACGTCCCGCACCAGACCCTTCAATTCCAGGAGAGCGAGCGTACCGGAGACCTGAGCGGGGGCCAAACCGCTCCTCCGGGCCACTACGTCTACGTGTTGAGGCTCCCTCGACAGTACGCGCATGAGGGCGCGTTCGTCGTCCGACTCGGGCGGGGCGGCCCGGCCGAAGTCGAGCTGGGCACCCACCATGGTCAGATTGAGCGCCTCGAGGATGTCGTTGGCCGAGGTGACCGGGGTGGCGCCGTCCCGGATCAGGCTGAGTGGGCCCCGGGACTGTGGAGAGAAGATCGAGCCCGGCACAGCGAAGACGTCGCGGTTCTGCTCGGCCGCGAACTTTGCGGTGATCATCGCGCCAGAGGTGTGATCGCCCTCGACCACCAGGGTGCCGAGCGAGACGCCGGAGAGGATGCGGTTGCGGCGAGGGAAGAACTCCGCGCGCGGCTTCGTGCCGAGCGGGTAGTCCGTCAGGAGCGCCCCACGCTCCGCGATCTCCTCGGCCAGATGCCGATTCTCGGGCGGGTAGACGGTGTCGAGGCCGTTCGCGAGCGCTGCCGCGGTCCGACCACCCACGTCGAGGGCGGCACGGTGTGCGAGCGTGTCCACTCCGCGCGCCAGCCCGGAGACCACGGTGATGCCGTTCGCGGCGAGCTCGCGCGACAGCTCGGTGGCGACCTGACGGCCGTACGCAGTGGCGCGGCGCGTGCCGACGACGGCCACGCTCCACTCGTCCTCGGGCCGCCATTCGCCACGGACGTAGAGGACGGGCGGCGCGTCCTCGATCTCCTTGAGGCGGCTCGGGTACCGCGGGTCGGTCTTCGCGAGCGCGGTCACGTTCGCCTGCGCGAGGCGTTCCATCTCCGCGTCGGGATCGACAGTGTCGTGCGCGGCGACCACTTCGCGCGCGGAGCGGGCGTCGAGGCCCGCAGCCGTGAGCGTGCCCGCGTCCGCGCGCCAGGCGTCCTCGAAGTTGGCGAACGCACGCTCGAGCAGCGCGAACCGCACGCTGCCGAGGCGGTGCACGCGGTGCAGCGCCACGCGGAAGCGCAGGTCATCGGGCGCGGTCGAGGCGCTTCCGGGCGTCATGCCGGTCAGGGTACGAGCCGGCGTCAACGCGGACGGCGCGGAACGCCGGTCGCGAGGGAATCGTCAGGAGGACGCTGCCGCAGCGTTCGCGGTCTCGCCACCGTCCGTGGGGGCGTCGACGACCTCGACGTGGACGCGTCCGACGCGCCGGCCGGCGAGCGTGAGGACGCGCAAGCGCAGATGCGGCCGATCGCCGTCCTCGTGCTCTTCGTCGAACGGTGGGGCCACGACCTCGTCTCCCGGCAGCGCGAGGCGCCCCAGGGTCGTGACCACGAGCCCACCGACGGTATCGAAGTCATCCGGGACGATCTCGCTGCCGAAGAGGTCATTCAGGTCGTCGATCGTCAGTCCGGCATCGACCACCGCGACGCGATCGGAGATCCGCTGCACGTCGATGTCCACGACGTCGTACTCATCCGTGATCGCGCCGACGATCTCCTCGACGAGGTCCTCGACCGTGATGACCCCGGCGGTCCCGCCGTACTCGTCGAGGGCGATCGCCATGTGCACACGATCGCGTCGCAGGTCCGCAAGCAGGTCGTTCGCGCGCCGCGTCTCCGGCACGAGGTACGGGCGCCGCGCGATGCTCCGGAGCGGCGGCGCGGATTCTGCGCGGCGCGTGTACGCCAGCAGGTCCTTGGCGTAGACGACACCCACCACGTTGTCGAGCGTCCCCTCATACAGGGGGATGCGGCTGAAGCCGGAGTCGATGATCACGTGGATGACTTCCGTGAGCGACGTCTCGGCAGACACCGCCGTGACCTCGGCGCGAGGGGTCATCAACTCGCGCACCGTCTGGCCCGAGAGCTCCAGGACGCCGCGCAACATGCGGCGCTCCTCCGTGAGCACCTCGTCCTCCCCGTCAGTCGCCTCCAGCAGCCGGATCAGCTCTTCCGCCGGGTCGGGGTCTTCGCCGCTGCCCGTGTGCCCGAGGGCGCGGAGCACATTGGCGACCGGCGCGGTGAGCGCGATGAACGGCGCGATCAGCGTCTCCACGAGCCGCATCGGCGCGTCGAGCGTGCGCGCTGCCACTTCGGGCTGGGTGCGCGCCACGAGACGTACGCCCACGCGTATGGCCGCGACGACCACGAACACGATCGCGCCGGAGATCGCTGCTGGTCGCACGTCCACGCCAGCTTCAGTGGTCGCCGCGATCACGGCGATGACGGTCACGGCGGTGATCGCGAGTCGCAGGGCGCGCAGCAACCGTCGCCGCTCCGAGACGTACGCGCGCAGCAGCGCCTCCAGGTTGGCGTAGGAGTCGGTGCGGATGCGCAGGCGCGTCAGGTCGATCGCGACCGCCTCGGCCGCGGAGAGCAGCGCGAAGGCGGCGGCGGCGGCCAGCAGGACGGGCAGGGGCAGAAGGAGATCGGTTTGCAAAGCGGGACGCGCGCGGAGCGCTACGTCGCTTGGCCTCCTTCGCCGGCGGCGCCTCGAGGCCGGGCGGGCACGCCGATCACGAGTGCGCCCGGGGCGACATCGTCGACCACAACCGCGCCTGCGCCGGTGGATGCCCCGGCGCCGATCGTGACGGGCGCGACCATGATCGTGTCGCTCCCGAGATGGACGCCGTCGCCGATGACGGTCCGGTGCTTCTCGACCCCGTCGTAGTTCGCGGTGATCGAGCCGGCGCCCACGTTGACATCGACCCCCACCTCCGAGTCGCCGATGTAGGAGAAGTGGCCGACGGCTGTACGGGCGCCGATATGCGACGCCTTCACCTCTGCATAGTTCCCGAGATGCACGTCCTGATCGATCGTGGAACCGGGGCGCACGTGGCAGTACGGCCCGACGGTGACGCCGGTCGCGAGCGTCGAGCCTTCGAGGGTGGAACCACCGATCTCGCAGCGCTCACCGATCGTCATGTCACGCAGGATCGCGTTCGGCCCAATGGTGCAGCCGCGCGCGATGCGCGTGGTGCCCATCAAGTGCGTGCCCGGAAGCAGCGTGGTGTCAGGCGCGACCTCGACGCCGGCGTCGACGTAAATCGTCGCGGGATCCATCAACGTCACGCCGCCGCGCATCAGCCGCTCGCGCACGCGGTCGCGCATCACACGATCGGCCTGCGCGAGTTGCACGCGGTCGGTCACGTGCTGCACGTCCACCGCCTCGGCCACCTGGAATGCGTTCACGCCGCCGCCCGCAACCGCGAGCGTCACGAGGCCTTCGAGCGCGTCCTCATCGTCCGCACTCGGTGCGAGCAACGACATTGCGTCGAACAACCACGCCGCATCCGCTGCGTAGAGCCCGGCACACACCTCGAGCTGCCCGCGTGACGTCGAGAGCGCGTCGAGTTCGCGCGCAACGCCCTCGACGTGCCCGTCGCGCCGCTGTACGCGACCGTGGCCACGCGGGTCGAGGAGATACGCGCTGAGGAAGGTGAGCGCTTCGCTCCCGCTGAGGTGTCTCCCAGCGAATGCGAGCAGCGTCCGCGTTGCGAGCAATGGCATGTCGCCGGGGATCACGAGCACGTTGCCGCGCGGTTCGATCAGGTCGCGTGCGGCGATAAGCGCGCCGCTCGCGCCGGAGCCCAGAGGCGTACTCGCGACCGGGCCGAGTTCGCCGATTGCGGTCGCGAAGGCATCGAGGTCACCGTCCGTGACAACGACGACGCGAGGGCAGCCGAGGTCGCGCAGGAGTCCGCAGATCAGCCGGACCATCGGCACGCCGGCGACCGGCTGCAGTGCGAGCGGCCGGACGGAGCCGTCCACCTCGGTTCGGGCGCTCGCGATCACGATCGCTGACCAGTCGGCGAGGGTGGCGACGGGCGACGCGATGGGCGTGTTGAGTGGACTTGGGGCGGCAGGCATGGAGGCGGCGCCGGGCGAGCGGGTCGTCATGGGTACGGAGAGCCATCCAGGCCCGGCGGCTGAAATTGACCGCCCTAGGGGGTCATTCTACACTCGCCCTTCAGCCGACCTCCACACGATCTGCCCTCCGTGGGCGCCTGCCGAGAGGGGCGCGACGCGTGACTGTCGACGAGCTTCGCCGCGCCTTCCTCACGTATTTCGAAGATCGCGGCCACCGCCGCATCCCTTCGTCCTCGCTCGTGCCCCACGGGGACCCGACGTTGCTCTTCACCACCGCCGGGATGGTGCAGTTCAAGCCGTACTTCATGGGCCTCGAGACCCCGCCCGCGAAGCGCCTGACTTCGATCCAGCGCTGCTTCCGCACGACAGACGTCGAGGAGGTCGGGGACGACAACCACCTCACGCTGTTCGAGATGCTCGGGAACTTTTCGGTGGGTGACTACTTCAAGGACGAAGTGATCCCCTGGGCCTGGGAGTTCCTCACGGGGGTCCTCGGCATCGAAAAGGATCGCCTCTGGGCGACGGTGTTCACCGACGATGACGAGGCGGCGCAGATCTGGGCGGCGCAGGGCGTCCCCCCGGAGCGGATCCTGCGCTACACGGCCGCGCAGGGGAACTGGTGGGGGCCGCCGGGCGAGACCGGCCCGATGGGGCCGTGCTCCGAGATGCACTACGACTGGGGCAAGACCCCCGGCTGCGCGCACTGTGCGGATGACAGCTGCCATCCGGACGTCGGGTGCGGGCGGTTCCTCGAGATCTGGAACCTCGTCTTCATGACGTACTACCGCGAGGAAGACGGGTCGCAGACGACCCTGCCCGCGGCGAACATCGACACCGGCGCAGGCCTCGAGCGCGTCGCTTCCGTGATGCAGAACGTGCGCGCGGTGTACGAGACCGACGAGTTGCGGCACGTGCTCGCTGCTGCCGAGGTCGTGACCGGGCGCACCTACGACCCCGCGGAGAACCCCGAGGTTGCCCGCGCGCTCCGCGCCATCACCGAGCACGCCCGCGCACTCGCGTTCCTCGTGACCGACGGCGTGCTGCCGTCGAACGAAGGCCGTGGCTACGTGCTGCGCCGCCTGCTCCGTCGGGCGGTGTACTTCGGGCACCGGATCGGCGTGCGCGAGCCGTTCCTCGAGCGCGTGGTGGACGCGGCGATCGACTACTCGCTGAACACCCGTCCCGAGCTCGCCGAGCAGCGTGACTTCATTCGGCGCATCGCGCGCCTCGAGGAGGCGCGCTTCCAGGCGACGCTCGACCGCGGCCTCGGGCTGCTGGACGAGGTCATCGCGCGCGAGCAGGGCACGAAGCGCATCCCGGGCCGCGATATGTTCGTGCTCTACGACACACACGGACTGCCGCCTGAGCTCACGCTCGAGGTTGCGCAGGGGCTCGGCTTCACCGTGGACCGCGAGGGCTTCGACGCTGAGATGGCGGCGCAGCGCGAGCGTTCGAAGGGCGAAGAGTCGTTCGCGGTCGAGCACGATGATCGCGCGATCCGCTACGCGGCGATCGAGGTGCACTCGGACTTCGTCGGCTACGACGCGCTGGACGCGCGCAGCACCGTCGCGCACATCGCATCTGGCGACGTGTCCGTCGCAACACTCGAGGCTGGGGCGGCAGGCGACATCGTGCTGTATGCCACCTCGTGCTACCCCGAGGGCGGCGGGCAGGTCGGCGACCGCGGCGAGATCTTCGCCGCGACGGGGCGGTTCGTCGTCGAGGACACGCAGCGGTACGGCGAGACGATCGTCCACAGCGGACGCGTGGTCGAGGGATCGGTCGCGGTCGGCGCCGAGGTGTCCGTGCGCGTCGACGAGGAGCGCCGCCTCGACACGGCGCGCAACCATACCGGGACGCACCTGCTGCACGCTGCCCTGCGGAGCACGCTCGGGACGCACGTGCGACAGGCGGGCTCCTACGTCGGGCCTGACCGGCTGCGCTTCGACTACACGCATCCGGAGTCGCCCAGCGAGGAGGAGCTGCAGAGCATCCAGCGCCTCGTGAACACGAAGGTGCGCGCGGACATCGCCAGCGCGACGCTGGAACTCGACTACGACGAGGCGATCAGCCGCGGCGCGATCGCGTTCTTCGAGGACCGCTACACCTCGCGCGTGCGCATGGTCGAGTACTGCGAGTCGCGTGGCCACGGGCCCGGCGCGCACACGGACGAGTGCTACAGCCGCGAGCTGTGCGGCGGCACGCACCTCCAGTCCACGGGGCAGATCGGCCTGCTGCTGATCGTCAGCGACAGCAGCATCGGCGCCGGCATGCGCCGTATCGAGGCGGTCACCGGCCCTTCGGCCGAGCGGTTCGTCGAGGACCGGAACGGGCTCGTGAACACGCTGGCGCGGCGGTTCCGGACTCCGGCAGCGCAGATCCCGGATCGCATCGAGGCACTGGAGGATCAGCTATCCAGCCTCACCAAGCGCCTCGAGGACCTCGAGCGGCGTGCAACCGCAAGCGCCGCTGATGCGCTCGCCGACCGCGCGGAGACAATCGATGGCATCCGGGTGCTCGTCACCCGCGTGCAGGTCGAATCCGCGGATGCGCTCCGGCCGATGGCAGACCGCCTGTGCGAGCGCCTCGGCAGCGCGTTCGTCACGCTGATCGCGGATGTCGATGGGAAGCCGATGCTGGTCTGCGCGGCCACCGACGATGTCGTCGCCCGCGGGCTCAGCGCGGTGGACGTGGTGAAGGTCGCCGCAGGCATCGTCGGCGGCGGCGGCGGCGGGCGACCGCAGCTCGCTCAGGCCGGCGGGCGCGATGCTGCCCGCATCGACGAGGCGCTGGCGGCCGCGTTGCAGGCCGCGAAGGACCGGCTCGCTGCCCGCTAGCAACCATGCGCACTCCCCAGAGCGGTCACGCCTCGTGAGGTGGCTGGGAGTCGATCCCGGCGGGGTTCGGGTCGGCCTCGCGATCTGCGATCCGGACGAGCGCATCGCGGTCCCACTGGAGGTCGTACCCGCTTCGGCGGCCTTCCCGGCGATCCGGGCGATCGCCGCACGCGACGGCGTCGAGGGGGTGGTCATCGGCCTGGCGCGGACGCCGCTCGGGGCCGAGGAGGAGTCGGCGCAGCGCTCGCGTCACCTCGGCGACCGCATCGCGCGCACCCTCGGGCTGCCGGTCGAGTACGTGGACGAGATGCTCACCAGCGTGACCGCGGATCGCCTCGGCGCGCGGCGGGGCGGGCCGAGCGACGACATCGCCGCGACACTGATCCTCCAGCAGTTCCTCGACGAGCGACGGGGGCCGATCAGTGCCTCGTAGCAGGCACGCCCGCGCGAGCCTGGGGCTGACGGCGCTGGCCGCGGTGATCGTGATCGGGTTCCTCGCAGGCATCCGCGGCGTGCCCGCCGCCGTCGGTGCGGACCTCGCGGCGCGTGGGACGCTTCGCACCACGGTGCCCGGCAGCACGCCGATCGACCTCGAGATCCCGAGCGGCACGGCGCCGAGGCAGATCGTCGCGCTCATCGAGAAGGCGGGGGTCGTGCGCGACGCCGACGCGCTCGAGGCGCTGCTGGTGTATCGCGGCATCGCGCGGAAGTTGCAGGCAGGGCGATACCGCTTCTTCGCCGACCTGCCGCCGTCGGAGGTCGCGCGCATCCTCTCGGGCGGGCCGAATCGGCCCGCCGTCATCACGCTTCGCGAAGGGCTTCGCAACGAAGAGGTGCGCGACACCCTCGACCGCGAGGGCGTCGTGAAAGGGGCGGACTTCGACGCCGCGCTCGCCGCGCCGCACAACGACGCGTTCCTCGGGGACCGCCCGCAGGGAGCGACGCTGCTCGGCTACGTGCTGCCCGCCACGTATCCGTACACGAAGGAGTCGAAGGCGGCCGACATGGTGCAGGCGATGCTGGACGCCTTCGGCAAGCAGGTCACGCCCGACCTCATCGCGGACGCGCGGGCGAACGGGCTGTCGCTGTTCCAGGTCGTCACGCTCGCCTCGATCGTCGAGCGCGAGGCGGCGTCGCCGGAGGAACGTCCGCTGATCGCGGCGGTGTTCCGCAATCGCCTCGCCCAGCGGATCCCGCTGCAGGCGGACCCGACGGTGCAGTTCGCCCTGACACGCCAGCCCAACTTCGATCCGTCGAAGGGGTACTGGAAGGCTGGCCTGACGAAGGCTGACCTCAACGTCGACTCCGTCTACAACACCTACACGCACCCCGGCCTTCCGCCGGGGCCGATCGCGAACCCCGGGATCGATTCGATCCGCGCGGTGGTGCACCCGGCGAGCGTGGACTACCTCTACTTCGTCGCGTCACCGGCGTGCGACCGCACGCATCGCTTCGCGTCCACGCTCGCTGCGCATAATGCGAACGTCGCGGCCTTCGAGGCCTCGGCGTGCGCGAAAGGTGGCTAGATGACCCGCACGATCACGCTCCTGGGCCACCCCGTGGCGCACTCGATCTCTCCGCGCTTCCAGCAGGCGGCACTCGACGCGCTCGGCATCGACGCGCGGTACGAGGCGTGGGACATCGAGCCCGAGGACCTGCCGTCCGCGATCGAGCGGCTGCGCTCGGGCGATCTCCTCGGCGCGAACGTGACGGTGCCGCACAAGGTCGCGGCGATGCGGCTCGTCGATCACCCGGATGCGCTCGCGGAGCGCGTCGGGGCGCTGAACACGATCATCAACCGCGATGGCATCCTGCACGCGACGAACACCGATGTCGCGGGGATTCAGCGCGCACTGGCGACTGCAGGCGTCGATGTTGCGGGCG
>CAIXBH010000118.1 GCA_903917615.1 uncultured Chloroflexota bacterium | reverse complement strand
GGGCTGCTGCTGCGGCCGGGGCAGCGGCGGGTGCGCCAGCGTCGGCGCCGACCGCCGCGCGGGCGGCCGCGTGGTCCGCGTACCACTGCTCGTTGATGGCGACGAAGCGCTGCGAGGCGGCCGGGACCTCGCCCTCGGGGAAGATCGCGCTGACCGGGCAGGCCGGCTGGCACGCCCCACAGTCGATGCATTCCGCCGGGTTGATGTAGAGCATCCGGTCCTGGCCCTCTTCGAAGTGGATGCAATCCACGGGGCAGACCTGGACGCATGCCTGGTCCGTCGTACCGATGCAGGGCTCAGTGATGACGAAGGCCATCGGACATCTCCTCGAGGAGCGCGGGCTCGCGAGGGTCGCGGCACGAACGAGGGCGCGCGACACCTGCCGGCCATGCTAGCCAAGGCGGCCGTGGCCGTCCACGCGCCCCGCCGCGCCTGCCCGTGGCCCTGACGGGGCAGCCGCCTATACTCGAAGCAGCCCCACCCCAGATGAACGAACGGGACGCGAGCGTGGCGACCGAGGCGAACGTCCGCGATCTTTCCGCACGTGTGGCGGCGTACCGCCGCACCGCGGGCCGCGACGCCTTTGTGGCCGTCGCCCTCCCGGCCAGCGTCGATGCACGTCGTCTCCTCGATGACCCGCGGGCGCACGGCGTCGTCGCCTCCTACGAGCGCCCGGAGCAGGGTCTCGCGCTGGTGGCGGTCGGTGAGGCTGGCCGCGTCCAGGCGCCATGGGGTGCAGGCGCCGGCGCGGTGCGTGCACAGGCGCGCGCGCTCCTCGATGGCCCCAGCGCGGGCGACCTCCCCGGACTCCATCCGCGATTGCTCGGCGGGTTCCGCTTCAATCCGGGCGTGACGCCCGGCGAGCCCTGGCAGCCCTTCGGCGCCGGCTGGCTCGTCCTGCCTCGCGTGCTGTTCGTCTCGAGCGGCGAGTCGGACGCGGCGGTCATCGCGCCCGGCACCGACGCCGGCGAACTGGAGCGTCTGGTCGAGGTGGCGTCCGCGCCGGTCGAGGAAGCCTCCTCGCCCGTGCTGCACATCGAGCGCCCGCTCGACCGCGAGCGGTGGTGCGACAGCGTCGCCGCCATCGCGGCGGAGGTGCGCGCCGGGGCCTACGAGAAGGCCGTGCTGGCGTCCACGATGACGCTTGCAGGCGACGCGCCGATCAGCGTTGGGCGCGCGCTCGCGCGGCTGCGCGCCGCGTACCCGGACTGCCACGTGTTCACGATGACCAGCGGTGACGCGACCTTCCTCGGCGCGAGCCCGGAGCTCCTCGTGTCGCTCACGGGCGGGCAGGCGCGCTCGCTGGGCCTCGCCGGCTCGACGCGTCGAGGCGCGGACGCGGCCGACGACGAGCGCCTCGGCGCCGCGCTGCTCTCCAGCGCGAAGGATCGCATCGAACACGAGACCGTCGTGCGCGCGATCCGCGAGCGCCTCGAGGGCGCGACGGACGACCTGCGCGCGCCGAACCAGCCCGTCCTGCGCAAGCTGCGCAACATCCAACACCTCGCGACGGAGATCACTGGCCGCGTGCGCCCGGGCGTGGACATCCTCGACCTCGTGCAGCGGCTGCACCCCACGCCCGCCGTCTGCGGCTGGCCCGCGGAGCGGGCGCGCGAAGTGATCACGCAGCACGAAGGCTTCGACCGTGGCTGGTACTCGGGCCCCCTCGGGTGGCTCGACGGCGCAGGGGACGGGGAGTTCGCCGTCGCGCTTCGCTCGGCAGTCGTCGAGGGGCCTCGGGCCTACCTCTTCGCCGGGAACGGCATCATGGGCGACTCCGACCCGCAGTCCGAGTTCGCCGAAGTCCAGCTCAAGTTCCGCCCGGTCGCCGAGGCCCTGGGGGCCTGAATCTTCGTCCGCGTGTCCGGCGGCTGCCGCCGGACGCCAGCGAGGTCTGGCGATAAGATGCGGGGCGATGCCCCAGCCTGCCGATCGCTACGTCCACGCGCTGCTGGAGTCGCTCTACCGGAGCGGCGTGCGGCACCTCGTCATCTGTCCGGGCTCCCGCAACACGCCCATCACGGTCGCAGCGACGGCACCGGGTTCGCCGATCAAGACCTGGCTGCACCTCGACGAGCGCTCCGCCGGCTACTTCGCGCTGGGCATCGCCCGGCAGACCGGTGAGCCGGTGGCGATCACCTGCACCTCCGGTACGGCCACGGCGAACTTCCTGCCGGCGGCGGTCGAGGCGCGCCTCTCGCGTGTCCCGCTGATCTTTCTGACGGCAGATCGCCCGCCCGAGGCGCGCGACGTCGGGGCTGCACAGACCGTTGACCAGGTGGGGATGTATGGCACCCACGTGAAGTGGTCCGTTGACCTGCCCGCCGCGGACGCCGCAGTCCTGCCCGACCTCGAACGCTACGCCGCCGCGGTCGGCGCCCGCGCCGCTGCGATCGCGCGGGAGGTGCCTGCGGGGCCGGTGCACCTGAACCTGCCGCTGCGCGAGCCGCTGGTGCAGCCCGGGGACGAGCCGATCCCCTTCGAGGTCTCTGCGGGCGGCGTCGAGAGCGCCATGCGCGCGCCGCTGCCGCCCGCATCGGCCGAGGTGGCGCGCGTGCTGTCGCTGATTGGCGGCAAGCGAGGCGTGATCGTGTGCGGGCCGGAGAACCCGGCGCTTCCGGCGTCCGCGATCGTCGCGCTCGCCGCGGCGCTGCGGTGGCCGGTGATCGCCGATCCGCTGTCGGGGCTGCGCACCGGACGCCACGCGCTCGACGCCGTCGTCGAGACGGGCGACGCGATCGTCCGGGAGCCAACGTTCGCGCAGCAGGCTTCGCCTGAGGTTGCGATTCGCTTCGGAGCTTCGCCGACCTCGCGGCCGCTCAACGAGTGGCTCGCCTCGCGCGCGGACATGACGCGGATCATCGTGGACCCCGCGAGCGATGCCACCAGCGGGTGGCGCGATCCGGACCTGCATGCGGCGCTCGCCGCCCCGGCGGACCCGGGGGCGTTCTGCGCCGCGCTCCTCGGCGCGATCGACGCGCGCGCCGCGGCGCCAGAGGCATGGGCGTCGCTCTGGCGCGAGGCGAACGCCGCCGCGCGCGAGGCCATGCAGCAGGGCATCGCCGCGATCGAGGAGCCCTTCGAGGGACGCCCCGTGCTTGACCTCGCGGCTGTGCTGCCGGACGGCGCGACGTTCGTCGCAGGCAACTCGATGCCGGTGCGCGACATCGACTCGTTCTTCCCGACGACGGCGCGGGACATCCGGTTGGTCGGCACGCGTGGCGCTTCCGGCATCGATGGCGTGACCTCGACGGCGGCGGGTGCCGCGGCCGTGGCCGAGGGGCCTGTCGCGCTGATGATCGGCGACCTCTCCTTCTTCCACGACATGAACGGCATGTGGCCGATCCGTCGCCACGGTCTCAACCTCACGGTGGTCCTCGTGAACAACGAGGGCGGCGGGATCTTCAACTTCCTGTCCCAGCGCACGGCGGTGCCGCAGCGCTTCGACGAATGGTGGGGCACGCCTTCCGGCATCGACTTCCGCGCGGCGGTCGAGTTGCACGGCGGTCGCCACGCGCTGCTGCCGGCGCGTGATGCTCGCGGCGCGATCGCCGAGGCGCTCTCGCGTCCCGGGTTCGACGTCCTCGAGCTGCGGACGGAGCGTGACCGCAACGTCGCGCTGCACCGCGAGCTGTGGGCGCAGGCGTCGACGGCCGTGCGCGACGCGGTCGTTGCGGCGCGGGCGTAGCGCGATGCCGAACGTCGACGTCGATGGGCTGCATATCTTCGTGGAGAAGATCGGGCACGGTGGTCCGCCCGTGGTCCTGCTCCATGGCTTCACGGGTTCGAACAAGACCTACCGGGATCTCGTCTACACGATCGACCGACAGTTCACGACGTTCTCCGTCGACCTGATCGGACACGCGAGTTCCGCATCGCCGCTCTCCGTGGAGCGATACCGGATGCGCCGCGCGGTCGACGACCTCGCCGCGGTGCTCAGGGCGCAGGGCTTCGAGAAGGCCGTCTGGGTGGGGTACTCGCTCGGTGGGCGCGTGGCGCTGAACGTCGCCATCCATCGCCCGGACGTCGTCTCCGGACTCGTGCTCGAGAGCGCCTCGCCGGGGCTCGCAACAGAGGCCGAGCGGACAGCGCGGGTAGAAGCGGACGAGGCACTTGCGCAGCGCCTCGAGCGCGACGGCGTCGAGAAGTTCATCGACTACTGGGAGTCGATCCCGCTCTGGGACAGCCAGAAGGCGAACCTCAACGACACGCAGAAGGAGATGCAGCGCCGGACGCGGCTCGAACAGCCGCGGATGGGGCTGGCGAACTCCCTGCGGGGGATGGGCACGGGCGCGCAGGACTGGCTGGGCGACCGCCTCAGCGAGTTGCGCGTGCCCGTCCTGCTGGTGGCGGGTAGGCTGGATACGAAGTTCAGCGGCTGGGCCGAGGAGATGGCGAAGCACATCCCCGAGGCGACATTGCGTATCATCGAGAATGCAGGACATAACGTCCACCTCGAGCAGCGCGACGAGTTCGACCAGGTCGTGTTCGACTTCCTGATGAGCGTGCGCGACCGCCTGTAGGGCGGAACGGGAGCGGAGCAGGGTGGTGATGGCGGCCTTGGTGCGGAAGCACACCCGGAACTTCGCCAAGCGCATGCGGCTGCCGCTCGGTGGCTAACGTCGTCATGGCCGGCGAAGCGGGGGCCAGCGCGCTGCGCCCCGGCTCGCTCAAGGTGTGGCTGATGGCGACCCGCCTGCCCACGTTGCCGGCTGCGGTCGTGCCCGTGCTCGTCGGCACCGGGGTCGCGCTGCACGACGGCATCCGCGCGCCGTACCAGACGCTCGCGGCGCTCTTCGGCGCGCTCGCCATTCAGGTCGGCGCGAACTTCGCGAACGACCTCTCCGACTTCCGCCGCGGCGCGGACACCGAGGAGCGCCTCGGGCCGGTGCGCGTCACGCAGCAGGGCCTCCTGTCCGAACGGCAGGTGACGATGGGCGTCATCGTCGCGTTCCTGTTCGCCTCCCTCGCGGGGCTCTACCTCACCTACGTCGCAGGCTGGCCGGTGATCGCGATGGGCCTCGCCTGCATGCTCGCGGCGGTCACCTACACGGGCGGCCCGTGGCCGTTCGGCTATCGCGGCCTCGGTGACCTCGTGGTGTTCCTCTTCTTCGGCGTACTCGCGGTGACGGGTACCTACTTCGTCGAGGTCGGGCGTGTCACGCCCGCGGTGTTCGCCGCCTCCGTGCCCGTCGCGCTGACCGTGACCGCGATCCTCGTGGTGAACAACGTGCGGGACATCGACACCGATCGGGTTGCGGGGAAGCGCACGCTCGCGGTGTACCTCGGCCGGCGGCTCGCGCGGGCTGAGTTCGTGCTCATCGTTGCCGGCGCGTACCTGACCGCCGCGGCGCTGTGGCGTCCCGGCGGGTTCTCCGCCTGGGTGATGCTCTCGTGGCTCTCGATCCCGGCCGCGATCATGCCGGTGATGGCGGTGCTGCAGCGGACCGAGGGGCCGCCGCTCAACCGCGCGCTCCGCGCGACGGCGCGTCTGCATCTGATCCTGGGTGTGCTGCTCGCTATCGGGCTGTCGATGTGAGTGCCGTTGCGCTTCGCTGGCGCCCGTTCCGTCTGCCGATGCGATCGCCCTTTGCCGCCGCGCACGGCACGACCGAGGAGCGTCGTGGTGTCATCGTGCAGATCCTCGACAGCGATGGGCGCCGTGGCGTCGGCGAGGCGTCTCCGCTGCCGTCGTTCTTCGGTGGCACGCACGCGGACGTGCTCGCGTTCCTCGAACGCTATGGCGCCTCCCTGCTGACCGACGTGTCGCCGCTGACCGGGCCGGGAAGCATGGCTCTGCGCTGCGCGCTGGACGTCGCGGCGCTCGACCTCGAGGCGCAGCAGGCGGGCACGTCCGTCGCTGCGCTCCTATCGCCGGACGCGCTCGACCGCGTCCCCGTGAACGCGGTCATTGGCGATGGGCCGCCCGACGAGATCGCACAGATCGGTGTCGAGGCCACCTCGCGCGGATACCGGGTGCTGAAACTGAAGGTGGGCACCGGCACCCTGGCGGAGGATCTGGAGCGGGTCCGTGCGCTCCGCGCCGCCTGCCCGCGCGCGAGCATCCACCTGGACGCCAACGGTGCGTGGGATGAGGCGACGGCGATCGACGCGGTGATCCAGCTCGACCCGCTCGGGATTGGCCTGATCGAACAGCCCGTACCGGCCGCGGACGTCGAGGCGCTGGCACGCGTGCACGCGCGATCGACGATTCTGCTCGGCGCGGATGAAGCGATGGCCGATCCGGTGTCGCGAGAACGGGTGCTGGCCCTCGGTGCCGCCTACTGCGTCATCCTGAAGCCGATGGTGCTCGGCGGATTGCGTCCCGCGCTCGAGATTGGTCGACGGGCCACCTCGCAGGGGATGCGGGCGATCGTCACCACGACGTTCGACTCATCGATCGGCACCGCGACGTCGCTCGCGCTCGCATGCGCGCTGCCGCACGGGCCCTCGCACGGCCTGGCGACCGGAGAACACCTCGCCGGCGATGTGGTCACGCACACCCTGGTTCCGGAACTCGGTGTCATGGTGCGGCCCGCGATGCCGGGCCTCGGCGTGGCGGTTGACGAGGCCGCGCTGGAGCGCGTCGCGACGGCGCCCTGGTCGGAGCGGGCGCTCTAGCGATGGCGGTCGCGCGGGCATACGTGCCACTCGCCGTGACGCTCCCCGACTGGCTCGCACGGCGCGCGGAGACCCACTCCGACGCCGTTGCCGTGGAATGCGGCGACGAGCAACTCACCTATCGCCAACTGGACGCGCGTGCCGGCTCGGTCGCCGCCGCGCTCCTCGACCTCGGGCTGCGCGAAGGCGAGCGCGTCGCGCTGCTGCTCGCCAACAGCATGGACTTCGCCGTGTTCGTCCACGCCGTGCCGCGTGCCGGTGGCGTGCTCACGCTCATCAACGCGCGCCTGACGCCGGGCGAGATCGCATGGCAGTTGCGCGATGCGTCCGCGCGCTTCCTCGTGACCGACGCCGAGTACGGCGGGCTCGCAACGGAGGCGGCGGCGCTGCCAGATGCCGATGGGATCCCGGTGCTCGTGGTCACCGACGCGCGGTGGACGGCGCTTGCGCCGCTGAGCGGCGGCGATGACATTCCGCTCGATCGCCCGCACACCGTGATCTATACCTCCGGCACCACCGGCCGACCGAAGGGCGCCGTGCTCACCCACGGCAACTTCTACTGGAGCGCCGTGGGCTCGGCGGGGAACCTCGGCGTGCGCGCAGACGACCGCTGGCTGGCGTGCCTGCCGCTGTATCACGTGGGCGGGCTCTCGATCCTGCTGCGGAGCGCGATCTATGGCACCGCTGCGGTCATCCACGAGCGATTCGACGCCGAGCGGGCCGTGCGCGCCCTGCGAAAGCAGCGTGTTTCGTTGCTCTCAGTGGTCGCCGTGATGCTGGAGCG
>CAIXBH010000117.1 GCA_903917615.1 uncultured Chloroflexota bacterium | reverse complement strand
GCACGATGCAGCCCCCGCCGGTGTGCCTACATCGTCTCGATGGTGTCGCGCGCCTTCGTCGCCTCCCCGCCGCCGGGGGCCGCCTTGCGCAGCGTTGCGAACTGGTCCTGCATCGCGGCCTGCATGAAGCGTCCGTCCGAGCTGTGCAGCACGAAGCGAGCGCCGATCTCGATCGAAGCCAGCGAGTCCTCGACGTTCTGGTGGTGCACCATCACCGGGATGCCCTTGGCCTCCGAACGCGCGACGACGTCACGGATCACGTCGAGGTACTTCGGGTTCTTCGTCTCGTCGGGGATGCCGAGCGACGTGGTCATGTCGTTCGGGCCGATGAAGATCGCGTCGACACCCGGTACCGCGAGCATCTTGTCGAGGTTCTGCTGCGCCGGTACGCTTTCGATGCCGACGATGATGAAGCTCTCCTTGCGTCGGTTCGCGAGGTATTCCTTGGTGCGCTCGCTCGGGAAGATCTCTTCCGACGAGGCGCGACGCAGGTACTCGCCCTTCAGCGGGTGCCAGTGCGCGGTACCGGCGCATTCCTCCACCTGCGCGACGGTCTCGCAGTACGGGACCAGGACGCCCGCCGCGCCGGCGTCCAGCGCCATTGCGACGTAGTGGGACATCGGGACCGGGACGCGGATCACCGGCGTGATGTTGATCTCGCGCAGCATGCCGCAGAGCGTCTGGAGTTCCGTGCGGTCGCGGGAGCCGTGCTCGCTGTCGATCACGACGTAGTCGAGGGTGCTCCCCGCCAGCGCGTTCTTGAAACGAGTCGAGTCGATCGCCGAGAACATGCAGCCGAAGACGCTGCCGCCGCTCTGGAGCCGTTCTTTCAGCTCGATGGGGTTCATGGGGGCTCCTGATCACTGCGCGTCAATGACGCGGCCAGATGATAGAGCTATCCCCCTCGAATTCAATAACGAGCCGGATGAGGGCGTCGCTCCGCGGCTGACAGGCCGTGTCGTGCCTCGAGGGAAGATCCCCCTCGAGACCCGATCGGACTAGGGCGCGGCGTTGCGGGACTGGCGCGCCGCCAGCCAGCGCGAGAGCAGCAATATCCCGGCGATCGAGGCGACGACCACGGCCACATCGACGGCGGCGTACAGCTTCGTGCTGGCGAGCACCGGGGGCGCGGGAGCCTTCGGCAGCGGGATCGCCTGCGCCTTCACCGGCAGGTCGAACGACAGCGCCTGCACATCGTGGCCGGGGCGCTCCACCATGACTCGCGCCTGCCACGGGCCGGCGATCGGCGTGTAGATGCCGGCCACGTGGTAGGTGCCGTCATCGGCCGGCTTCGCGGCGACGTTCGTCGCCGGTACGCCGAGCAGGATCGACTCGAAGCCCACGGTGACCTTCGTCGCATCGTGCGTGGACAGCGCAAGCGCGTAGTCGACCGGCCCCGGCTGCAGCGCCGACGGCGTGAACGTCATCGCGAGGTCGCCGGATGTGCCGTGCTGCGCGAGGTCGGTCGCCTTGATCTGCGCATCCTGGTTGCGGGCCGAGCCGGACAGGAACGGGACGACGAGCAGGATCGCGACGCCGAGCCCGACCTCCGCGGCGAT
This sequence comes from uncultured Chloroflexota bacterium, assembly GCA_903917615.1. Lineage (GTDB taxonomy): Bacteria > Chloroflexota > Dehalococcoidia > UBA2979 > UBA2979 > SHYQ01. The sequence continues at coordinate 556 of CAIXBH010000117.1, read as the reverse complement.
CGCACGGCGGAAGTGCGTGAGCAGCACCGCACCATGGGAGACCTCGCGGCCGATCGTCGCGCGCACGGCCTCGACGCGCGGGATCAGCCAGAGCTGGTGGAACGCGCCGATGCCGACGAGGCCGAGCACGAGCGCGAGCTTGATGAGGAGCGTCTGGCCATAGAGCGTCGTGAACATACGCTCGACTGAGCCGACGTGGATCCACGCGGTCCACAGACCACTGAGCACGGTCGCACCGACACAGACGCTCGCCAGGAAGGAGAAGCGGCGGATCGCGCTCGACCACGCCTGGAAGCGCAGCTCCGGCGCCGCGGGCACGCGGATCGCGGCCACCAGCAGCGCGGTCAGTCCGCCGAGCCAGATCGCCGCACTGAACATGTGCGTGCCGTCCATGAGCCACGTCACGAGTGAGCGCGAGTCGTACGCCGCGGGCCACGGCCGGATGTACAGCTCGAGCGTGCCCAGGAGCAGGACGACGGCCGTCACGACCTCGACGAGCGGGCCCCGCGGGCGGGCGGGTCGCAGCGCGCGGAACGCGACCGGCAGTAGCAGCACG
>CAIXBH010000116.1 GCA_903917615.1 uncultured Chloroflexota bacterium | reverse complement strand
GCGTGCGTGCTCGCGTGGCGCGACACGCCCTCGAGCTGGCGCGCGGTGTCGATGAGGTCACGCGTCGTCTCTTCGCCCTCGTACGCGATCTTCAGCTCGGTCGACTGCCGCAGCGACTCATCGAGGCTGATGTTGAGCTGATCGGGGATCATGCGCGCGATGCGGTCGGCGGCGCCGAAGTCGAGGCCCAGCGCGCGGCCGGTGTCGCGGATCGCGGCCTTCGCGCCCATCGTCCCGAAGGTACCGATCTGGGCGACGCGGTCGCGGCCATACTTCTCCGCCGTGTAGCGGATGACCTCCTCGCGACGGTCGTCGGCGAAGTCGAAGTCGACATCGGGCATGCCGATGCGCTCGGGGTTCAGGAAGCGCTCGAACACCAGGTCGTACTCGAGCGGGTCGATGTCCGTGACGTCGAGCGTGTACAGGATGATCGAGGCGGCCGCGGACCCTCGGACGCCCATGCGGATGCCGTGGCTCTTCGCGAACTGCGCGATGTCGCGCACGATCAGCATGTACTCGTCGAAGCCGGTCTGCGCGACGACGTCCAGCTCGTAGCGCAGACGCTCGATGTGCGTGTCGGTGTGGTGCGGGTAGCGGCGGCGCAGGCCTTCTTCGGTCAGCTTGCGGAGGTACTCGCGCGCGGTCATGCCCTCGGGAACGCCGGGGTCGGGCAGCAGTGTGCGCCCGAACGTCAGCTTGATGTCGACCTGCTCGGTGATGACCTGTGTGTTGTCGGCGGCTTCCGGGTGGTCCGGGAACAGCGCGCGCATCTCCGCCTCGGAGCGCAGGTAGAAGCGGTCGCTATCGAGCTTGAAGCGCTTCTCGTCGTTCATCGTGCTGTTGGAGCCGATGCACAGCAGCACGTCGTGTGCGCGGTGCAGTTCCGGCGTCGTGTAGTGCGAGTCGTTCGTCAGCACCGTCGGGAGGTCCATGGACTTCGCGAGGCGGAAGACGTCCGGCATGAGCTTGGTGAACTGCTCCATGCCGTGTTCCATGGTCTCGAGGTAGTAGCGCCCCTTGAACAGGTCGCTGTAGTACCCGAGCACCTCGCGCGCCTTCGCCTCGTCGTCGTTGCGAAGCGCGGTCATGAACTCGCCCGACGGGCAGCCCGACAGCGCGATCAGCCCCTCGCTGTGCGCCTCGAGCAGCTCGCGGTCCATCCTCGGGCGGTAGTAGAACCCCTCGAGGTGCGACGCGGAGGAGAGCTTGAGGAGGTTGCGGTAGCCGGTCTCATTCTGGGCGAGCAGTGTGAGGTGGTACGGCCAGCGCTGCTTGGGGTCCTTCTCGAACCGCGAGCCCGGAGCGACGTAGGCCTCGATGCCGATGATCGGCTTGATGTCGTGCTTCTTGGCGGCCTGGTAGAACTCGATCGCCCCGTAGAGCGCACCGTGGTCGGTGATCGCGAGCGACTGCATCCCCAGCTCGTGCGCGCGCTCCATGAGTGGATCGATCTTCGACAGCCCGTCGAGGAGCGAGAACTCGGTGTGCGTATGGAGGTGGGTGAACATCGGTGGCGACGGCTCGAGACTGGCGGCCCGTATCTGAGCATCCGCTCAATCAATTACGCGAACGGGCGTACTACGCGTAGGGTCGGAGTCTACCGCTTCGCGCGGAGGCTGTCACGGTTCAGTGACAGCGTTGTTACCTAGGGCAGCGCCTCGTCAGTGGGTCTGCGTTGAGCTCGTGGGGACCACCCGG
>CAIXBH010000115.1 GCA_903917615.1 uncultured Chloroflexota bacterium | reverse complement strand
TGGATGATGCGGTCGCGGTCCACCTGGAACGCCAGCCGCAGCGGATCCGGCGCCTCCGCCCGCGCCCGCCCGGCCGAGGTCGCCTCGCGCGCCGCGAGCGGCGAGAGGCTCGCCTCCCGCGCCTCGAGGACAGAACGGAGTCTGGAGAGGTCCATGCGGCCAGTGTCGCCCGCTGACGTAAACGGGGCCAGCGCTCTGGCTCCCTCCCCCTGAAGGGGGCTCGCGCGGGTATCCCGCGCTCACTCTCCAACAAGGCGGGTTGGGGTGAGGGTGATCCCGACGGACAGAGGTCGATGGTCCATGGCGCGGGGGGCTTCCGCTTCCGATCCCCCTCTCCCCTCGTGGGAGAGGGTTGGGGTGAGGGGGCTCTCCGCCTCTGCTACGTCCCCTGCGACGCCGCCCGCTCGAGGTTCAGCGCTAGCAGTCGCGCGAGCATCGTCTCGTCGTCGAGTTCTTCCGGCGCCTCAGGCCAGCCGTACGCACCGAACACGGCCACGTCGAGGGCGCGATGTGCGTTCAGGAGCCACTGCGGGCGCTGGTTGTATAGATTCGTCAGCGTCCGCTTCGCCAGCTCCTTCGCGGCGTCTTCGTCGACCGGAACGAGGCGCTTCGGCAGAGAAGGAAGAATGTCGTCCTCCTCCCGCGCAAGTTCGGATGGGTTGAGCCAACGTTGCCGCGCTTCGTCTAATGAGTTTGCCGCCGCCCCGATAGCCTGACCGTGGGCGGCCTGAGCCGGCGTCAGCGCGGCGTCCGGCGTGTTCAGCGGCCATGGGAACGGGAACGTCTCGAACGTCGACGTGGGCGTGTACCGAGGACGGTCCTCGAGACTCGTCCCCATGCGCAGCGACCACCGCTCATGTGCGCGCGAGTGCAGCACTCCGAAGGCGTAGTCGTCATCGCGTGCGATGACGACCAACTGGTAGTCCGGATTCGTCGGTCTCTGCATCCACATGAAAAGGCGATATTTCGCCAGGGACGGCGTCACAAGGAATCGCGACAGCGGTTGGATCGCTGCAACCATCGCTGGCCTGCGACGTTGATGCAGCCACCACGCCGCCTGATCTAGTTTTCGTCCCTCTCGATGCGGGTGAACGTGTTCTCGGACGTACTCGAAGGGAGTCTGGTACTGGGCCGCGTCCGACAGGGTGCGCTCGCCAAAATCGATAATGAACATGTCCCGCGCGCGACGCGCTATATCGAGCCCGTTTCGCCACGGCACAACGACGTCGCTGTTCGGACGCCCGTTAGGGTTGCCACTGGTCTTCAGCATCTCTCGTGCCAGTGCGCCCGGAAGGTCAAAAGGGCCAGCCTTTACCGTTCCAATGAACGCATACCCGCCATTTTCGGAAAGCGAACGCGCACGGGTGAGATCCGCCGTTGTCGCCGCGCCCCCCATGAGATCCGGGTAGATAACCGCTACCTCACGACCATCCAGGAACCGCGATGTTTCGCCGGGCCCACTTTGCCCAATGATTGACACGCGCACGTTGGCACCCTCAACGACCCACTCCTCATCGGCCCAAGCCATGAAGATGTCGCCGGTCTCCTTGATCCGTTCGAGCACCCTCCGATTCAGACCGCCGCGAATGCTGTTCGTCGCGAGCAGGCCTGCGCGGCGTGCCCGTCCACGTGCGATCTGATCGCGCGCGAGTTCGTGCCAGTAACAGACCAGATCGGAGCCACCCGGGAGGCGTCCGTCATAGACAGCGCGCAATTCGTCGACGTACTCATCGCCGAGGCCACCACGCATCATGCGATCACCAAGGAACGGCGGATTGCCGACAACGAACTCTGCCTCGGGCCACTCCGCTGGAACAGGCTTGCCGTCCGCCTCGTGCGCGAGGATCGCGTCACGCTGCTCGATGCTGTGCAGCGGTTGGAGGACGGGGTTGCGCGGGAAGCCGTAGCCGTGGTCGATCATCCACTGGATGTGTCCGACCCAGATCGAGACGCTCGCGAGCTCCTTCGCGTAGGGGTTGAGCTCGATCCCCATCACGTTATGCGGATCGATGTGCGGGAAGTCGCGCGGCAGGCGCAGTCGTTCTGATCCGTAGTTGAGTACCTCTTCCTCGAGGTCCTTGAGCAATCTCAGGGTGACGTAGAGGAAGTTCCCTGACCCACACGCGGGATCGAGCACACGCACCGCGCGCAGCCGGTCGAGAAACGTCCGCCATGTGGCCTCGGCATCACGCTCCCACGGCGGCAGATTCGCGCGGCGCGTACCTTGCAGCGTCAGGATGCTCGGCGTGCGCCCAGCCGCTAGCTCTTCGACGCGTGCGCGCATCGCCTCGAACTCGCGTCGCAGCGGCTGCATCACCACCGGCTCGACGACCATGAGGATCTTCTCGGTGTCGGTGTAGTGCGCGCCCAACTGGCCGCGCTTGTCCGGGTCCAGACCGCGCTCGAACAGCGTGCCGAGGATCGACGGCTCCAACCTGCGACCAGTCGAGATTCGATACCTCGCGCACCGCGCGCAGTTCCTCGCGCGTGAACGGGATCACGTCCGCGCCGTCGAACAGACCGCCGTTGAACCACTCGATCGCGCTCGTGCCGAAGTGCCGGTACTCCGCACCCTGTAGCGACATCTTTGTGAAGAGTTCGGACAGACCGCGGGTGAAGTCTTCCGGGTCTTCCGCACGCGACTCGATCAAGTCGGTCATGAGCCGGCGTGGAAGCAGACCCTCGTCCTCGGCGAACAGGCAGAAGAGCACGCGGTTCAGAAAGTGTGCGATGGCCTCCGGATCGTGCCCACGATCCTGCAGTGACCGCGCGATCGTGGCGAACTTCTCGGCGGCCGCGCGCGTGACCTCGTCGGGCGTCTGCTGTGGCTTCAGCGCGTCCGGGTTGGTCATGACCTTCCGCAGGATGTCCAGCGCGCTCGCCGGATCGGTACGCAGGTCGTCCAGCGTGATCGTGGTGATCTGTGGCTTCGTGTTGGTGAAGTTCGTGTGGACCTCGATGCGGTCCATGTCGCTCACAACGAGCAGGGGCGGGTTCTCGAGGTCGTCGCTGTAATTCCGCAACTGCCGGAACGCGGTCTCGAGGTTGGCGTGCAGACCCTTGTATTCCCAACCGAAGACGCCCCGCTTCCAAACATCTGCGAAGCCCTTGCCGCCAACCGCCTTCGCCACGGGCCGCTCGAAGGTGTACGACTCGCCGCTCGGGTCGCCACCCGCGGCATGATGCGGCGCGGGCACGCCGAGCATCTCGCACAGATCGAGGAAGTGTGACTGCGACGACGCACGCTCGCGTCCGGCGTTCTGTGACCAGCGGTCGACAAACTCAGCGGCAGACAGCGGCATGGGTGCTCCATGAGTGCGCACGCAGCCTACTCGATGGGCGCGGCCGGCGTTTTGGGTTCTACGCCCTCCCTCCCGCCTCCGACAGCCCCGGCACCTGAGGTTCATCGCAGCGAGGCGCGAGCGCCCTCGCTGGCGCCCGCTCAACGTCTGGCTAGCAAGAAGGTCAGGCCCAACTCAGCAATGGCCTACCGCGGCCGGACCTCCCGTGCGCGATCAGCGCGCGGCACCCACCGGCTCTCCCACGTTCGCGGGCTCGACGCCCGTGTAGGCCTCCCAGTCGACCGCCTGCTGGAAGGCGTAGGCGGCGCGCAGCAGCAGTCCATCTTCGAAGTTGCGTCCGACGAGCTGGATGCTCGTGGGCAGACCGCCGACCTTGCCGGAGGGCACGGCCAGCGCCGGGTGGCCGGTGTAGTTCGTCGGCCTGGTGTTGGACGCCCCCCGCGCGGGCCGGCTGAGGTTGTCCTCGACCGCCTGCCGGGGGTCGGTGGCCTTCGGCTGCACCTTCAGCGCCAGCGTCGGCGTGGTCGGCAACGCCAGGATGTCCACGCTCGACAGGGCGCGGTCGAACGCGGCGACGAACCCCGCCCGGGCGTTCTGCGCCCTGGCGTACGCGCCGCCCTGGTAGGTCTGGCGGATGAACTCCGCCGCGATGAGGTTCAACTTCCGGCGCGCCGGCAGGAGGTCCGTGCGGTCGTGCCAGAGGCGGCCGATCGCGGTGACCGTCGACTGCGGGTAGTAGCCCTTGTAGCCCGTCCCGTAGAACCCGGCGTCAAAGAGGGCCGCTTCACCCTCCAGCGTCAGCGCCTGGTAGGCGCCGTCGACCTGCGCGTGCTCGGGGACGGACACCCACGTCACCTCGGCGCCCGCACGCTCGAAGACCCGCGAGGCCTCCATGTTGGCCTCGACGACCTCGGGGTCCGACGCCGCGAAGCCCTCGCGCAGGAGACCGATCTTGAGGCCCTTCAGCCCACCGTCGAGGTCGCTGAGGACGTCGATCGACTCGGGGACCTCGCGCCGCTGGCGCGGGTCGAGCGGGTCGTACCCGGCCACCGCCTGCAGCGCCGCGGCGACATCCTCGACGCGGCGCGCCATGGGGCCGATGTGGTCGACGGTCATCTCCGCGCCGAAGCCGGCGCCGAAGTGCGACACCAGGCCGTACGTCGGCTTCAGGCCGACGAGGCCGCAGTGCGCGGCCGGGAGCCGCACCGATCCGCCCTGGTCGCCACCGAACGAGATGTCGACCTCACCGGCCGCCAGCGCCGCACCGGACCCGGTCGACGATCCGCCCGTCGCGTGCGCCGGGTTGTGCGGGTTCAGCGGCTGCGCGTAGTCGCCGACGAAGCCGTTCAGCATGTGCTTGCCGATGACGTTGCCGCCCGCGGCCAGCACCCGCGTCACGACGGTCGCGTCCACGTCCGGGACGAACCCCTCCATCGCCTGCGTCGTGAACACCTGCGGGATGCGGGCCACGCTGATGTGGTCCTTGAACGACACGCGCTTGCCGGCGAGCAGCCCCGTGTCGGCCCCACCGATGTCGCACTTCCAGAGCCACGCGCGGTATGGGTCCTCATCGAGCCCGGGACGGTAGCCCGGCCCGCGGTTCGGGAACAGCAGCGGCGGCGGCGACGTCACCGTGCGCTCCTGCATGAACTGGTCCACGAGCCGCAGCGCGTCGATGAGGAAGGGGCGGTACTGCTCCGCTTCCGCTTCACCGATGTGTGCGCCAATCGACTCGGCAACGCTGGCGATCGCCTTCGCGTCGGGCGTGAGGTGCATGTCGCGATCCCTTCACCACGGTCCGGTGTCTGTGCAGGACCGGGAAGGTCGTCGCCGCAACCGACGCAGCTGTCGTCGCGAATCGCGTTGGACAGCGACAGCGCCGCGGCACGTGCGCCCGCTCCTGCGCCGGAATCTAGAACTGCCCCGTGTCAGGTGCGTTTCGGTTCCGTCACCCCTTGTTGTGCGCATCTGGTTGTGCGCATCGAGTCGCGCATCGCAACGAGTTCCCGTTGCCGCCTCCGAACCGCGTGCTAACGTCGGGGCTCGTCACAGGGCTGCCGCTCGCGGCAGGCACGAACGGGGTGAGGGATGCAGTTCGGGACGTTCTTCCTCGCGGGGTCGACGACGCGCGAGGACCCGTCGGTCGTGTTCAGCCGGCTCCATCAGTTCGTGCAGGACGCCGAGGAACTTGGCTACGACTGCGTCTGGTTCGCCGAGCACCACTTCTCGAACTACGGCTACATCCCCAACCCGCTGCTCATGGTGACCCACATGGCCGGCGAGACGTCGCGTCTCCGGCTCGGCACCGCCGTCCTCGTGCTGCCGTTCTGGAACCCCCTGCGCGTCGCCGAGGACATCGCGCTCACCGACCAGCTCACGGGCGGCCGCCTGGAGGTCGCCGTCGCGCGCGGCTACCAGCCGTTCGAGTACCGCCGCTTCGGCCTCGACAAGGACGATGCACGCGAGCACACCGACGAGACGCTCCGCATCATGCTGCGCGCGCTCAGCGGCGAGCCGTTCGAGTTCGCCGGCACGTACAACCAGATCCCGGAGGTCACCGTCTTCCCGACCTCCGCGCAGCAGCCGCATCCGCCGATCTGGCTCGCGGCACAGACGCCGGAGTCGTTCGAACTCGCGGCGCGCGAGGGGCTGCGGGCCTTCGCGAACGGCTCGGGCCGCCCGATCGCCGTCGTGCAGGAGGCCTGGCAGAACTACCTCGACGCGCGGCAGAAGTTCCCCGGCGCGCCCGCGCACCTCGGGGTCCAGCTGCAGGCCGTGGTCGCGGAGACCGACGAAGAGGCGAAGCAGCACGTCGGCGCATTCATCTACCAGAGCCGGCTCGTCGACGCGCTCCGCAACGGCCGCGAGCACATCGTCTCCGGCGTCTCCGAGGCGCTCCCCTACGAGGGCGAGCCCACCATCGACGAGATGTTCGAGTCGCGCACCATCTCAGGCTCGCCCGACACCGTCGCGCGCAAACTCCAGCGCTACCTCGACTTCGCGGACATCTCGATGCTCAACGTCACCTTCTACGGCGCCGAGATGCCCGTCGAAGTCGCGCGCCGCTCCATGCGCCTCTTCGCGCAGGAGGTCATGCCCCGGTTCCGCTGACCCCGCGCCAACCCAGATCGGCGCGAGCGCGTAGCACAGTCGCACGCCTGCATCGTCGGGCAGACCGGGTACCTCGAGGTCCATCGCTCCCGCGCACTGCAACACGCGACGGGCGGCGCGCATCCGGGCGTAGCCTCGCGCGGCTGATGCGTAGCGCGTGTCGTCCGAGGCGGGCGGGGCTTCGGCCAGTGCGTCCTGCACCGCCCACTCGATCGCCATCGACAGCAGCGGCCGCACCCGAGGCGGCAGCGATCGTGCGAGCGGACCGAACAGTCGCGACCGCAAGCCGTGTCCCATGCGGTTGAACTGCTGGTACGCCCCGATCCCGGGCCATTGCTGTGCGCGTCCATCGTGATCCGTCGGCCGTCGCCAGCGCTCGGAGGAGAGGCCGATCCCCGTTGCGGTCACACGCCGTGATCCGGAGCGGATGCGGTAGGGCGTCAGGCCTTCGGTGCCGTCTGCGTCTCTCGCCGCCTCGCTCGTCCGGCGCAGCGCTTCCGCGAGCGCGAGGCTTCGCTCATCCTCGGGCAGGGGGAACGCGGGGCCCTGCGCCGGCCACGAGGGCTGGCGGCCCCGTCCGATGATCGAGAACGGCGAGGCATTCACGCCGACCCAGATCGGCGCGAACGCGAGGCAGAGTTCCAGCGCCAGGTCGCCCATCAGCGGCGTCGCCAGGTCCGCTTCGTCGAGACACGCGAGCACTCGACGCAGGGCCCAGTGGCGGCAGAAGTTCCGCCTCGCGCTCGCGTACCCACCTCGACCGTCCGGGCAGCCCGCCAGCGCATCCGCGAGCGCCCGCTGCACGGCGAGCGCGAGGACGCGCCGCGCGCGTCCGGGGAGCGCGCGCACGACGTCGCGGAAGGGCTGCGAGGTGAGGCCGTTGCGCAGCCGGTTGAAGGATCGCGGCAGGGCACTCGCGCGGAGCGCGTTCACGCGGCCGGGTGGCTCGGTTCCTCGGACCTGTGGCATCGGCTGAACGCTACGCGGGGGGCAGTCCGAGCGAGGAGGTGTTCCTGGCGCGTCGGTCCCGTCGCTCCGGCACCCTCCCCCCTCGAGGGGGAGGGTTGGGGTGGGGGGCCTCTGGCCCCCTCGCCCACTACGTGGGAGAGGGTTGGGGTGAGGGCGCTGCCGCCGCACCGGCACCGAGCACCGAGGCTTGGCCTCGGGCCCCTTCTCCTGCGGAGGCGAGGGAGGCGGGTTGCTGCCCCTGAATCCACCCCGGATGGGCTAGGGCACAACGGCCCGCGCCTCTATACTTCTCAGGTTGGACGCGCAGCGGGGGCTACGCGGCCAGAGGCTCTCCCCACGTCGTCGAGAACCCCCGGACGCCCATCGGCGTCAGGAACGGCCGTTACGCGGCCGCTTGTTTGCTTTGGAGGCCGACCGTGACGACCACTTCCGCCGCAGCCCAGTCGCAGGCAGGGCAGCCGAAGCGGCTTGCCGACCGCATGGTCTACTTCTTCGACGACGGCACCGCGTCGCTCGGCACCGAGGCGCGCAACCTCCTCGGCGGCAAGGGCGTCGGCCTCGCCGAGATGAGCGGCCTCGGCATCCCCGTCCCCCCCGGCTTCACCATCACCACCGAGGTCTGCAACGACTTCTACGCCGCCGGCCGCCAGTTCCCCGCCGGCCTCGAGGCCGAGGTCAACGCCGGCCTCCGCCGCATCGAAGAGCGCGCCGGCACGAAGTTCGGTGACAACGACAACCCGCTCCTCGTCTCCGTACGCTCCGGCGCGCGCGTCTCCATGCCCGGCATGATGGACACCATCCTCAACCTCGGCCTCAACGACGACACCGCGGCCGGCCTCATCAAGCGCTCCGGCAACGCCCGCTTCGTCTATGACTCCTACCGCCGCTTCGTCCAGATGTACGGCGACGTCGTCCTCGGCGTCGGCAAGCAGTCCGAGACCGACCACGACCCGTTCGAGGTCCTCCTCAACGCCAAGAAGCAGGCCCGCGGCGTCCAGGTCGACACGCAGCTCGACGCGGACGCCCTCCGCGAGCTCGTCGCCGAGTTCAAGGCGCTCGTCCTGGAGCGCACCGGCAAGCCCTTCCCGGAGGACCCGGTCGCGCAGCTCTGGGGCGCCATCGGCGCCGTCTTCAACTCGTGGGAGACGCCCCGCGCCGCCGTGTACCGCCAGATGAACGGCTACCCGGACACCTGGGGCACCGCCGTCAACGTCCAGTCCATGGTCTTCGGCAACCTCGGCGACGACTGCGCCACCGGCGTGCTCTTCACGCGCCACCCCAGCATCGGCACGCGGCTCATCTTCGGTGAGTTCCTCGTCAACGCGCAGGGCGAGGACGTCGTCGCCGGTACGCGCACCCCCTCCCCCATCGCGAAGGCCGCGCGCGGCGCGGGCGACCCGCCGAGCCTCGAGGAGTCCATGCCCGAGGCCTACGCCGAGCTGGCGAAGGCCTGCGCCACCCTCGAGACGCACTTCCGCGACATGCAGGACATCGAGTTCACCATCCAGCAGGGCCGCCTCTGGGTGCTCCAGACCCGCAGCGGCAAGCGCTCCGGCCAGGCGATGGTGAAGATCGCCGTCGACATGGTGGACGAGGGCCTCCTCACCAAGGAGGACGCGATCCGCCGCTGCGACCCCGAGCAGCTCGATGAGCTCCTCCACCCGGTCTTCGACAAGGCCGCCCCCGAGTACCAGGCGCGCACGGTCGTCGCGACCGGCCTCGCCGCCTCCCCGGGTGCCGCCGCCGGCAAGGTCGTCTTCACCCCCGCCGACGCCGTCGCGTGGGCGGCTCGAGGCGAGGCCGTCGTCCTCGTCCGCGACGAGACCAGCCCCGAGGACATCGAGGGCATGAAGGACGCGCAGGCGATCCTCACGGGCCGCGGCGGCATGACCTCGCACGCCGCCGTCGTCGCGCGCGGCATGGGCAAGTGCTGCATCACCGGCGCCGGCATGCTCCGCATCGAGTACGCGCGTCGCGCGTTCTCGGTCACCGTCGGCGAGCGCGTCTACTCCGTCTACGAGGGCGACGTCATCAGCCTCGACGGCTCCACCGGCGAAGTCATCCTCGGTGCCCTGCCCCTCGTCGAGGCGCAGTTCCCGCCCGAGTATGACCGCCTCATGACCTGGGTCGACGAGGCGCGCACGCTGCACGTCCGCGCGAACGCCGACACCCCCGACGACGCCGCGCGAGCGCGCGCCTTCGGCGCCGAGGGCATCGGCCTCTGCCGCACGGAGCACATGTTCTTCGGCGCGGACCGCATCCTCGCCGTCCGCGAGATGATCCTGGCCGAATCCGAACCCGAGCGCCGCGCCGCCCTGGCGAAGATCCTGCCGTTCCAGCGTGACGACTTCCACGGCATCCTCAAAGCCATGGCTGGCCTCCCGGTGACGATCCGGCTCCTCGACCCGCCGCTGCACGAGTTCCTGCCGAGCGCGGCTCCCGAGATCGCCGAACTCGCGCGCGTCCTCGGCATCGAGGTGGTCGACGTGCAGCGCCGTGTGAACGCCCTGCACGAGGTCAACCCGATGCTCGGCCACCGCGGCGTGCGCCTCGCGATCACGTTCCCGGAGATCTACGAGATCCAGGTGCGCGCGATCATGGAGGCCGCGTGCGACCTCCAGGCCGAAGGCATCAACGTCGAGCCGGAGATCATGATCCCGATCGTCGGCATCGTCGGCGAGCTGATGGACCAGCGCGCACTCGCCAGCCAGACGGCCGACGCGGTACTCAAGGAGCGCGGGGTTTCGCTGCACTACACGATCGGCACGATGATCGAACTGCCGCGTGCGTGCGTCATCGCGGACCACATCGCGGAGTACGCGGACTTCTTCTCGTTCGGCACGAACGACCTGACGCAGACCACCTTCGGTTTGTCGCGGGACGACGCCGGGCGGTTCCTGCCGGCGTACATCCGCCGACACGTGCTGGAGCGCGACCCGTTCGTCGAGCTCGACCGCGAGGGCGTCGGCGGGCTGATGCGCCTCGCCATCGCGAAGGGCCGCGACGTGAAGCCGGGCCTGAAGATCGGGATCTGCGGCGAGCACGGCGGCAACCCGCCGTCCGTCGAGTTCTGCCACGAGGCCGGCCTCGACTACGTCTCGTGCAGCCCGTACCGCGTGCCGATCGCGCGCCTCGCGGCGGCGCAGGCGGCGCTGAAGACGGTGCGCGAGCTCGACTAGTCACCGAGTCGGCGAAGCGATCAACAACGGGCTCCGTGAGGAGCCCGTTGTGCTGCCTGCGTGCGTACGGGCCTACTCGACGGTGACGGTCTTGGCGAGGTTGCGCGGCTGGTCGACATCCGCGCCTCGCTCCGTCGCGATGTAATACGAGAGCAGCTGCAGCGGTACGACCGTCACCATCGGCTCGAGGTACGGCGTGACCTCGGGCATCGTGATGATGTCCTCCACGATGTCGTCGAGGCTGTGGTCGCCCTGCGAGACGAGCGCGATGACCTTGCCGTGGCGCGCGAGCACCTGCTCGATGTTCGAGCGCATCTTGTCGAAGACCTCGTCGCGCGGTGCGATGGCAAGCGTCGGCATGCGTTCATCGATCAGTGCGATCGGGCCGTGCTTCATCTCACCGGCGGCATAGCCCTCCGCGTGGATGTAGGAGACTTCCTTCATCTTGAGCGCACCTTCGAGCGCGATCGGGTCGCCGAGGCCGCGGCCGAGGTAGAGGAAGTCCTCGTTCGAGGCGTAGCGGCTCGCGATCTCCTCGATGAGGGGCGCCGACTTGAGCATCTCGCCGATCGCGGCGGGCAGGTGCAGGGCAGCCTCGACCTGCGCGGCCTCCTCCTCGGGGTCGAGCGTGCCACGCAGGCGCCCGAGGCGCAGCGCGAGGCCGTGCAGCAGCAGCATCGAGGCGATCATTGTCTTCGTGGACGCGACGGCGATCTCTGGGCCGACGCGCAGCAGAATCGTGCCGTCCGCGACGCGCGTCGTCTGGGCGCCGGGCGTGTTGCAGAGCGTGATCTGCGGGCAGCCGGCGCGTCGCGCCTCATCCATGGCGGCGAGGGTGTCGACGGTCTCGCCCGACTGCGTGACGGAGACGACCAGCGTGTGCTCATCGAGGACCGGGCGGCGGTAGCGGAACTCGGCGGAGTTATCGACCTCGGCCGGGATGCGCGCGAAGCGTTCGATGTAGAAGCGGCCGACCATGGCCGCGTGCATCGAGGTGCCCATGCCCACAAGAACAACGCGAGTCAGTGATTTCGCCAGCGCCTCGTCGAGGAAGGCGAGGTCCTCGAATTCGACGCGCGCCGGTCGCGTGAGGTAGCGCCCGCGGATCGCGTCGAGTGCTGAGTCGGGCTGCTCGAAGATCTCCTTGAGCATGAAGTGCTTGTACGGCCCCTTCACCGCCGCGACCGGGTCGTAAGGCAACACCTCGACGGTCTTCGCGATCGGGTGCCCCTCGATGTCGACGTAGGCGATCGTGTCCGCGCGCACGTCGGCGAACTCGCCGGGCTCGAGGAAGGTGACGTTGCGCGTGTGCGGGAGCAGCGCGTTCAGGTCCGAGGCGAGCAGGTGCTCTCCCTCGCCGACCCCGACGACGATGCCGCCGGCGTTGCCCACACGCGCGGCGACGAGGCGCCCCGGGTCGTCGCTCGCGATCGCGACGAGCGAGTACGCGCCCTGCGCCTCCGACGCGACGTGGCGCATCGCCTCCAGCAGATCCATGCCGGCCTCGAGGTCGCCCGCGAGGATGTGCGCGATGACCTCGGTATCGGTGTCGGAGCGGAAGGGGCCACGGCCGTAGCGGCGGCGGAGTTCCTCGTAGTTCTCGATGATGCCGTTGTGCACGACGGCGACGCGCCCATCGGGGTCGAGCTGCGGGTGCGCGTTGCGGTCGGAGGGCTCGCCGTGCGTGGCCCAGCGTGTGTGGCCGATGCCGGCGATGGCCGGCGGCAGCGAGCCCTCGACGCGCTGCACGAGGGCGTCGAGCTTGCCGGTCGCGTGGGCGACGTAGAACTCCTCGGGGCCATTGAAGAGGGCGATGCCGGCGGAGTCGTAGCCGCGGTACTCGAGGCGCCGCAGCCCCTCGAGGATGATCGGACCCGCGGGTCGATGGCCGGTGTAGCCGACGATGCCACACATGGAGGTTGCTCCCCTGTCGGCCCCCGCCGGACTCCAGTGTACGGCAGGGGGCCCGGGGACGCGCGAGCGGTCGCCGGCTACTCGCCGTCGGTCGGGACGTCCTCGGGCCCTGCGGGGGCACGCTGGACGACGATCGTGCCCTCGGTCGCGGCACCGTAGACGCCGCGGTTCTCCTCGGGCAGCAGGGCCGCGACGCGGCGCATCATCGCGTCGGTGACGACCTCAGCGGTGTGCGCATCCGGGCGCTGCGGCGGGAGCACCTCAGGCGTGCCGAACTCGACCCGAATCCGTGGGCGCCGGCCGAAGGCCCACGCCCAGAAGACGCCGGGGATGGCAACGTTGCTGCCGGTGATCGCGACGGGCACGACGGGGGCTCGCGCCATGAGTGCCACCATCGCCGCGCCGGGGAGGGCTGGGCGCATCTGGGTGCGCAGTGCACCCTTTCCTCGTGTCCCCTCGGGGAACATCAGCACGATCTCACCGTCACGCAGGAAGGTGCGCGCCACGCGCAACGCTGCGAGGTCGGCGGAAAAGCGTCGCACGGGGAAGGCGCCGTACGCCCAGAAGAACCAGCCCACCAGCGGGACCTCGAAGAGCTCTCGCTTCGCCATCGGGTGGACGCGCCTCCGCATCGAGGCGGCGACGAGCGGCGGGTCGAGCAGGTGCACATGATTCGCGACCAGGATCACGCCGCCGTCCGCCGGGATGTGCTCCGTGCCGACCACCTCCCAGCGCGCGAGGGTGCCGACGACGGCGCGCGTCAGCCACGTGCTCGCTGCGTACGGCAACGGCAACGTGAGGCGGCGAAGCAGGGAGCGCAGGGAAGGCACGAGGCCCTCCTAACGCGGCGCGTTGGAAGCGAGGTACGCCTCGACGCAGCGCTCGACGACGCCATCGGCGTCGACATCGTCCGTGTCGATGATCAGCGCGCCCTCGGCCGCCTGCTCGCGGCGGAGTGCGCGATGCCCGGTGTTGTCGAGTTCATCGCGGCGGCGCGTCGCCTCCAGGACCTCCTCGAAGGTGGTCGAGAGGCCGCGCTCGCGCTCGTCGCCGTAGCGGCGGCGGGCGCGCGTCTCCGTGGACGCATCGAGGAAGACCTTCGTGCGCGCTTCGGGCAGGACGCGCGTCCCGATGTCGCGCCCGACCATGACGACCGGCTCCCGCGTCGCGATCGCGCGCTGCCGGCGCACGAGTTCGTGCCGCACATCCTCGATGCGCGAGACGAGTGACACGTGCTCCTCGATCTCGAGGGTGCGCAGGTCCGCGGTGACGTCGACGTTCGCGATGACGATGCGCGGGTCGGTCGGGTCTGGCCAGCGGACGTCGAGGTCCAGAGCGCGGACGAGCTCGGTGACGGCCGATTCTGTGTTCGGATCGACCGCCGCGCGCAGCACGGCGAGCGTGCAGGCGCGGTACATCATGCCGGTGTCGAAGAACCCGAGGCGCAGGCGCTCCGCGAGCGCGCGGCCAACCACGCTCTTGCCGGACGCGGTAGGCCCGTCGATGGCGATGCTGCGGGAGATCGGGTCGTCGTTGGTCATGCGTCCCTCATCGGTGGAGTCGGCCGATCATAGGGAGACGAGATCGCGGGCGCTACCGTAGGCCGTGACGCCTACGCCAGACCGACCAGGCGACGCAGTTCCGTGAGTTCCGCGTCCGTCACGTTCCGCGACTCGCCGAGCGCGAGGTGATCGAGCGTGAGCGGTCCAACCCGGGTGCGGGTCAGCCGGGTGACGCGGTGCCCGATCGTCTCGAACATGCGACGCACCTGCCGATTATGCCCCTCGTGAATGGTGATGCGCAGTTGCGTGGACTCTGCGTCCCGCCCCATCCGTTCTACCTGCGCCGGGAGCGTCTGGCCCTCTTCGAGGCGCACGCCGCTGCGCAGCCGCGCGATGCCCTCGTCCGCGACCTGCCCCTCCACGACCGCCTCGTAGGTCTTGGGCACCTCGTAGCGCGGGTGCGTCAGGCGGTGCGCGAGCTCGCCGTCCGTGGTCATGATGAGGAGGCCCGAGGTATCCCGATCCAGTCGCCCGACGTAGCGGAGGTGCGGCGGTGCGCCCGGCAGCAGGTCATACACCGTCCGGCGCCCACGTTCGTCCTCCGCGGTCACGACGAATCCCGTCGGCTTGTTCAGCACGATCGTGACGTCCGCCGGATCGATGCGAATGGGCGCGCCATCCACCTCGATGCGGTCGACCTCGAGGTCCGCGCGCGCGCCGAGGGCGGCGAGCTCGCCGTTGACGGTGACTCGCCCCGCAGCGATCACGACCTCGGCCTGTCGCCGGCTGGCGTACCCGGCGCGGGCGAGGATCTTCTGGAGGCGTTCTGCTGGCAAGTGGTGGTGCTACGCGCGTCGGCGAATGCGCTCGACGACGGTGATCTCGGTGACGACGGTGCGAGCGAAGTCGTCGTCGTGACGGCCGCCGTCCACGGGCATGCCGCCGACGCGCTCGATGAGGTTCAGCGCAACCTGACGGACGGCGCGCTCGGCCGCCAGCGTCGCGACCAGCGAGGCCGCCGAGGCGGCGACGACCGGGAGCGTGCGACGCACGATCGCCGTCGTCGCCCGCTGGAGGGCCGTCTGAGGCGCAGTCACGGCGGGGTGGCCGGTGCGGGCGAACGGAACGGGATGAATGACGGTCATGGGGAGACTCCGCTTGCCGGTGGACTCAGAGGGTAGCGTGGCGGACAGGGGCCCGGCTACCCGCGGCCGGCGAGCGTTATCGGCGCATCCGCGCTTCGACGTCGGCGGTGAGGTCGAGCGGCGGCGCATCATCGCCTTCGAGGTCGACGATGCGTGTCCGGTCGACGTGCAGTCGCCCGTCCGCGAAGCCCTGCAGCGCGGCAACGAGCAGCGGTGCTTCATAGGCCACCTGGGTCTGGCGGATCTTCGCGAAGAGCACGCTGGACTCGATCGCAGCGTCGTCGAGCGCGGTCGGGTCGCCGAGGGCGTCCCAGAGCGCGTCCCAGTCGCCGCCACGGATCGCGTACCGGGCGAAGGCGGCCACCGGCCCCATGTCGACGGCGGCAATGGCCAGGTGCACCATCACGCCGCTGTGAGACGCATTGCCGCGGATGAGTTTGCGAATGACCTCGTTCCACGTGCCCGTCGGACCGCCTGGCAGGGCAGGGTGCAGGTTCAGGACGGGGTGGGTTTCCACGAACGGCGCCGTGAAGATCAGCATGTATCCCGCGAGCACGCCGATGTCCGCGGGACGCTCATCGACGAGGTCAGCGACTTCTCGGTCGAACGCCTCCCGCCAGGGGGGCAACGGCGCGTCCGACTGCGAACGCTCGCCGCCGTGCGCGCGGCGGTAGCCGACGGACGAGAGCGTGAGGAGCGGCACGTCCGCGCCGCGCACGAGGTTGAAGAACCCATCGGTCAGCGTGTCTTCGCCCTCGGCGCGGTTCACGAAGACGTACGCGAAGCGCGCATCCAGCGTGCGCTCGTCGATCGCGCGACGCACCGCCTCAAACATGCCCCGCGAGCCGAGGCCGCGCGCAGTGGTGTACCACCCGATGCTGAGCGTCATGCGTTGCGCGCGATCATGGGGGTCATCCGGGTCAGCCGTTCGTGGGCGGCTGGCGCAGCGTCTCGATGCGCTGCTCGACGTCAGCGAGGAGCGCCTGGCAGCGCTGTGCGAGCTTCATGCCCTCCTCGTACAGGCCGAGCGATTGCTCGAGCGTGAGGCCGCCGGCTTCCAGCGCCTGAGAGACGGCTTCGAGGCGCGCATAGATCGTCTCGAAGCCCGCGGTCTCAAGGTCGAGCGCCGGCTGTGCGGGCTCCTGCGGTGTCTTGCGAGTGGTCATGCCCGGCCCTCCACGCGCGCGCGCACGCCGCCGTCGCGCCAGCGCACATCGATCACGTCTCCGTCGGCGACGGCCGAGGCCGCGCCGACGGGGACGCCGTCTGCCGTCGATACGAGCGCATAACCGCGTTCCAGCGTGGCCTCAGGGGAAAGCGTGCGCAGGCGGCTCACCATCGAAGCGGTGCGCTCGCGCGCCTCGGACGTGGTGCGCAGGGTCAGGTGCCGCATGAGGTCGGCCTGCGCGGCGATGCGACGGTGGAGCGGCGCCGTGTCTGGCAAACGGCGCGCCATGCGTTGCGTCACGCGATCGACGGACTCGCGGCCCGCAGCGATCGCGCGGGTGATGTGGACGTCGCGCCGCGCGCCCATGTTCGCGAGGGCGCGGGCGACCTCGGCGCGGTCGGGGACGACCAGTTCCGCCGCGGCCGACGGGGTCGGCGCGCGACGGTCGGCCACGAGGTCGGCGAGCGTGGTGTCCGTCTCGTGTCCGACGGCGGAGACGACGGGCACTGGGCAGCCGAAGATCGCGCGCACGACCGGCTCCTCGTTGAAGGCCCACAGGTCCTCGGTCGCGCCGCCGCCGCGGCCGACGATCACGACGTCCGGGCGCTTCGCGACGTTGCGGCCGGTCGTCGGCGCGATGTCACGGACCGCCTCGGCCACCGAGACGGCGGCCTCGTCGCCCTGGACGATCGTCGGGCGGAAGACGATCGTCGCCATCGGCCAGCGCCGTTCGAGGACGGTCTGGATGTCGTGGATGGCGGCTCCGCGCGCGCTGGTGACCACGCCGATGCGCTGCGGGAAGCGGGGCAGCGCGCGCTTCCGGCCCGCCTCGAAGAGGCCTTCGGCCTCGAAGCGGGCCTTGCGGCGTTCGAACTCCGCCTGCCGTGCGCCGACACCGGCCGGCTGGACGAAGTCGACGTTCATCTGGAGGCTGCCGCGGGGCTCGTAGAAGGTGATGCCGCCGTGCACGACGAGGGACGTGCCGTTGGTGACGAGGTCGCGCTGGCCGACGTTGTTGTTCCGGAAGAACACGCAGTTCAACTGGCCGGCGTTGTCCTTCAGCGTGAAGTACAGGTGTCCCGAGGAGGCCGCGGTGAGATTGGACACTTCGCCGCCGACCCACAGGTCGGCGAGGGCGGCGTCTCGGCTCACGAGCTCGCGCAGGTAGCGGACCACCTGCCAGACGGGTCGGACTTCGGGCGGCACGTGTCGCTCCTCGTTCGGACCCGCGCTGGGGACGCGGCTCTCGGGTGGACTGGACGCCCTCGTGGGGCGCGGTCGGTGACTAGGCGGTCTTCGTGCGCTCGAGGTAGCGACCGTCGGAGGTCGAGACCTTGATCGTGTCGCCCGGGTTCATGAACAGCGGCACGTTCACGACGAGTCCGGTCTCCATCGTCGCCGGCTTCGTGGCGCCGGTCGCCGTGTCGCCGCGCACGCCGGGGTCGGACTGCGCGATCACGAGCTCGACGGCGGCCGGGAGCTCGATGCCGAGCGCCTCTTCGCCGTACAGGACGACCTGCACTTCGTCGCTCTCCTTCAGGTAGGGGAGCGCCTCCTCGATGACCGACTTCGGGACCTCGATCTGGTCGAAGGTTTCCAGGTTCATGAAGGTGTAGGAGTTCTCGGAGCCGTAGAGGTACTGCATCCGACGGCGCTCGACGCGCGCGATGGCGACCTTCTCGCCGGCGTTGAAGGAACGCTCGGTGATGTGCCCGGCGCGGAGGTCGCGGAGCTTGACGTGGTACACGGCAGACTTCTTCGTCTTGACGTGGTGGACCTCGTCGATGCGGTAGAGGTTGCCGTCGATCTCGACCGAGGCGCCCTTCTTGAATTCGGACGTTGAAAGCACTGCCAGGCTCCTGTCACACCGCCCCGACCTGCCGGGGGCTTACGGCTCAACCTTCGGTGCGGTGGACAGCACCCGCAGGCGGCCGCCCTCCATCACGCACTGATCCTCGATGCGGACGCCACCCCAGCCCGGGACATAGATCCCGGGCTCGACGGTGACGACGTGCCCGTCCGCCAGCACGTGATCTCCCGAGGGCGCGAGTCGCGGATCCTCGTGGATGTCGAGCCCCACGCCGTGGCCGAGGCCATGGCCGAAGTGCTCGCCGTGTCCGGCGCGGGCGATGATCTCGGCGGCGATCGCGTGGGCCTGCGCCCCCGTCATCCCTGCCTCGATGCGCTCCTCTGCCATTGTCTGCGCAGTGAGCACGATGTCATAGATCCGGGTGAACCGCTCGTCCGGGCGCCCCCCGGGGCCGGGCAGGAAGATCGTGCGGGTCAGGTCGGAGCAGTAGCCGTCCACGACCACCCCGAGGTCCATGACGACGCCGGTGCCGGCCTCGAGCGGGGTGTCCGCAGGGCGCCAGTGGGGCAGCGCACCGTGCGCGCCGCCCGCGATGATGGTGCTGAACGACAGGTCGTCCGCGCCATGGGTCATGGCGAACTCCTGCACCAGCCAGGCCAGGTCTCGCTCGGTCATCCCCGGTTCGGCGCGCGCTGAGGCGTGCACGAAGGCGGCGTCGCCGAGGTGCACCGCGCGGGTCAGCGCATCGATCTCTTCGGGTTCCTTCACCATTCGCAGCGCCTCGATGGCCCCCGGGGCGGGGACCAGCGTCGGGCGAGAGTGCGCGGGCGCCTCGGCCAGGGCGTGCACCCAGCCCTCGAGGCTCGCGACGGTCATATCGGCGGGCTCGAAGCCCACGCGCTTCCCGCCGAGCCCGTCGAGGACCGCGGGGGCCACGCCGGTGTTGGCGCCCGAGACGTGCACGAGGGCGTACCCGGGGCACTGGAGCGCGACCTGCTCCCAGTAGCGGGAGTCCGTCGCGAAGCGTGCCTCGCTGCGAGTGACGAGCGCGACGCCTGCGCTGCCCGTGAAGCCGCTGATCCAGCGGCGATTCGACGGCGTGGTGACGAGGAGTGCGTCGATCCCGAGCTCGTCGAACCGCGCGCGCAGGCGATCGAGGCGTGCGGCACCGTTGCCGGGGCTCGTCACGCGGGCGTGCCGTCCGTCAGGCGCGAGTACAGCAAGTCGAGCGCGGCCATGTAACCGCGGAAGCCGAAGCCGACGATCTGGCCCCACACCACAGGCGACATGTATGAGTGGTGCCGGAACGCCTCGCGCTTGTGCACGTTCGAGAGGTGCACCTCGATTACGGGGATGTCGAGGCCGGCGATCGCGTCGGCGATGGCGACCGAGGTGTGTGTGTAGGCGCCGGCGTTCATGATCACGCCGTCCCAGTCGCGGTGCTGCTGCAGCTCATCCACGAGCGTGCCTTCGTGGTTCGACTGCACGAATGCGAGCTCGACGTCGCCGAGCTGATCGGCGCGATTGCGGAGGAGCACCTCGATGTCCGCAAGGGTCTCGCGGCCGTAGATCTCCGGCTGGCGCACGCCGAGCATGTTCAGGTTCGGGCCGTTGACGACGAGGATGCGCATGGGACGCTCCAGGGGCTGCTGAGACCGCTTCCGATCATCGTACCGCGCCACCGGCTGCGGTCGATGACGTGCGTTAAGCCCGGGCGGGCGCGTCCTGCAGGTTGTGCCGCTCGACCTTCCGCGCGGCGGCGAGGGCGTCCGTGACCAGGCTGGCCTGCCGGCGGTGGGCGACCGTGGTGTAGATCTGCGTCGTGTCGGGCGAGGAGTGGCCCAGCAGGTGCTGCACGATGCGGAGGTCGGCTCCGCCCTCGATCAGGTGGGTCGCGAAGGTGTGGCGCAGCAGGTGGGGGTGCACTGACTGGCGCAGCGCCGCCTGCGTCCCGGCGTCCCGCACGATGTTCTGCACTGAGCGAGGCGTAAGCCGCCCCCCGCTGCGGTTCAGGAAGAGCGCCGTCTGCGCCCCCTTCGCCAGCTGCGGTCGCGCAACATCGAGGTACTCGCGCAGGGCGTCGCGCGCGGGCGCGCCGAAGAGGCAGATGCGCGTCTTGTCGCCCTTGCCCGTGACCCGGACCTGCAGCGTCGCGAAGTCGAGGTCGCGCGCATCGAGGTTCGTGATCTCGCTGACGCGCAGTCCCGCGCCCCACAGCAGTTCGAGGATCGCGCGGTCGCGCAGGCCGCCCGCCGTGTCGCGGTCAGGCGCGTCGACGATGCGCTGCGCCTCCTCGACGTCGAGGAAGTGCGGCAGCCGGTGCGTCTGCTTCGGGAAGCGCAGCCGCAGCATGGAGTCGCCGGGGCGCGCGCGCAGCGGCACGCCCTCGGCGTCCAGCCAGTGGTAGAACCCGCGCACGGTGGTCGCGCGGCGGCGGATCGAGCCCTCCGCGACGGCGCGCTCCTGGAGCGAGGAGAGGTAGGCGCGTCCGTCCTCGCGCCCGGCGGCGTCGAACGCACGACCGCGCATGCCGAGGAAGCGCAGGAAGTCGGTGAGGTCGGTGCGGTAGTTGCGGACGGTGTATGCCGAGCGGCGCTTCACGCCCTCGACGTACGCGAGGTAGCGCTCCAGCGCGTCATGCGCGGGCGCATCGAGCTCGCGCGGCGGCTCCTCGACGACAGGCTTGCGGGCCATGACGGCTCCCCGGACATCCCCGCCCGAGGTGACGCGGTTACATAAGCAGAATACGCGACGTCGTCGCCGACCGCATCCCGGCTCGGCGGCGAGGGTGTGGGTGCTACGGTCGAAGTCGTCACCACGTCCGCTGACCACGGCGGACGGCAGGAGTCGCAGACCGGCAACAGGCGGCTCACATGCGCATTCTCGTGATGGGGGCCAGCGGATACGTCGGGACGAACCTCGTGCCCCGGCTACTGCAGGAGGGGCACACCGTCCGCGCGGCGGCGCGGAACACCTCGGTCATCGAGGCGCGGGGGTGGGCCGGCGTCGACTGCGTCGCGGCCGACGTGCTGCGCCCCGAGACGCTCGCGCCCGCGCTCGAGGGCATCGAGGTCGCGTACTACCTCGTCCATTCGATGGGGAGCGGGCACGGGTTCGCGAAGCTCGACCGCGAGGGCGCACGGAACTTCCGGCACGCGGCGGAGCAGGCCGGCGTGCAGCGCATCGTGTACCTCGGCGGGCTGCAGCCGCCGGGAGATCGCTCCGAGCATCTCGAGTCGCGCGCCGAGACCGGGGAGATCCTGCGCGACGGCGCGATCCCGGTGACCGAGTTGCGCGCGGGGATCATCGTCGGCGCGGGGAGCGCGGCGTTCGAGGTGATCCGCGACCTCGCCTTCCATCTGCCGCTGATGATCACGCCGAAGTGGGTGCGCTCGCGGACGCAGCCGATCGCGCTCGACGATCTGCTCGGCTACCTCGTGCACGTGCTCGACACGACGGAGACGCGCGGACGCATCTTCGACGTCGGCGGGCCCGAGGTGCTGTCGTACGCAGAGATGATGCAGCGGTTCGCCGCGCTCAACGGGAAGCGCATCCGCATCATCCCCGTGCCGGTCCTGACGCCCTGGCTCTCGGCGCTCTGGCTCGACCTCGTCACCGCGGTCCCCGCGAACGTCGCGCGCCCGCTGATCGAGGGGTTGCGACACGACCTGCTCGCTGATGACGCGGCGATCCGCGCCCTCGTGCCGATCCCGCTGCATGGCTACGACGACGCGGTGCGTCGTGCGCTCGAGGCGGAGCGCACCGAGGCCGTGCCAGCGCGCTGGACCGAGGGCGCACTTGCCTACCGTGCGTCGAGGCCGGACGTGGCCTTCTACTCGAAGCGCGCGAGCGCGACGCGAGCCTCGACTGCGCCGGTGGAGGCTACGTGGCAGGCGGTGACTGCAGTCGGCGGACGGCAGGGCTGGCCGCCGTACGACCTGCTGTGGCGGCTCCGCGCGATCGCGGATCGCCTCATCGGCGGCCCCGGCATGCGCCGCGGGCGTCGACATCCCGTGGACGTGCGTCCCGGCGACACGATCGACTGGTGGCGCGTGGTGGCGGTCGAGCCGGGCCGCCGGCTGACGCTCCTTGCCGAGATGCGGCTGCCGGGCTCTGCGGTCCTCGAGTTCGAGACGGAACCCACCTCGGACGGCGGCTCGTCGATCACCGCGACCGCGTACTTCCACCCGGCGGGGGTGTGGGGCCTGCTCTACTGGATCGCGCTGATCCCGGTGCACCAGCGGATCTTCGATGGCCTGGTCGCGGACCTCGTCCGTCGTGCTGAGGCGATGCCGCGCGCGACTTCGGCAGAGTAGGCCGGGGGCGTCGGCTACGCTAACTGGCGCGCCTCGTGCGGCCGGCGGGGGCGCGGCGCGTGGTCGAGGGGCGGCGCGTGGCGCGCGCCTTCGTCGCCTTCGGGGCGCGCGGGTCCTGGCCGTCGGCGCGCATCTTTTCCTCGCGGCCGGCGATGAAGTCGAGCGCGTCCTGCAGGGTGACGCTCTTCGGGTCGCGGCCGCGCGGGAGCGAGGCGTTGACGACGCCGTCGGTGACGTACGGGCCGAAGCGGCCGCTGCGCAGCGTGATCGCCGCCTTGCTGTCGGGGTGCTCGCCGAGCGTTGCGAGGACGGACTGTGATGGGCCGCGGCGGCCGAACTGGCGCGGCTGCGCGAGGACCTTCAGCGCATCCTCGAGCGTGAGCGTCTTCATTGCGAAGTGGCCGCCCTCGAGGCTGCGACTGTCGGTGCCGGAGCGGACGTACGGGCCGTTCGGGCCGTCCTGCACGGTGACGTCGACGCCGGTCTCGGGGTGCTTACCCAGCACCTTCGGGAAGGACAGCAGCATCAGCGCGTCCTCGAACGTGAGCGTGTCCATCGACATCTCGTCCTCCCAGAGGGAGGCGCGGCGCGGCTTGTCCTTGCTCTTGGGGGGCGGGTCCTCGCCCAACTGCACGTAGGGGCCGTAGCGGCCGGTCTTGAGGTACACGGGCAGGTCGGTCGCCGGGTCGGTGCCGAGCATGCGGTCACCGAGCGCCTCCTGGTGCAGGTAATGCTCGGCGTCCGCGATCGTCACCTCGTCCGGCGCGAGGCCCTCGGGGATGGACGCGCGCTCGGCGCTGTCGCCGATCTGCACGTAAGGGCCGTACCGCCCGACGCGCACCGCGACCTCGCGGCCCTGCGCGTCGTTGCCGAGCGGGATCGAGGAGACAGCGCGCGCGTCGATCGCCTCCCAGCCGCCCTCGATCGTGTCGTGGAGGCCCTGGCGCGCGAGCGGGTCGTCGTCGGGGGCGTTCGGGTCGCCGAAGTAGAGCGTGCGCAGCCACGGCTTCGAGTCGCGCGTGCCCTCGGCGATCTCGTCGAGGCGCTCCTCCATGCGGGCGGTGAAGTTGAGGTCCACGAGGTCGGGGAAGTGCTGCTCGAGCAGGTTGACGACGGCGAACGCGACGAACGTCGGCACGAGCGCACTGCCGCGCTTCCACACGTAGCCGCGGTCCTGGATCGTCTGGAGGATCGAGGCGTATGTGGAGGGCCGGCCGATGCCGCGCTCCTCGAGTTCGCGGATGAGGCTCGCCTCGGTCCAGCGGGCGGGGGGCTGCGTCTCGTGCCCCTTCGGGTCGAGGCTGCGCGCGTCGAGCTGCTGGCTGACGCGCAGCGGCGGCAGCACGCGCTCCTGGTCCTCGAGGTCGGCGTCGGGGTCATCGGAGCCCTCGACGTAGGCGCGGAGGAAGCCCGGGAAGGTGATGACCTTGCCGGAGGTCTGGAAGGCGGCCTCGCCGTCGGGGCCCGCGTCGGCAGTGATGCGCACGTTGGTACGGAGACCGGCAGCGTCGCGCATCTGCGATGCAACCGTGCGCTTCCACACGAGGTCGTACAGCCGCAGCGCGTCGGCATCGAGCTCGCCCTGCAGGCTCTCGGGGGTGCGGAAGATCTCACCGGCGGGGCGGATCGCCTCGTGGGCCTCCTGCGCGGCCTTGCCGCTCGCGTAGGTGCGCGGGCGCTCGGGCACGTAGTCGGCGCCATACATCGAGGTGATCTGGCGGCGCGCGGCCTGCACGGCCTGATCCGACAGGTTGGTGCTGTCGGTTCGCATGTAGGTGATGTAGCCGTTCTCGTAGAGCCGCTGCGCCACCTGCATCGTGCGCTGGGCGGTGTAACGCAACTTGCGCGCCGCCTCCTGCTGGATGGTGGAGGTGATGAACGGCGCGGGCGGGCGCTGCGTGAACGGCCGTTCCTGCACGTCGGCGACGACGAACGTCGCACTCTGCAGACGGGTCGCGACGGCGCGCGCGGCAGTCTCGTCGAGGAGTCGCGCCTCGCTGTTGAGCGCGCCGGTCTCGGGGTCGAAGTCGCGGCCCGAGGCGAC
>CAIXBH010000114.1 GCA_903917615.1 uncultured Chloroflexota bacterium | reverse complement strand
CGGTGAAGTGCTGCTGGCGATGATGTCGTTCCTGGTCCCGTTCCTGCTCGTGGACGTGTTCTACGGCCTCGAGCTGTTCGTCGGGCTCATCCAGGCGTTCGTGTTTGCGATGCTCACGCTTGTCTTCGCAGTCACCGCGGTCTCGCACCACGGTGATGGCGAGCACGAGAGTGGCCACCATGAGGAGCATCACGCGGCATAAGCCGCGTTTGCGTCGTCGAGTTGGTTAAGGGATCCGTGAGGCCCCCCGGTCGCCGGGGACACCCAGGAGGTAGTGTTTGATGAAGACCGTACGTCGTTCGTTGGCCTCGGTGGGCATCACCGGTGTGCTGTTCCTGCTCATGACCGGCGTCGTCGCCGCTCAGGTGGCCGGTGCGGCCAGCAACGAGTTCTCTGCGAAGGGGATGAAGTACATCGCCGCCGCGATCACCATGGGCGTCGGCGCCCTTGGCCCGGCACTCGGCATCGGCATGCTGGGTGGCAAGGCGATGGACGCGCTGGGGCGCAACCCGGAGGCGGCCGGCGCCATCCAGACGAACATGATCCTCGCGATCGCGTTCGCTGAGGCCATCGGCATCTACGCCCTCGTCGTCGCGATCCTCATCGGCTTCGTCTTCTAGGCATCGAGTCCAGAAGACGGGCCGCGAGATCGCGGGCGGTACGGGCCGTCGAGGTCCGTGCCGTCAGAGCGAGGAGCGAACCGTGAGCACGGTGAAGCAGATGTCTCGACACCTGCCCCAATTTGGGTCGTGGTACGCGCACCCGCGCGTGACCGCGGTGGCTGCTGGCCTTGCGGCCGCGGCCGTGCCGCTGGTCGCGTCGGCTGCTGAGGGCGAGGCCACTGGCATCGCCGCCCTCGGCATCAGCCTGCCGGGCCTGGTGGTCCAGCTGGTCAACTTCGCGATCCTGCTGGTCGTCCTGCGGATGTTCCTGTTCGGCCCCATCACCAAGATGGTGGACGAGCGGAAGCGCCGCATCGAGGAGGGCCTGCACGCCTCCGAGGCGGCGGCGCAGGCTGCCGAGAGCAGCCAGGTCGCCGCGCGTCAGGCGCTCGACGAGGCCCGCGCCGAGGGGCGCGAACTCGTCGCCCGCGCGCAGGAGACGGCTGCCCGGCTTCGCACGGAGCTGGAGCAGGGCGCGCGCACCGATGCAGAGCGCATCGTGGCGCGGGCACGCGAGGAGATGGAGCAGGAGCGGCAGCAGGCCGTCCAGGCGCTGCGCGCGGAATTCGCGGACCTCACCGTCCGCGCTGCCGAGCGCGTCGTCGGGCAGGCGCTGGACCGCAACGCCCACCAGCGGCTCATCGACGAGGTGCTGGTGAACAGCAACTTCGGCCGGAGCGGCAACTAGCATGGCCGGGACGCGTGACGTCGCCGGAGCCCGCTACGCGAACGCGGTGCTCGCACTCGCCAAGCAAGAGGGCAACCTCGATGGCTGGGCGGCGGCGGTCGCGGCGCTCGGTGAGCTGACGGAGCGGCCCGCCTTCGTGCAGGCGCTCCAGGGCGACGGCATGACGGACGAGAAGTTCCAGGCGATTGTCCGGCGCGTGTCGCCGAACATCAGCCAGACGCAGCTCAACCTGTTCCGCCTGCTGCGCCGCAAGTCGCGGCTCGCCCTCGGGCCATCGATCGCCTCCTTCTTCCAGGATCTCCTGGACGAGGAGCGTGGCGTGGCGCGAGCGGTGGTGACGACGGCGGTCGACCTCGACGCTGAACGGCGCGCGCAGCTGGAGCAGAAGCTCTCCGCGCAGACCGGCAAGCGCGTGACCGTCGAGACGCGGGTTGACCCGGCGATTCTCGGTGGGGTCGTGGTGCGCATCGGTGACCGTCTGCTGGACGGCTCCACGCGGACGCGCCTGCGGCACCTGCGTGGACAGTTGGAGCGGGCCCTCTAGGTCTGCACGGGCCTGGGGCCCACATCGAACGACAGACCGTCCGCGGGGACGGGGAGCATTCGAGGTAGCGCGATGGTACGAGCAGAAGAGATCGCCTCCATCCTCAAGGAGCAGATCGAGAACTTCGATGTCTCCGCGACGTCGGCGAACGTCGGCACGGTCATCGAGGCGGGCGACGGCATCGCGCGCATCAACGGACTCGGCGAGTGCCTCGCCTCCGAGCTCATCGAGTTCAGCGTCACCGACGACGCGGGCCGGCCGATTCGTGGCCTTGCCCTGAACCTCGAAGAGGAGACCGTCGGCGCCATCATCATGGGCGACTACACGAAGGTGAAGGAAGGCGACGAGGTCCGCACGACCGGGCTCGTGGCTTCCGTCCCCGTCGGCGAGGCGCTCATCGGGCGCGTCGTGAACGCCCTCGGCGACCCGGTGGACGAGAAGGGCCCGATCAACGCGACCGAGCACTACCCGGTCGAGCGCATCGCGCCGAACGTCGTCTCCCGCGTGACGGTGAACCAGCCGCTGCAGACCGGCATCAAGGCCATCGACGCGATGATCCCGCTCGGCCGCGGCCAGCGCGAACTCGTCATCGGCGACCGCTCGATCGGCAAGAGCGCCATCTGCATCGACGCCATCATCAACCAGAAGAACAGCGACGTGATCTGCATCTACGTCGCCATCGGTCAGAAGGACGCGAAGGTCGCCCAGACGGTGGCGACCCTCGAGCAGAACGGCGCGATGGGACACACCATCGTCGTCGTCGCGAGCGCGTCCGAGTCGGCCGCCCTCCAGTACCTCGCCCCCTACGCCGGCGCCGCGATGGCCGAGTACTTCATGGCCAAGGGCCGTGACGTCCTCGTGGTCTACGACGACCTCTCCAAGCACGCCTGGGCGTACCGCGAGGTCTCCCTCCTGCTCCGCCGCCCCCCGGGGCGCGAGGCGTACCCGGGCGACGTCTTCTACCTGCACTCCCGCCTGCTGGAGCGCGCCGCGCGCGTGACGGCGGACTTCGGCGGCGGCTCGATCACGGCGCTGCCGATCATCGAGACGCAGGCCGGTGACGTGTCGGCGTACATCCCGACGAACGTCATCTCGATCACCGACGGCCAGATCTTCCTGGAGCTGGACCTCTTCAACTCCGGTCAGCGCCCCGCCACCAACCCCGGCATCTCGGTGTCGCGTGTGGGTGGGTCGGCGCAGACGCGCGCCATGAAGCGCGTCGCCGGCACGCTGCGCCTCGACCTCTCGCAGTACCGCGAGCTCCAGGCCTTCGCGCAGTTCGGCACGGACGACCTGGACGCGGCGACGCGGCAGCAGCTGCTCCGCGGCGCGCGCCTCACGGAGCTCCTGAAGCAGCCGCAGTACCAGCCGCTGACCCTCGGCCAGCAGGTGTCGATCCTCTTCGCCGGCGTCACCGGCGCACTGGACGACGTCCCGGTCGAGAAGGTCATCGACTTCGAGCGCGCGTTCCATGAGTTCATGGCAGCGAGCCACTCCGACATCCTGACGGAGATCACCACGACCGGTCTGATTCCTGAGGCCCTCGAGGCCCGGCTGAAGCAGGCCGTCGACGAGTTCAAGGGCTCGGTCGCGTACTAGTCCTGAACTAGTTCGCACCGAGACCGCGACGCGGCGTCATGGGACGTCGCGAGGAGATGTAGCGCATGCCGGGTGGCGGCCAGGTCCGAGCGATCCGCGACCGCATCAAGTCGGTCGCCAACACCGCGAAGGTCACGCGGGCGATGGAGCTTGTCGCCGCATCGAAGATGCGGCGTGCGCAGGATCGTGCCGTGCAGGCGCGCCCCTACGCGGAGACCATGCGCGCCGTCCTCTCGCAGCTCACCGGCGTGGCCGGTGGCGGCGAGGGCGGACACCCGCTGCTGGAGGTGCGCCCCGCGAAGGGCATCGCCTACATCCACATCACCGCGGACCGCGGCCTGGCCGGCGGCCTCAACGCGAACATGAACCGCGCCGGTGCCTCGCTCATCCTCGAGCACCAGCCCACCTCGGAGCGCATCTCGGTGCTGCCCGTCGGGCGTAAGGGGCGCGACTTCTTCCGTCGGTCGGGCATGCAGATCATGGGCGAGTTCCCTCAGCTGGGCGACTTCCCGAACTTCGAGGACGTGCGCCCGATCGCGCGGCTCGTGATGGACGACTTCATCGCCGGCAACATCGACCAGGTGTTCATCGGCTACCAGCGCTTCGTGAACGCCGGCTCGCAGCGGCCGACGATCCGTCAGCTCCTGCCGATCGTCGCGCCGGAGGGCACGGCAAGCGCGCCGGTGGACTTCATCTTCGAGCCGTCCCCCCAGCGCTTGCTGGAGACCCTGCTCCCGCGTTTCGTCGAGATGCAGGTGTACGAGGCGGTCCTCGAGGCTCGTGCGTCCGAGCAGTCGGCACGCATGGTCGCGATGCACCAGGCGACGGACGCCGCAGGCGACATGGTGAGCGCGCTCACCCTCGCCTACAACAAGGCACGACAGGAAACGATCACCGCGGAGCTGCTCGACATCGTCGGCGGTACGGCCGCCATCGAGAACGGGTAGCGCGCAGGAACTCGGTTGGGTTTCGTGGCTCGCGAGCCAGCCATAGGAGGCTGACATGGCAACAGGAACAGTGCGGCAGGTCATCGGCACGGTCGTCGACGTGGAGTTCCCCCAGGGTCAGCTCCCCGACCTCTTCAACGCCGTGAACATCAACCTGCAGGGCAAGACCCTCGTCGCGGAGGTGCAGCAGCACCTCGGCAACAACTGGGTGCGCTGCCTCGCGCTCGACGCCACGGAGGGCCTCGCACGCGGCGCGAAGGTCGAGGACACCGGCAAGGCCATCTCGGTGCCGGTCGGCCCGCGAACGCTCGGCCGCATCTTCAACGTCATCGGCGAGCCGCTGGACCCGGGTGAGCCCGTTGGCCCCGAAGTCATGCGCATGCCGATCCACCGCTCCGCTCCGCCGTACGCGGACCAGGAGACCAGCGCCCAGGTGCTGGAGACCGGCATCAAGGTCATCGACCTCGTCGCCCCGCTGCCCCGTGGTGGCAAGGTCGGCCTGTTCGGCGGCGCCGGCACTGGCAAGACCGTCACCAACACCGAGCTGATTCGTAACCTCGCAACCGAGCACGGCGGTCTGTCCGTCTTCGCCGGCGTGGGCGAGCGCTCGCGCGAGGGCAACGACCTCTGGCACGAGATGCGCGAGTCCGGCGTGCTCGACAAGACCGCTCTCGTGTATGGCCAGATGAACGAGCCTCCCGGGGTGCGCCTCCGCATCGCCCTCACGGGCCTGACGATGGCCGAGTACTTCCGTGACGAAGAGGGCCGCGACGTCCTCCTCTTCATCGACAACATCTACCGCTACACCCTCGCCGGCATGGAGGTTTCCGCCCTCCTCGGCCGCATGCCGTCCGCCGTCGGTTACCAGCCGACGCTGGCCACCGAGGTCGGCGCGCTCGAGGAGCGCATCACCTCCACGAAGAAGGGCTCGATCACCTCGTTCCAGGCGATCTACGTCCCCGCCGACGACTACACCGACCCGGGTGTGGCGACGACCTTCGGTCACCTCGACGCGACCGTCACGCTCGACCGCACGCTGGTTGAGCAGGGCCTGTTCCCCGCCATCAACCCGCTGACGTCCAACAGCCGCATCCTCGACCCGCTGGTCGTCGGCCAGGAGCACTACGACGTCGCCCGTGGCGTCGTCCGCACGCTCCAGCGCTACAAGGACCTGCAGGACATCATCGCCATCCTCGGCATCGAGGAGCTCTCGGACGAGGACAAGAGCATCGTGGGTCGCGCGCGGCGCATCCAGCGCTTCCTGTCGCAGCCGATGTTCGTGGCGGAGCAGTTCACCGGCACGCCGGGCCAGTACTCGCCGATCGCGGAGACGGTCCGCGGCTTCAAGGAGATCCTTGAGGGCCGCCACGACGCGCTCCCGGAGCAGGCGTTCTACATGGTCGGCAACATCGACATGGCGGTCGAAAAGGCCCAGCGCATGGCTGCCCAGGGCTAAGGACGGCTCAGGGCTAGGGCTCGTCCCGACCCGAAGGAAGAAACATGCCGCTCTCGCTCACCGTCGTTACCGCGCAGCGCAGCATCCTCCAGCAGGAGGGCGTCATGCGCCTGATCGTCCCCACCGAGGACGGCCAGATCACCGTGCTGCCGAGCCACGCCGCGCTCATGACCGCCCTCGCCGAGGGCGAGATGGTCGTGCGCTGGAACGGCGGCGAGGACGCGATCGCGATCCACGGCGGGTTCATGCAGGTCGTGAACGACGAGGTCAATGTCCTCGCGGACGCCGCCGAGCGCGTCGAGCAGATCGATGTCGCCCGCGCCGAGGCCGCCCGCGCCCGTGCCGAGGCGCGCCTCGCGGGCCGCGAGGTGCCGGTGGGTGGCGTGGATGTCCTCCGCGCGCAGCTCGCGCTCGCTCGCTCGCTTACGCGTCTGCGGGTGGCACGCCGCCGCTCCGGCAGCGCGACCGGCGCTCCCTCCTCGCGTCCGTAGCTGCTTCCCGGCACCCGGGGCGCTGAGGGCGAAACCTCGTATGCTGTGGGCGCGGGGCACTGGAGACGCGGAGGCGCCATGAGCACCTCGGATCCCTGCTACGTCATTCACGGCGGTCGTCCGCTGCGCGGCAGCATCGCCGTCTCCGGTTCGAAGAACGCCGCACTCTACGCTCTCGCGGCCACGCTGCTGACGGCGGACCCCGTCACCCTGCGCAACGTCCCCCGCATCGCCGACATCGATGAGATGGCGGAGGTCTGCCGCTCCGTCGGCTCCACCGTGAGCATCGAGGGCGAGACGGTGCGCACCTCGACCCCCGTCATCACCTCGACCGAGCCCCCGGCTGCGCTGATCGTGCGACTGCGCGCCTCCTTCCTCGTCATGGGGGCGCTGCTCGGCCGCGCCGGCGAGGCGCTCTGCGCGCCCCCCGGCGGCGACGTCATCGGCTCGCGTCCGCTCGACGTGCACTTCGTCGGCTTCGAGGCACTCGGCGCCTCGGTCGCGCGGGAGGACGGCGGCTGGCGGGTGCGTGCCGCGCACCTCCGGGGCGCGCGCATCTTCTTCGACTACCCGAGCGTCCTCGGCACCGTGAACGTGCTCTTTGCGGCCGTGCTCTCCGAGGGCCACACCACGATCATCAACGCGGCGCCCGAGCCTGAGGTGGCGATGGCCGCCGACATGCTGATCGGCATGGGCGCGCGCATCACCGGGCACGGCACGCCGACCATCGAGATCGAGGGCGTCCCCCGGCTCCACGGCGTCGACTTCGCCGTGATCCCGGACCGCCTCGAGGCGGGGACCTACCTCCTCGCAGGCGCCGCGACGCACGGTGACGTGCGTGTGCTGAACGCCGTGCCGCATCACCTCGACTCCCTCATCGCGAAGCTGCGTGAGATGGGGGCGGCCGTGGACGCCTCGCCCGAGGGCGGCATCCGCGTCGAGGCGAGCGGCGCGCTGAAGGCCGTCCACATGCAGGCGGTGCCCTATCCGGGCTTCGCCACCGACCTGCATCCGCCGATGGCCGCCGCGCTGACTCAGGCGGCCGGGGTGTCGATGGTGCACGAGCGGGTCTATGACAACCGCACGCTCTACGTGAACGAACTGCGCAAGCTCGGCGCGCGGATCGTGACTGCGGGGGAAGCCGTCATCATCGAGGGCCCGTCCGCGCTCAGCGGCACCGCCGTGCGCGCCCTGGATATCCGTGCGGGCGCGGCGGTCGTGGTCGCGGGCCTCGCGGCCCAGGGCGAGACCACCGTCCGCGACATCGGCCACCTCGACCGCGGGTACGCCGGTCTCGAGGAGCGGCTCACCACGCTCGGCGCCGAGATCAGCCGCCGATAGCCAACCACGTCAGTGCGGGTGCCGAAGCCGAGGGGCGTGCGTTACCCTTCGTGAAGTCTCGCATCCGGCGAGTCACCCACCCCTCGTGACGCGGACCTGCTCGGCGCGGGTCGCGCGACCGGAGGCTCCGCTACTCGTGTTCGGCAAGCGCATCGGCATCGACCTCGGCACCGCGAATGTCCTCGTCTGGGAGGCCGGCCACGGCGTGGTCCTCGATGAGCCCGCGGTCGTCGCGATCACCGAGCGCGACAACACCGTCGTCGCCGTGGGCAACGAGGCGCGCGCGATGATCGGCCGCCACCCGGGCTCGATCCAGGTCATCCGTCCCATGCGCGATGGCGTGATCGCCGACTACCTCATCACCGAGGCGATGCTGCGTTACTTCATCGCCCGCGTGATCGGGCGGTTCAACCTCGTGCGACCGGAGATCATGATCTGTGTCCCCGTCGGCGTGACGAACGTCGAGCAGCGCGCTGTGCGCGACGCGGCCGAGGCGGCGGGTGCCCGCCGCCCGGCGCACCTGATCCCGGAACCGCTCGCCGCCGCGATCGGCGCGGAGATCCCGGTGGGCAGCCCGCGTGGCCACATGGTGGTCGACATCGGCGGCGGCCGTACCGAGGCCGCCGTGATCTCGATGTTCGGGATCGTCGCCAGCGAGTCCGTGCGCGTGGCCGGCGACCGTCTGGATGACGCGATCGCGCAGTACATCCGCCGCCGTCACAACCTCGTCGTGGGCGAGCGCACGGCCGAGGAGGTCAAGATCGCCATCGGCTCCGCGATGCCGCTGGACGAAGACCTCGTCACCGGCGTCCGCGGGCGCGACCAGATCACCGGGCTGCCGCGCACCGTCACTGTGCACGCGGCCGAGATCTCGCAGGCGATCCATGAGCACCTCGGCACGATCGTGCAGACCGTGCGCCGCGTCCTCGAGGTCACGCCGCCCGAGCTCGCCTCGGACGTCATCGACCGCGGCATCGTCCTCACGGGCGGCGGTGCGCTCCTCCGCGGCCTCGATGAGTTGCTGTTGCAGGAGACGGGCGTCCCCGTGCACGTCGCGGAGGATCCGCTGCGCTGCGTCGTGAAGGGCGCGGGCATGGCGCTCGACTACGTCGATGTCATCGAGCGCTCGATGCCTACGGAGGAAGAGTCGCTGATCGGCGACCCGGCGCGGTAGGTCCGGCGCCGGGATGCGCGCTAGGCCCGGGCGCGGCCGCGCAGCTTCAGGTGGTAGGTCATGCTCTGCAGGAAGACGACCGGGTTGATGTGCTTCAACTCGGTGTCCGGCGGCACCTGCACTCGCGCGGGGGTGTAGTTCAGGACGGCCTTCACGCCGCCGCGCGTGAGCGTGTCGACCACCTGCTGAGCGTACTCGGCCGGCACCGCGACGATGCCGATGTCCGCCGGTCGCGCGCTCAGGTCGGCCTCGAGGAGGCGCGCGTCGCGGATCTCCTGCCCGTCCAGTTGCGTCCCGATGACCGCGGGGTTTGCGTCGTAGCGGCCCACGATGTCGAACCCCTGTCCCTCGAACCCGGGGTACGAGGAGATGGCGCGGCCGAGGCGGCCAATACCGACGACGACGACGCGCCAGCGC
Source organism: uncultured Chloroflexota bacterium (assembly GCA_903917615.1). Taxonomy (GTDB): domain Bacteria; phylum Chloroflexota; class Dehalococcoidia; order UBA2979; family UBA2979; genus SHYQ01. The sequence continues at coordinate 14,515 of CAIXBH010000114.1, read as the reverse complement.
TTGTCGAGGCCGAGGATGAGGCGTAGTTCCTCGGCAAGCCGTTGGACGGAGTAGCCGCGTCCCTGCTTGCCGAAGCGGCCGAAGTACGAGAGGTCCTTGCGGATCTGAGCCGGCGTGACGCCGAGCTCTTCGCCGAGTTCCTGCGACGAGATCACACCGCGCCCCTCGGATTCCAGCCGCGAGAGCAGCCGGTAGTAGAGGGGAAGACGGTCGATGACTACGTCGGGGATTTCGATCGGCAAGCGTCAGCCCCCGGATCCCGCCCAGGCGAGGGGTCGCGCTCGTGCCAGAAAGCACAAGGCTGCGAGCATCATAACCTCCGCCTTGGTGCACGCAATTTCACACGAAATCACCGTTCCGGCCCGCAGGTTCGGCCGTTAGCATCGCCGTATGGGCGACCTCTCCTCCGTCACCGACCCCCGGATCGAGCGCCTTCTCCTCGAGGGGCCCGAGGCGACGCCGTTCGTCGAACTGCCGGGTGGGGTCTTCTCGATGGGCACACCCGCGGGCGCTGGCGGGCGCCCGGACGAGCTGCCCGTCCGCCTCGTGCGCGTCCATCCGTTTGCCGCTGCGCTCCTCCCCGTGACGAACCTCGAGTACGGCCGATTCCTCGATGCGACCGGGCACGGGCCGCCCGGCTCCTGGGACGATGAACGATTCACGGCGCCGGCATGCCCGGTCGTAGGGGTCTCGTGGTTCGACGCGGTCGACTACTGCGACTGGCTGTCGCAACTCCTCGGCCGCCCGTGCCGCCTCCCGACCGAGGCGGAGCGCGAGTACGCGGCCCGCGGTGGCGCAGAGGGTGTGGCCTATCCGTGGGGTGACGAGCCGTGGACGACGGGCGTGCACGGCCTCGGATCGCTCGGTGCGGATCGACCGCATCAGGTCGGGACGTCCGCGCCGAATGGCTTCGGGCTCTTCCACATGGCGGACAACGTGCACGAGTGGTGCAGCGACTGGTACGACCCTGCGGGATACGCGCTCGAGGTCGCGCCCGCGGGCGGCATTGTGGACGACCCGCGTGGCCCGCTTGAGGAGCACCCCCGGCGCGCCTCGCGCGGTGGTTCATGGCGGCACCTGGTCAAAGTGGCGCGCATCGCCGCGCGGTCGTCGCTCGCCCCCGAGCGTCGCTACAACGACTACGGGATGCGGGTGTACGCGGAGCCGCGCGCGTAGCAGACCGCTAGCGCGGCAGGCGTCCCAGCAGCAGTCGCCACAGCGCACCGCCCGCGACGAAGCCAGCCACCGCCCCGACGACGTCCCACGCCCAGTCGGACAGCTCCGGGTCGCGGCCCACCGGGCCTTGCGCCACCTCGGTCAGTCCACCGAAGAGCCAGAGTCCGAGGATCGCCATCGCCAGCAGGCGCTGCGGCGTCCGACGCGCGCCTGCGCTCGTGGCGTACCAGAGCGCGGCCGGGACACCGAGGATCGCGAAGAGCAGGAAGTGCGCGCCCCAGTCCGGGAGCCAGCGCGGATGCGCGGGCGAGGGCGCCAGCGTGGCGTACAGAATGAACAGCGCGGCCACCGCCGTGCCCGCCTGCGCCAGCGTCCGGAGGGCGGTGCGGTTCATTCATGCAGCGTATGGGCGTGGCAGGGCGCGCGTCACCTCGCGGTTACAATGCCTGCCTGATGCGCACAGAGCCAACGACCTGGGAGCCGGTGTTCGAGCCGTGGCATGGCCTCGCGCCGGAGCAGGCCGCGATCGCGCTCCGCGGTCGTCCCGGACTCGTGTGGCTCGACTCCGCCCTTGCGGACCCGCTGCGCGGCCGCTGGTCGATTCTCGCCAGCGATCCGCGCTGGACGCTGACCGCTCGTCGCAACGAGGTCGTGCTCGACGACGCGACCGGGACGCGTGCGCTCGGGCACGGTGCGCTCGCCGCGTTCGCGAACGCGGTCGAGGCCGAGCCGCGTCCCTCCGCGGTGCATCACGCGGTGCATCCCAACCTGCCGTTCTACGGCGGCGCGATCGGTTACCTCGGGTACGAGGTTGGCCGTGAGGTTGAGCGACTGCCCGCGACCACGCGCGACGATGTTGGCGCGCCCGACCTCACATTCGGCTGGTACGACGCGGCATTCGTCTGGGACGCGGCTGTCGGGCACGGCTGGCTCGTCGGCCGTCCCGCGGCGGTCGAGGTGCTGCGGCGCCATCTCGATCACGCGAACCCGGTTGCGCCGGTTCCGGCGCGCGCCGCGGGCGATCTGCGGGCGAACATGTCACCACGCGCTTACCTCGAAGCCGTCGTGCGCGCGAAGCGCTACATCGCCGCCGGCGACATCTACCAGGTCAACCTGTCGCAGCGGTTCTCCGCGGAGGTGGCGGGCGAGGGGCTTGAGCTCTATCGGCAGTTGCGCGCGGTCAGCCCCGCTTCGTTCGCCGCCTACCTCGACTTCCGTGACGCGGGCGGTGTCGAGGTGCTGTCGTCGTCGCCCGAGCGCTTCCTCCTTGCGGACGGCCGGGATCTCGAGACGCGTCCCATCAAGGGGACGCGACCGCGCGGCGTCACGTCCGAGGAGGATCTCGCGCTTGCCGATGCGCTCCGAGGCAGCGAGAAGGACCTCGCCGAGCACCTGATGATCGTGGACCTCGAGCGGAACGACCTCGGTCGCGTCGCGACGCCGGGCAGCGTGCGCGTGCCGGCGTTCGCGGCGCTGGAGTCGTTCGCGCAGGTGCATCACCTGACCTCGACGGTGACCGCGCGTCGTCGTGAGGGTGTCGGGCTCGAAGCGTTGCTGCGTGCGACGTTCCCGGGCGGATCGATTACCGGCGCGCCCAAGATCCGCGCGATGGAGATCATCGACGAACTGGAGCCGACGGTCCGCGGGGTGTACACGGGCGCCATCGGCTACGTGTCGGCGCACGGACGCCTCGACCTCAACATCGCGATCCGCACGATCACCCTCGCGGACGGTGTCGCGCACGTGCATGTCGGCGGTGCGATCGTCCACGATTCCGACCCGGAGGCCGAGTACGCGGAGACGCTCGCGAAGGCGCGCGGGATGGCGCGCGCTCTCGGCGCCACGCTCCCGGACGAGGGGGCCACGAGCGCCGCGTCGGCGCTCGCCGTTGCGGGCGGAGTGCCCTCCGCGTGACAGGCCCCGCGATCGACCTCGCCTGGATCGACGGCGTGATCGTGCCCCGCGGCGAGGCACGCCTCTCCATCGACGATTTCGCGGTGCGGTACGGCGCCGCCTGCTTCGAGACGATGCTCGCGCGGAACGGCGTCATCTTCCGCGCGGAACAGCACCTCGACCGGCTCATCGACGGCCTGCGCGCGATGGGCATCGTGCCCCCGCCCATCGAGGAGCTCGCGCTCGCGGTGAGCTCGACGCTTGCCGCGAACTGGCTTCTCGACGGCAGTGTCCGTCTGACGGTCACTGCGGGGCGCGGGCATGCGCCTGACCTCGGCACGGCCAGCGCGCCGTCCGTCATCGTGACGGTTGACGAGTTGCCGCCAGCGCCGACTGCGCGCCGTCTGCGCGTCGCGCGCACGCGCGTCGACGCGGGGCGACCGCTCGCGGGCGCGAAGACCGCACAGTTCCTGCCCTACCTGCTCGCGCGCGCCGAAGCCCGGGCGGCCGGCGCGGACGACGCCGTGCTGCTCAACCACGCTGGTGCGGTCGCGGAAGCGGCGACCGCGAACCTGTTTGCCATTCTCGGCGGCCACCTCGTGACGCCACCGTTGGAGGACGGGCCTCTCCCCGGCATCACCCGGGCGGATGTGCTCGACCTGTCGGTCGACCTCGGCGTCCCTGCCGAGGAGCGCAGCCTTTCCCTCGGCGACCTCGCGGCCGCGGAGGCGATTCTCCTGACGAGCAGCGTCAGCGGGATCGTCGCTGCCGTCTCGCTCGATGCGGACGTCCCTGACGCTCCTGTCGCCCTCGCGTGGCGGGCTCCCACCCGCGTGCCCCGGCTGGCAACCGACCTCGCCGAGGCGTACGAGGCGATGATCCAGCGAGCATGCGTGATCTAGCGCGGGTTCCCGCGCTCCCGGTCCGTCGTATGCCTCACGTGATTCCTCACGAAATCCTCACGATCTCGTCATCTTGCTGTCGGAACGTTGGCGGTAGGTTGACCGTGATATCGGCGCGGATACCGGCTGGCGCCGGACGTGGCGGAACTCGTCGTGAGGAGCGGTCGCATGGTCGCCTGGACTCCGGTACCCCTGAGGCGCTCCGAGGTTCCCGCGTTCGTTCGAGACTCCGACGCGTCGCCCACGACCCGCTCCGCGCCGCCTGAGTGGCGCGAGTCAGACGAGGGCGCTCGCGCCCTCCGCACCCCACCGCAGGCACCCGGGCACCACCCGCACGTCGCCGCCGGAGGTACCTCCGCCGAGGCGTCGCACGTCCTGCTCGTCGACGACGACGTCCTCGTTCAACGCGTCTTCGCGGCGGCGCTCGAGGCCGATCAGCACGAGGTGACCAGCGTGGACTCCGGCGAAGCCGCGCTCGCGGCCCTCGATGGCCACTCGTTCGATGCCGTGCTGCTCGATCTCACGCTCCCCGGCCTGTCGGGGTTTGAGACCCTCCGCCAGGTCCGCGCGCGGAGCGATGTGCCCGTGATCATCGTCACCGGTACGAGCACCGTCGCCGAACGCATCGCCGGGTTCGACCTCGGGTGCGACGACTACCTGGTGAAGCCCATCGACGTCGACGAGCTCTCACGACGGGTGCGCGCGGTGATGCGCCGGCGCGGCGTCCCGGCCACACCCGAGGAGCGCCTGCTGGGCCCGAACGACCTCGTGATGCGGCTGCGGCAGCACACGGTGTGGGTCGGCGGTGAAGAGGTGAAGCTCACGCCTAAGGAGTTCGCGATCCTGCGCCTGCTGCTGGAGCATCGCGACGAAGTGATCAGCTCGGACGATCTCTCCGTGCAGATCTGGGGCTACGAGACGTTTGGCTCACGCAACTTCGTGGAGGCGCACGTCTCCCGGCTGCGCTCGAAACTGGCGAAGGCCGGCGCACCGGACGTGGTCACGACGATGCGCGGCGTGGGGTACGTGGTCCGCTAGGGCGTCTCGACCCGGAGCTCGTCCGGCATCCTGAACTCGACGGTCTCTTCGGCGACGATCACCGGCTCGACGCGTGTGACCCCGCGCGCCCGCAGATCCGCGATGATCGGCTCGAGCAGCGAGTCGGGCACTGACGCGCCGGCGGTGAGGCCGACCGTCTCGACACCTTCGTACCACGCCGGATCGATCTCCTCGATCCCGTCGACCCGGTACGCCGGCGTGCCGGTCATCGCCGCGACTTCCCGCAGCCGCACCGAGTTCGACGAGTTGCGGGAACCCACGACGATCACGAGGTCCGCGCGCTCCGCGATCACCTTCACCGCTGCCTGGCGGTTCGTCGTCGCGTAGCAGATGTCGTTGCGCACCTCGGCGTCGGGGTAGCGCGCCCGGATGGCGTCGATGGTGTCCGCGGTGTCGTCGACGGAGAGCGTCGTCTGCGTGACGACGAAGATGGGGCGGTCCCCGGAAGCCAGCGCCTGCACGTCGCTCGGCGTGTCCACCACGCGCGCGCGGTCCGGCGCCTCGCCACGCGTCCCCTCGACCTCGTCGTGGCCGGCGTGTCCGACCAGCAGCACGTCGAACCCGTCGCGTGCGGCTTTCCGCGTCTCGAGGTGCACCTTTGTCACCAGCGGGCAGGTCGCGTCGATCACGCGGAGTCCCCGCGCCCGGGCCTCGGCGACCACCGCCGGCGAGACGCCGTGCGCCGAGAACACGATGCGTGCCCCGGCGGGCACCTCCGCGATGTCCTCGATGAAGATCGCGCCGCGCGCCCGGAAATCGTCGACGACGTAGCGGTTGTGGACGATCTCGTGGAAGGCGTAGACGGGCCCGGGTTCGCGAGCGAGGACCTCGTCCAGCACGTTGATGGCGCGCACCACACCCGCGCAGAAGCCGCGAGGCTCGGCAAGCAGGATCGTGTGGGGCATGGGACATCCTTGGTGGTTCGACACCATCGTAGCAATCGGCCGGGACGCCTTCGAGCGAGCGCCACGATACGTGGATGACACATTTAGCCCTCTAAGATGCGGGCATGAGCACCACCGCCCCGCCCCCTCCGGCACTGGCCCGCTTCCTGGATGCCCGCGCGGATCGTTCGCCACGCCCCGCGGCAGAGGCGGGCCTTCAGGCGTGCAGACGCCTGTCTACGCTCCTCGATGAGGCGCTGGTGGAGCTCGCCGGCGAGGGGCCCACGTTCGCGGTGGTCGCCGTGGGCGGCTACGGGCGGAGCGAGCAGTCGCGGCACTCCGATGTGGACGTGATGATCCTGATCGCCGGCTCCGGCGACGACCGCGCCCTGCGCGCGCTCTACCCGCTCTGGGACGCGAACCTCAAGGTCGGCCACTCGGTGCGCACGGTGCCGCAGGCGATCGCCGCCGGACAGGCGAACGTGGAGACGCTCACCGCGCTCCTCGATGCGCGTCTCGTCGCCGGGGAGGCGTCGCTCTTCGACCAGTTCATCAAGGCGCGCACGGCGCTCGTACGCGCCCAGCGGGCCTCGATGAAGCAGCAGCTGGCGATTCGGCGCGAGCAGCTCCGGCAGCGCGAGCCGTGGCAGCTCCTCGCGGCCGATCTCAAGAACGGGCGCGGCGGACTGCGGGACGTCCAGGCGGTGCACTGGCTGGACGCGGCGGACGCGATCGCCGCCGGCGACAACACGCCTCCACCCCTTCCGCCTGCCCTCGCCGAAGTGCAGGAGCACCTCCTGCGCACGCGCAACGCCGTGCACGCGCTGGCGGACCGCCCGGCCGACATCTATCGGCAGGACCAGGCGACCGCCGTAGCAGCCTGGCTCGGTGTCGATGCGCTCGACTGGGGGCGCCGTCTCTATACCGTGATGCGCGAGGCGGATGCCGCCGTGGACGAGCGCATCGCCGCACAGAGCGGCGGGCGGCGCTGGCGCCTCCCCTGGCCGCGAGGCGGCCGCGGGGATGAGTCGCGAAGCAGCCTCGAGTTGCTGCGGGAGGCGCTGCGCGGCGCGGCACCCAGTGGGGCGCTCGAGCCGCTGGCCGAGTCGCCGTGGCTCACGGAACTGTTGCCGGAGTGGGAGGTGCTTCGTGCCCGCCCGCACATCGCGCCGTTCCACATCCACCCGGTGGATGTCCACGTGCTGCGTGCGGTCGCCGAGGCGCGCGCGATCCTGAAAGAGGACACGTTCGACGTTGGGACACCGACCGTGGCTCGCGAGTTCGGGTCGGACGAGGAGGTCCTGCTCGCCGCGCTCCTGCATGACATCGGCAAAGGCCACGGCGCTGACCACCCTGAGGTGGGGGCGTTGATCGCCGAGCGGTTCGTGGAGCGCGCCGCGCTCTCGCCCGAGGTGGCCCGTCGCCTGGTCACGAGCGTGCGGCATCACCTGCTCCTCCCGAACGTCGCCACGCGCCGCGACATCGCCGATCCCGCGGTGATCCAGGAGACCGCCGAGCGCATCGGTGACGCGCAGACGCTGCGGCTGATCTACCTCGTGTCCATCGCGGACGCGCGCGCCAGCGGCCCGAACGTGTGGAGCCAATGGAAGGCGCAGCTGATGCGCGCGTTCTACGTGCGCCTCCTCGCTGTGCTGGCCGCCGATGCGCCCGACGCGGAGCTGCCGACGGTGGAAAGCACGATCGCCGCACTGCGCGGCGTCGTGTCCGAGGAGGCGGTGCGCGCGCACCTCGGCGGCATGGGGAGCGACTACCTCATCAGCACGCCGGCGGGGCGCATCGGCGAGCACATCGCGATGATCGAGGAGGCCGCGGGCGGCACCGCCCTGCGCCTCGACCGCCTCGGCGACCTCGACCGGCTGACGGTCGTGACGCCTGACCGCACGGGCCTGATCCAGGCGATCACCGGCACGCTCGCCGGCCACAACGCGAGCGTCCTCGGTGGCGACGCGCACACGCGGGCCGATGGCGTCGCGATCCAGGTGTGGCACGTCTCCGACACGCTCGGGGTCGGCATCGACCAGCGTCGCTGGGATCGCATCCTGAGCGCAGTGCGGCTCGCGATTGCCGGGGAGTTCCCGATCGAGGAGCGCCTCGCGGAGATCCGCGCGACGTATCCGCCGCCGCCCCGCAATGTCGACGTGCCGACGAACGTGGTCATCGACAACGCCGCGTCCCGCCAGTTCACGGTGCTCGAGGTGTCCACCGGCGACCGCCGCGGGCTGCTGTACGGCATGACCAAGCTGCTCCACGAGCAGCGCCTCGACATCAGCCTCGCAAAGGTCGACACGATTGGTCCGGAGATCGTGGACGCGTTCTACATCCGCCACGAGGACGGGCGGCGCATCGACCAGCCGGATGAGATGGAGCGGCTGCGCCTTGCCGTGCTCCGCGTGCTCGATGGGCTGGAGCCCTGATCGGCCGTCTGGGCTGCTGGTAGACCTGGGCTACTGGTAGATGATGTAGTCGGGCGGGTGCGCCAGCGACTGCAGTTCGCGCGGCGTCAGCAGCGGCGCATCCCAGTGGAAGAAGAGCTTGAAGGCGGAGTACTCCGCGTCCACGCGGGCGTACGCGTCGTAGCCGGCGACCTTCTCCTCGATCCCGCCGAAGCCGTCCATGTCGATCGTGACCTCGACCTCCGGGTGGTCGAGGTACGCGGACTTGCGGGTCAGCATGCCGGGCTGGAACTGGTGCAGCACCAGAATCTTCGGCGGCAGGTGGTGGAGCCGCACGAGGTCCGCCAGGTAGCCCTGCACCGCGTTCACCTGCGTCGCGTCGAGCGTGCCGATCGCCTCCCCGGGCGCCTGCTGCTTGAGCTTCGTCGCGAACTCCGGGTCGAGGCCGAGGTGCACGAACGGCTCCTGCAGCACGGGCCGGAGGCGTGCGACCTCGGTGAGCGGGTCGGCCCAGCCGACCTGCACGTCGACGAAGAGCAGCATCCCACGCGTGCGTGCGACCTCCACGTACCGCTGGATCTCCTCGATCGGCAGACGTCCGAGGTACGCGCCGTCATAGCCCGGGCTGGCCTGCGCCATGTCCACGATGAGGTGCATCGCAGGGACGGTGCCGCGGTCACCGTTCACGGCGTCCTGCACCGAGGCAAGTTGCTGGGCGCGCGTCGCCGCGTCCTCCGCGGAGTGACAGCCCAGTTCGCCCATCGTGCACTGGCCGGGGAAGCCGTAGACCGAGACCACCTGTGCGTCGCGGAACCTCGATATGGTCGCGCGGGCAGCAGGCGCGCGAAACGAGCCGGGAACAGCCTGGGCGGCGGCCACCATCCGCTCGAGGGTGGCGTCGATGAGGATCGGTTCGGGGGCCGCGGGGCGGATGACCACCGCGGGATCGCGCAGGGGGGCCGGCGCGGAGGAGGCGCTCGTGGTGCCGGGGAGAGACATCACCACGAGACCGGCGAGGACGGCGAACAAGCCCAAGGGCCGAGACGTCCGTCGCAAACGCACGCTCCAACGCACCGGCCCACCGCTGGGTCAGCGTACTGGAACAGGGAAGGTGAGTAAACCCCTAAGCAGTTCTTTATCCACAATCTGCGTTTCCTGACGATCACGGCCCGCCCATTCGGCCGTTGACAGGCCTTCTCGCCACTAGCACCCTCGATTCAACGACCGCATTCCCGCGCCTCCGCGCCCGCCCGGGGCGCAGCGGGGACGTCGCCGCCGGCGAGCGGACGACGTGGACGCGGCCCGAAGGGGCGTCGCACATGATGGGTCGAGGTGGCGGAGGCGGTGGGGGCGGCGGCATGGGCCGCATGCAGCAGGGCAAGCCTGCTGGCGAGCGCGGCCACCTCATTCGTCGCGTGGCCGGGCTCTTCCGCCCCTATCGCGCGTGGATGGTGGCGCTGGTTGCGCTCCTGACGCTCACCACTGCGATGGACCTTGGCAGCGTGCGGCTCCTCGGTGCGATGGTGGACCAGATGACCCCTGGCCGCGGCGCGGTGCCGGGCCTCGATCGGTTGCTGATCCTCTACCTCGCAATCGTGCTCGGGTCGGCGTTGCTTGGTGTAGTCGAGACGTGGGTGAACCAGCTCATCGGCCAGGGGCTGATGCACCAGCTCCGCGCGGATCTCCACGACCACCTGCAGAAGCTGTCCGTGCGCTTCTACACGTCGACCCGGACCGGGGAGATCCTGTCGCGCATCTCCACCGACGTGAACGCGGTGCAGCAGGCGATCACGGGGACGTTCACCGACTTCCTCTCGAACGCGCTCACGCTCGGCATCGCGTTCGCGCTGATGTGCAATCTCAACTGGAAGCTCGCGATCGCGACGGTGATCACGCTGCCGCTGTGGGTCTACCCGACGATGCGCGTCGGCGACCGCATGCGCACGATGATGCGCGAGTGGCACGAGGAAGCCGGGCGCATGTCCTCCCACCTGGAGGAGACGCTTTCCGTGTCGGGCTCGATGCTCGTGAAGACCTTCGGCCGGCAGGCGCACGAGACCGCGCACTTCTCCGCGTCCAACGACAAGTTGCGTGACCTGTCCGTGCAGCGCCAGATGACGGGCCGCTGGTTCAACATGGGCACGACGCTGTTCGGTGCGGTGCTGCCGGGGCTGATCTACTGGTTTGGCGGCCGCGCGGCGCTGGGCGGCGAACTCAGCGTCGGGACGGTGGTCGCGTTCTCGATGCTCGCGCAGCGCGTGTTCGGGCCCTTCGCGGGGATCGCGCGCATCAACACCACGCTGCTCTCCTCGCTCGCGCTCTTCGAGCGGCTGTTCGAGTACCTCGACGCGCCGGTCGAGGTCGAGGAACGCCCCGGGGCGGTGCGCCTCGAGCATGCGCGCGGGGAGCTGGCCTTCGAGCAGGTGCGGTTCTCGTACGTGAACCGCGGTGCGCCGCCGATCGACGATGTCTCGTTCAACGTGCCCGCCGGGCGCATGGTGGCGCTCGTCGGCCCCTCCGGCGCCGGGAAGACCACCGTCACGTACCTGCTGCAGCGGTACTACGACCCGCAGGAGGGCGTCGTGCGTCTCGACGGGCATGACCTGCGCGACCTCACGCTCGAATCGATCAGCGCCGCCATCGGCACCGTCATGCAGGACACGTACCTGTTCCACACCTCGCTCGCGGACAACATCCGCTACGGCCGCCTCGACGCGAGCGACGAGGACGTCCGTGCCGCCGCCCATGCGGCGGGCCTCGACACGCTCATCGATCGATTGCCCGACGGGCTCGCGACCACGGTGGGTGAGCGCGGCTATCGCCTTTCCGGCGGCGAGAAGCAGCGCGTGGCGATCGCTCGCGCGGTGCTGAAGGATCCGCCCGTGCTGATCCTCGACGAGGCGACGTCGTCGCTGGACTCGCGCCTGGAGCGCGAGATCCGCGAGGCGACCGCGCTCCTCGCGCGCGGCCGCACGACGCTTGTGATCGCGCACCGCCTGTCGACGGTCGTTGCTGCCGACGAGATCCTCGTGTTCGACCGTGGCCACATCGTCGAGCGTGGTCGCCATCAGGATCTGCTCGCCCGCGGAGGGCTGTACGCCTCGCTCTACCACGAGCAGTTCAGCGAGGACGCGCCCGTGGGCGCAGCCCCGGATGACGAGGGCGAGACGGTGCTGGTGGGCGGCACGCCGCGGTGAAGCGTCTCTTTCGACGGCTCGCGTTGCTCGCCGTGGTGGTCGAGGCCGCCACGTTCGTCGCCTGGCGACTGGGGCTGCTGCGCGTCGCGTCCTGTACCGATACCTGTGCCTGTGCCCTGGGCGCATCGGTGTGTCGTTGCGGGCACGCGACCTGCCTGATCCCCGGCCCGGAGGGTGCGCGCTAGCGGAGCGCTGCGACCGCCGACACCACGATCGCGAGCAGGACGAGCGCCGCCACGACCCGCATGGCGATCACCATCGTGCGACGAGGCTCGAAGGGGCGCTCCCAGTCCTCGAGACCGGAGTTGGACTCTTCGGCGAGATCGGGGTCGAGGTCGCCCTCGGTCGACTCTTCCCACTGGCCGCCGGGACCGGGCAATCGGCTCATCGAATCCCTCGGTAGGTCACCGCGTGCGCCGAGGCCTATCCTCGTCCACACGCAACAGGCTAGGAGACGCGCGATCACTACCGAGCCTACTGCACCGCAGCCGTCAGCCGCCGCCAGCGCCGAGCTCGAAGCAATCGAAGCGCTCGCGGTCGTCCTCGCGCGCGAGGCCGGCGAGCAGGCGCGCCAGTCGCTCGCCCGCGCGATCACCGTCGACTACAAGCCGGACGCCAGCGGCAAGGACAGCACCAGCGACCCGGTCTCCGAGGTCGACCGCGCGGTCGAGGCGCTCGTCCGCGAGCGCGTGGGCGCACGCTTTCCGGGCCACGGCATCATCGGCGAGGAGGTCGAGGAAGCGCCGGCCGCGGATGCCGAGTATGTGTGGGCCATCGATCCCATCGACGGCACGGCGAACTTCGTGAACGGCTTCCCGCTGTTCGCCGTCTCGATCGGCGTGCTGCACCATGGCCGGCCCGTCGTCGGCGCGGTCTGGTGCGCCTCGACCCACGCGTTGCATCCCGGCGTGTACCACGCACACGAGGGCGGGACGCTTCGCCTCGACGGTGGGGAAGTCCCGGCGGAGCGGGCGACGGCGGTTCGGCGCCGCCTCGCGGCGGCTCCGGGCGGCGCTCCCGGTGGCACGAAGGAGTGGGATCACCGCGTGACCGGTTCCATCGCGATCGAGACCGCGTTCGTTGCGGCCGGCGTGTTCGCCGCGGCCACGTTCTGGGCGCCGCGCCTCTGGGATGTCGCCGCTGGCGTGGTGCTCGTGCGGGCGTCCGGTCGCGAGGTCTGGATCCGCCAGCGCGACTCCTGGTCCCCCCTCGACCGGTTCGAGGCCCCCGCGGAGCTGCCGCGCCGCCGCGGGAGTGTCGGGACCGGGGCTGAGCCAGCCCGTCAGCCGACGCTCCGGGACTGGCGGCAGCCGATACTCGTGGGTGCCGCCGACGCGACTGCGCTCATCCGCGCCCGCGCCACGTCGCGAGGTCTCGCGGCCGGGGCATGGCGCCTCGCGCGTCGGATACGCAGACTGTTGCCATGACCACACGCCGACGTCTGCCGCTGCCCGACCCGTGGGACTCGAGTGACCCTCGCATCGAGGAGGCGCTGCGTGAAGCGGTGTTCGGCTCGCTGCACGAGACGCCGGACTCGTCGAACTACGTCTTCTTCGCGGAGATATCGCACCCGGTGCTTGGTCGTGGGCTGGGCGTGTACAAGCCGGAGCGCGGCGAGCAGCCGCTGAACGACTTCCCGCCCGGCCTCTACGAGCGCGAGATCGCCGCGTACGAGTTCTCGCGCCTCCTCGGCTGGGGCCTCATCCCGCCGACGGTCGAGGCGATGGGGCCGCACGGCACGGGATCGCTGCAGCTCTACATCCAGCACGATCCGTCGTTGCACTACTTCCATTTCCGCGAGAGCGACGCGTACAACGAGCAGTTCGTACGCTTCGCCGCCTTCGACATCCTCGCGAACAACGCCGACCGCAAGGGAGGGCATCTCCTCCTCGACCCGCGCGGGCGCGTGTGGGGCATCGACAACGGCCTGTGCTTCCACGAGGAGCAGAAGCTGCGCACGGTGATCTGGGACTTCGCCGGCACCGCGCTGCCGGAATCGATGCTCATCGACATCATGCGGGTGCGCACTGCTCTCGCCGAGGCGGACCCGTCGACCGCCGCTCTGCGGTCGCGATTCGAGGACGGCGAGTGTGAGGCGCTCATCGCGCGTTGCGACGAGATGCTCGATGCTCCGGTGCTTCCCGAGATGTACCCGTGGCGCTGTACGCCATGGCCGCTCGTCTGAGGTCGCTGGCTTCACGCGTTCCTCGTACACCGCGCACGACCACCCCCACGCGGTGGAGCGCCACCCCGCCCAGCATTCCGCCGCCGAGCACCGCCAACACGATCCATGCCGCGAGGTCGCCCGCCGGTGTGCTCCCTCGGTCATCGACGACGGCACCGCTCCCCACCGGTGGCGCGCCCGCAGCCGCGGATCGCGTCGCACCGTCGGTCTGAGCCGCAGCGATCCGCCCCGGCGCCGGCTCGGTGAGCACGACCGCCTCGCGGAAGAGGCCGCCCGCGGCGAAGCGCCGCTCGATCGAGCGTCCGGTGCCGGGTGCGGCGATGCGCGGGCCGGTGAGGTACGTCGTGTCATCGCCGTAGGAGAACGCGTCGATCTGGTGTCCGTCGGCGGCCATCAGCGCGAGCCGGTCGCCGCCGTTGCCCAGGCCGTTGCCGATGGTGCCGGGCAGGCGGTAGGCGAACGCCGTGCCGACCTCCGCGAGGCGCGCCGCGATGACCAGCGTCGCCCCGGGGGGCAGCATGACCGCAGGCAGCGCTACCGATCCGGCGTTGTCCTGCAGCGTGACCCCGGCGAGCGATGCCGGCCGCACGTCGAAGTTCGCGATCTCCACCCACTCGAAGTCGCTGTCGCGCCCGGGCTGCGCCGGATCCGGAAGCGCTTCGGTGATGCGCAGCCCGCGCTGCGTGTCCGTCGCGGCCGTGGTGGCGACATCCTCGATGCCCGGTGTCGACGATGCGCTCGGTGGGGTACGTCCTGCTTCGCGCACCGTACCGGAACTCGCGCTGGCCCTCGTCGTCGCCGTCGT
>CAIXBH010000113.1 GCA_903917615.1 uncultured Chloroflexota bacterium | reverse complement strand
GGGACGGCACCTCGCACACCGCGCGGGTCGCCATCGCCGTCGAGGGCGGCAAGATTCGGAGCAGCAGCAACGAGTCGCGCCTGCGTACGAAGAATGTGCGCCGCGATCCGCGCGCGACGCTCTTCGTCTTCGACACCACGGATCTCGCGAACGCGGCACAGTGGCTCGCCCTCGAGTGCCGCGTGTCGATCATCGAAGGCCCGACCGTGCCGGACGAGACGCTGCGGCTGTTCCGTGTGATGCAGGATCGTCCGGACACCGTGGTGTGGGCGGGCGAGGAGAAGGACAACGACACCTTCCGCCAGATGATGGTGGACGACCACCGCATCCTGTACGAATTCGACGTCCTGCGCGCGTACGGCACCTACTAGGACGCCGCGCAGGCCATACGACGGACGCACCGCGAACGAGGGGCCGCGGGCTCGCGGCACGGCGGCGACCGGGCTGCCACGGAGGGCACGATGACGACGAGCGACGCGACACGGGAGGTGCGGGCCGCGTGCCAGCGCTGGCTCGAGGCCACGATGACCGCCGACGCGGCGGCGCTCGATGCCCTGCTGACTCCGGACTACACGTACACCCACGCCACCACCGCCGGCGTGGATGAGCGCGAGGTGTGGCTGGAGTCGTTCCGCACGGGCGGCCGGATCTACCAGATCTACGCGATCGCGGACGAGGACTACCGCGTCTACCCCGGCGTGGTGGTCCTGTCCGGCAGCGCACATCAGGAGATGAGCCCGCGCGGCGTCCCCATGGAACTCAACACCCGGTTCACGAGCGTGTGGGTGCAGGGCACCGACAGGGCCTGGCGGTGCTCCGTCTGGCAGGCGACACGCATCGTCCCGCCCGAGGGGTAAGCCAGGCGTCAGACTTCCGCGCGGAGCCCCGTTCCCCTACATTCTGTGCGTACTGCGCAACCGGCGTGCGGATGAACCGCGGGACTGCGCCCGAGGGAACGGAGCCGCGGCTTGGGTGACACTCGCCGCATGTACTACCGGCTCGATGTCGCGATCGACGCGGTCGCGATGTGGAGCGCGGCGGTGCGCCGCACAGCGCCCGCCCCCCTGCCCGAGAGCGACGCCCCGGTGAGCGCCGAAGAGCGCGACGCCCTCGAGGACGCTCCGCTTTCCAGTTCACCCGCCGACCCTGCGGACGCCCCCCTCGAGATCCCCGTGGCAGACGGAGATGGTGCCGCCGCCTCCGAGGACGCGCCGACCGACGCCCCCGAGAAGAAGTGGCTCCCCCTCGACCGCCCGCGGATCCTGGACCTCAGCGGCAGCGGGATGCAGCTGCAGGCGCGCAACACCGAGGTGACCACCGGCGACCATGTGGTTGTCGCGTTCCCGTTCGGCGGCAACAGTTACCGGCTCGCGACCGAGGTGATGTGGGCGCGCCGCAGCCAGTTCGGCGCGGCCACGCGGCTGGGCCTGCGTTTCGAGGGCATGGACGAACGCCAGCGCGAGGGCCTGGTCCGAGAGATCTACCGCGCGCAGCGGAGCGCTGGAAAGCTCCGCCGCCGCTAGCCCGCCGTCCCTAGCCCGCCGTTGTGGCGTGCCGCGGTCGCGGTGCGCCCTCGATCCGGCCGGCGATCATCTCGCGCAACTCGCGCGTCTCCGGGAACCGTCCGACCGCCTGGTTGGAGAACAGCAGCTCGCCGCCGAGGTGGATGTCGAACTGCCCGCCCCCGCCGGGGATAAGCGTGACCCCGCCGACGTACTCCTCGAATGTGTGCAGCAGCTCCTCGGCCAGCCAGAGGGCGCGCGGCCGGAAGTGGCAGATCCGGCAGTACGTGATCGACAGCACGGGCTTCGCAGGCGAGTCGTTCGTGGAGGTCATGTCGGGCCCCTTCGGGTACCCCGACAGTGTGCCACGCCCTGCCGCCAAGTGAACCCGTAACGCGCCCCCGGTATGCTCACGGCCACGCGGCGACCGAGTGGAGGAATTCGCATGAAGGCTGACGAAGCGGAGCGCATGCTGGCGGCGGCAAAAGCCAAGGCGCAGGAGATGGGCAAGGCGGTCTCGATCATCGTGGTGGACGCCGGTGGTGCCCCGGTGGCGTTCCAGCGCCTGGACGGCGCCGCAGCCTCGACCGCGGTCATGGCGGAGGGCAAAGCGGCCTCGGCCGCATACATGGGGCGCGACTCCGGCCTCATCGCCACGATGGCGCAGAACAACCCGATGATGGTCGCCGTGCACGGTAAGATGGGGAAGTTCACCCCGGTGCAGGGCGCCGTGGTGCTCAAGCGCGCCGAGGAGATCGTGGGCGCGGTCGGCGTGTCCGGCGCCACCTCCGAGGAAGACGAGCAGATCGCGAAGGCGGGCGCCGCAGCGCTCTAGCGCGGTCTGGCCCACCTCCAGCGCAGCCATCGGCGGGGTACGATCCCCCCAGGTCCCACCACGGACCCAGAGGGAGCCCGCGATGAACCGTATCCGCCCGCTCGACGTGCTGTCGGGGCTGCTGGCGTTCGCGCTGACCGCGAGCGTCGCTGAACTGGTCGCGGCGGCGGTGACGATCGTGTCGCCGCGCGTCGCGGTCGGCGACACCGTGATCCGGCTGGCGCCGGCCGCTGCGGTGCACTTCGCCACGCGCACCTTCGGCACGAACGACAAACCCCTGCTCCTCGCGGTGATCGTCGTGATCACCCTCGGCTTCGGAGCGCTCATCGGTGGCCTGGCGCGGCGGCGGCCCGAGGCTTCCGTCGCGGGCTTCGCGCTCTGGTGGGCGGTGTGCGCCGCGGCCGTGTGGGCTGACCAGACGCAGCCCGCCGCCGCCATCGCGGTAACGGGTGTGGCCGCCGCCGCGGGCTGGGGTGCCCTGCGCCTGCTGCTCACGCGCGCGGGCCTCGAGGCTCCGGCCGAGAGCGGTGCCCCCACGCTTCCGGGTGACCCGCGTCAGCGGACGCCCGACCGGCGCGCCTTCCTGGGCTTCGCGGCCGCATCGGCGGGTGCCTCGGTGGCCGCGGTCGTCGGCGCGCGTCGCCTGGGCGGTCGCGACGTCGACGTCGCCGTCGAGCGCCAGACCATCGCGCTGCCGAAGCCGAAGAATCCCCTCCCGCCCGTCGCATCGAGCGCCGCACTGGACGCAGTCACCGGCATCTCGCCGCTCGTGACGCCAAACGGCGCCTTCTACCGCATCGATACAGCGCTCTCGGTACCGCGCGTGGACGTGCAGACGTGGCGCCTGAAGATCAAAGGCATGGTCGAGCACCCCCAGGAGTTCACCTACGCCGACCTCGCGGCCATGGACGCGGTGGAGGCGGACGCGACGATGACCTGCGTTTCCAACGAGGTGGGCGATGAACTCGTGGGCAACGCGCGCTGGCTGGGCATCCCGCTCCCGGCGCTCCTCGCGCGCGCCGGCGTGAAGCCGGGAGCCACGCAGGTCATCGGCCGCTCGGTCGATGGCTTCACGGTCGGCTTCCCCACCGAGGTGGCGCTCGACGGGCGTGCTTCGATGGTCGCCCTCGGGATGAATGGCGAGGCACTGCCAGCCGAGCACGGCTTTCCAGCGCGCCTCCTCGTGCCCGGGCTCTATGGTTATGTCTCGGCAACGAAATGGCTCGCGGAAATCGAACTCACCACCCTCGAGGCGTTCGACGCCTACTGGATCCCGCGCGGCTGGGCCAAGTTCGGCCCGATCAAGACCCAGTCCCGTATCGACGTCCCCATCCCGGCGCGCCAGGTCGTCCCGGGGCGCGTCCCCATCGCAGGCGTCGCCTGGGGCGGCATCCGCAGCATCAGCAAGGTCGAGGTGCGCGTCCTGCCGGCAGGAGCCAAGGACGCACCGTGGCTCACCGCGCGCCTCAGCGACGCGCTGTCGCAGAGCACGTGGCGCCAGTGGGTGGTGGACTGGGACGCGCAGCCCGGCGAGTACGACATCGCCGTCCGTGCCACGGACGGGACCGGCGCGACGCAGACCCCAGACATTGCCGACGTGGCACCGGATGGCGCCACCGGATGGCACACGATCCACGTGCGCGTGAAGGCCTGAGCCGTCGGGCGGTACCCCCCTCTGGTACGCTCGCGGAACACGCGGCCACCGAGGGGACACGATGGAACGGCTCAACTCGTACGAAGAGGCCGCCCGCGCCCAGCGGGAACGCTCCAACATGCCCGAGGAGCGCCGCCAGGCGACCGCAGCGATGATCGCTGCCCTCGAACGGGACGTCGCCCCGAACGTGCTCCGCGAGGGTGACCTCGCACCGGACTTCACGCTCGCAGAGGCCAGCACCGGCGAGCACGTCCACCTGGACGAGGTCGCGCAGCGCGGGCCGATCGTCCTGTCGTTCTACCGCGGCCAGTGGTGCCCCTACTGCAACCTCGAAGCGCGCGCGCTCGAATCCATCAGTGACGAGATCCGCGGGCTCGGTGGGGACATTTACCTGATCGGCCCGGAGTCAAACGAAAACGCGATGAAGATGCGCGAGAAGACCGGCGCATCAATCATGCTGCTCCCCGACACCGATGCCTCAGTGGCCACGCAGTACGGGATCGTGTTCGAGCTCCCGACATACTTCCAGCAGCAGTACCTCGAATCCGGCCGCGATCTCCCCGCGCAGAACGCCGGCGCAGGGTGGCGGCTGCCGATCCCAGCCACGTTCGTCATCGGCCGTGACCGCCGCATCGTGGCACGACACGTCGACGCGGATTACACGCACCGGATGGAACCCGCGGCGATCCTTGAAGCGGCCCTCCGCGCCGCGTCGATGCCCTCGCGCGGCTGATGGCCGGATCGACTGGCGCCATCGCCTTCCTCGATGACGGCCCGAAGCGGGCCGCGCACACGGTCATCCTCGCGCACGGCGCGGGCACCCCGATGGATCACCCCAGCCTGAGCGCGATCGCCGAAGGCATCGCCGCGCGCGGCATCCGCGTCCTCCGCTTCGAGTTCCCGTACATGGCAGCCCGACGCGAAGGCGCAAGGCGCGGGCCGGACCGCGCGACGGTGCTCATGGCGACATGGCGCACGGCCATCGACGCCGCCGGACACCCGGAACGCCTGGTCATCGGCGGGCGTTCGATGGGCGGGCGGATCGCCTCGATGGTGGCCGACGAGGCGGGCGTCGCCGGTTTGATCTGCTACGGGTACCCGTTTCACCCACCCGGGACGCCGGAGCGCCTGCGCACCGAGCACCTCGAGCATCTCGCGACACCGACCGTCATCTTCCAGGGCGAGCGCGACCCGTTCGGCTCGCGCGCCGAGGTCGAGGGGTATCACCTGTCGAAGGCGATCCGCGTCCGCTGGATGCCGGACGGCGATCATGCGCTGAAACCGCGCAAGTCCTCCGGGTTCACGGAAGCGGCGCACGTCACATCCGTCGTCGAAGAGAGCGTCGCGTTCGTCCTGACCGGTGAGCGCCCGCACAACTCGCGGGCTGGGAAGGTGTCGACCGTGTAGCGGCGCCGGGCGGAATCCTGTAGATACACAACCGCGATGAAGGAGGGGGAGCATGGATCTGGGACTGAAGGACAAGGTCGCGATCATCACCGGCGGGAGCCGCGGCGTCGGCCGTGGCATCGCGCGCGCGTTCGCGGCGGAAGGCGTGAAGCTCGTGCTGACCGCACGACGCGCGAATCTCCTCGATGAGACTGCGGACGAGATCCGCAAGGAGTATGGCGTCGAGGTGCTCACCGTCCCGGCGGACATGGGTGTCGCCGAGGACATCAAAGGGATGGTGCAGCAGGCCATCGACAAGTTCGGACGCGTCGACATCCTCGTGAACAACGCAGCGAGCTTCTCGTACGGCTCGATGTTCGAACTGACCGATGCCGACTGGCTGAACCACTTCAACAACAAGACGTTCGGCTACCTCCGTTGCATGCGCGAGGTTGTGCCGCACATGCAGAAGAACCACTGGGGTCGGATCATCAACATCGCGGGCGGGGCATCGCGTCAGGCGGGCCTCGGCCAGGGCGGTGGCAGCGCCGGTGCGACGAACGCGGCGATCATCAACATCAGCAAGTCGATGTCGGATGTCCTCGCGAAGGACGGCATCACGGTGAACGTCGTACACCCCGGCGCCGCCGACTCCGACCGCGAGGAGCTGCGGGTGGCATGGATGGCGGAGACCAGCGGCCGTCCGAAGGAGCAGATCGAGGCGGAGCTCGCGCGGAACGTGCCGCCGATCGGACGCAAGGTCGTGTCCTCGGACACGGGTGCGCTCGTCACCCTGCTCGTGTCGGAGCAGATGGAAGCGCTCACCGGGCAGACGATCGCGATCGATGGCGGCGGTAGCCGAGCGATCATCTACTAACGCGTGCAGGGCGAGCGGGCGGCGTTCCCGCCGCTCGCTTGCCTTCCGCGTTACCGGGTTTACGATCGTCCCTCGGGGGTAGAGGCGTTTCTGCGCGCGCGCAGAGGAGGGACTCCCCCATGGCACCCATTCACCTGAATTACCTCGCGGTCCTGATCGCGTTCGTGGCGGTCTTCGTCATGGGCGGGCTGTGGTACTCACCGATCCTGTTTGCGAAGCGGTGGTCCGAGCTCACCAACGTCGACATGTCGACGACCTCGCCGGCGATGGCGCTCGGCGCACAGGGCATCCTGACGCTGATCGAAGTGGTCTCGTTGGCCGTGGTCATCTCGTGGGCGCTGCCGAAGACGGTCATCGAGGGGGGCTGCGTCGGGTTCTTGCTCGGCGCGGGGATCCTCGCCGCAGACGCAGGCAAGCTGGTGATCTTCGAGCGCCGGCCGATGTCGCTGTTCTGGATCAACCAGGCCTACAACATCCTCGCCCTGACCGTCGGCGGGATGATCCTGGCCGCGATGCCGCCCGCGATGTAACGAGCGTCCCCGCAAGGACTGAGAGCGGGCCGCCGCCCCCCTGGGGTTGGCGGCCCGCTGTGTCCCCCGTAGTAGAATCCGTCCTTCATTCCCGTCAGCCACGACGCCGGGGCCCGCAAGCCCGGCAATGCAGGGAGCCCGGTGATCAGACTCTTGCCGACGCGCTTCTACTACGGCTGGGTCATGGTGGCCTGCGCCTTCGCCATCAACTCCGTGTCCTCCACGCTGAACCCGGTGGTGTTCTCGTTCCTCCTCGGTCCGATGAGCCGTGACCTAGGCGTGTCGCAGGCGGAGATGTCCATCTCGCTGTCTCTGCGCCTGCTGGCGGCGGGTGCGACCGGCCCGGTGTTCGGCTGGCTCATCGACCGCTTCGGGACGCGATGGCTCGGCGTCGCGGCGGGCGCGATCGCGGGCGGCATGATGCTCGCGCTCGGCTTCGTGGACCGGCTCTGGATCGTCTACGCCGTCTTCGCGGTCTCGGGGACCGCCGGCCTCGGCGGCCCGGCCGGCCAACTGCTGACGCAGGTCCCGCTGGCCCACTGGTTCATCGTGAACCGGGGGCGCGCGCTGTCGATCGCGACGGCGGGGATGGCGATCGGCACCGTGATCGCGATCCCTGTCACCGGGATGCTCATCGAGCGGCTCGGGTGGCGCGGCCTTACGTTCGTGTACGGCCTGGTTGTGATCGGTGTGGTGCTACCGGTGTCCGCGATCTTCGTGCGACGCGCGCCGGAGGACATGGGCCTGCATCCGGACGGCGCGGACGGCCCACCAGACCCCGACGCCGCACCGACGCGCGCATCGCGGATGATCACAGACCACGACTGGACGCTCGGCGAAGCGGTCCGCACGTCGGCCTTCTGGCTGATGCTCATCGCGCTCACCCTGTCGGGCATCGCGCTGATCGGATCGTTGATCTATCGCGTCGGGTACTTCCAGAGCACCGGCGTTCCGCTGTCGACGGTCGCGTTCGGCACGGCACTGGATCCGTTCTGCCTGATCTTCTCGCTGATGGTGTTCAGCGTGATCAGTGATCGCTTCCCCGTCCGCTACCTCGGCGTCTTCGGGCTGCTGGGATTCGGCGCCTCGATCGTCCCGATGGTGTTCGCGACCGGACAGACGTGGCCGGTCATCGCGCATGGCGTCATCTGGGGGATCGCCGCAGGCGGGAACATCACGTTGAACAGCCTCGTCTGGGCGAACTACTTCGGCCGACGCTATCTGGGGACGATCCGGGGCATCGTGCTTTTCGTGACCATCGCCGCTCAGGCGATCGGCGGCCCGCTTTATGGCGCGCTGCTCGAGTCGGGACTGCCGCCCGCGCGCGTGTGGGAGGCGACGACGGCAACGTTCGCGCTGTGCGCGTTCCTCGTGTTCCTCGCGCGGCCACCGCAGTTCCGCGCGCCGATCGCTCGCGAGGAAATGGACGAGGCCGCAACCAGAGCGGTCGCGGCCTCGTAGTCGTTCTCAGCGGTCGCTGGCGCTAGACGTACTTACCGAACCAGGCGAGCGCGTCCTTCCACGCCTGCGCGGCCTGTGTCTCGTCGTATGCGTTCCCCGTGTCGTTGTGGAACGCGTGACCGACGCCCGGGTACACCTTCATCTCGTGGGTCACCTTTGCGGCCGTCATGGCCGCGTCCAGGGGATCCTTGCTCGCCGTGATGCGCGCATCGTTGGCCGCGTACACGCCGAGGCAGGCAGCCTTGATCGCCGGTACGGCGCCGAGGTCCGGGGTCGGACCGTAGAACGGCACCACGGCCTTGAGCTCTGGGATCTTCGTCGCCGCGGCCCACGAGATGCCGCCGCCGAAGCAGAAGCCGATCATCCCAACCCGGGCACCGTCCACGCCGTCCACCGTCCCGAGATACTTCCTCGCCGCCGCGAAGTCCGCGACGTGGCGGTCGGTGCCGGCGCTCGTGAGCATCCCGGGGACCTTGTCCCGATCCGCGCCGGGCGTGCCGCCCTCGCGGGTGAGCAGGTCCACGGCGAGCGCGGCATAGCCTGCTTTGGCGAAGCGGCGCGCGACGTCACGGATGTGCGGCGTGAGCCCAGCATTCTCGTGACACACGAGGATCGCGGCGCGCTTCGCCCCGCCCGCGGCTGGTGCCGTGGGCATGGCGAGGTACCCTCCCGCCTGCTCGAACTTGACGTCCTTACCGACCACAGCCGGGTCGCCGTCCGGCACAGAGAGCGGGCTCCTCGCACCAGGCACGGGCACGACCGTCGCGGCGGCGGTAGGCGACGCCGTGGGCGTCGTGGCCGGTTTCGGCGGCGTGGCGGACGGGATCGGCGTGCCTGCCTTCGGCAATTCGGATGGCGTGCACCCAACCGCCGCCATAGCGAGCGCTGCGGTACCCATGCTCCCGGTGATGTAGGCGACGCGGCGGATGAATGTCCGCCGCGAGATCTCGCCCGCGCGATAGTCGTCGTAGAACTCTTCGACGAGGTACCGCTCGAACTTCCCCAACTCGATCGTTTCGGTCTCTGCCATGCCCAGTTCCCTCCTCAGGTCGTGGCTCAGTTGTCCCGATCTAAGCAGATCGTGGGCCACCGTGGAGCCGGGCGACGCTTACGGAAGGGTTACGGGAACAGGAGGTACTTCAGACCGATGATCAGGCCCCAGGCCACGATGCCCATACGCAGCTTCCCGGCCGGTACGCGGCGCGCGAGCGCGACGCCGACGTACCCCCCGGCGATGGCGGCCACGGCCATCACCGCGGCCTGCAGCCACTGCACCGGACCGAAGACGGAGAAGATCACGACGGCGACGCCATTCATGAGCATCGCGAGGATGCCCTTCACGGCGTTGGAGTGCTGGATGTCGTCGGGCGCGAGGATGCTCATGAACGCGAGGGTCATGATCCCGAGCCCGGCACCGAAGTAACCACCGTAGATGCCGCAGCAGAAGATGGCGATGTACATCCCCGGGGGGATGTGGTCCGCGTGCGTGGC
The DNA here is from genome assembly GCA_903917615.1 of uncultured Chloroflexota bacterium. Lineage (GTDB taxonomy): Bacteria > Chloroflexota > Dehalococcoidia > UBA2979 > UBA2979 > SHYQ01. Next base: position 7,270 of record CAIXBH010000113.1, on the reverse strand, counting down.
CGCCACCCCGGCGCGTGTCGCGAGCTTCGAGAGGCGGCTGTTTGCGGCGAGCAGCAGGCTCGCGAAGATGATGAGGTACGGCACGATCGCCTTGAACAGTTGGTCAGATGTCTGCAGCAGCAGGATCGACCCGACGAGAGCGCCGAGGAGGCTGGGGATCGCGAGCGCCGTTGTACGCTTGCGGCGATCGCCGATCTCGCGACGGTAGGCGAGCGAGCCCCCAACGGTGCCCGGCCAGATCGCGACGGTGCTGGTGACGTTCGCGAACTTCGGCGTGAGGCCGGACGCGATCAACGACGGGAAGGTGATGAGCGTCCCGCCACCGGCCACGGCGTTCACCGCGCCGGCCGCGAACGCGGCGGCGAACAGCAATACCAACGGAAGTAGATCCATGCCGCCCTCGTTCCTAGACGGGCATGGTGCCACGGGGAACGGTCGAGGCGCCAGCGCGGGCCCTTCGCCCGATGGAGCCGAGATGCGGCCCCAGACACGGTGCGGCCCCGCGACCGCCCCGCGTTCCGAAGAACCGGGCGGAGCGGGGCCGCCGTGTTGGGCAGGCGGCAGCTAGAGGGCCGCGGCGCCGGCCTTCGCGATCTGCTCATCTTCCTCGGACGTCGCGCCGGAGACGCCGACAGCGCCGACGATCTCGCCGTCCTGGATGAGCGCCACGGCGCCCTGGAGCGCGAGGAAGCGGCCGCCCTGGCGGGCGATCATCGCGCTGATCATGGCGGGCACGCGCTCCTGCATCTGCGCCAGCATGGCCGAGTCGCGGCCGGTGAAGGCGCTGCCGGCGGCCTTGCCCTCGGCGACCACGGAGGTGAATGCCGCGGGCTCGCCGTTCTTCTCGAGCAGAATCGGGATCCCCGCCGCGTTCACGACGATGATCGAGACCGCCTTGTCCATCGCCTCGGCCTGCTTCTTCGCGGCCTCGATGATCCTGCGAGCGTCAGTAACCTTCATGGAACCCCCTGAACTGATCGGTATACCTCGATGCGGGCGCCCCGGTCGGGGCAGCGCCGCCTGCGGATACTAGCGGCCTCGCGCCTCCAAGACGAGACGCCCGACGGTCAGCCCGCGTGCACCTCTGCGAGGAACTTCCGCATCTCCTCGATGACCAGCGCGGGCTGGTCGTGATGCACCCAGTGCCCGGCGCCCGGCACCGTCACGGCGCGCGCGTTCGGGAAGTGCTGATACGCATCCGGGCTCACCCGGAACGCGATGTGCGACTCGTCGCCGTAGAAGAGCAGCGTGGGGCACGGAATGGCGCGCCAGAACTGCACTCGCTCGTCGCGGCGGATCTCCATCGAGGTGCGCCCGTGCACCCAGTTGTCGAACTTCCAGACATACCCACCCTCGACGGGCTTCACCGCGTAGCGGGCGATGTCCGGCACGAAGTCCGCGGGCAGCCGCGGGTTCGCTTCCGCGATGCGCTGCGCCGCCTCATCCACGGTCTTGTAGACACGGAACGAGGGCTTCTCGAAGCCGCGCACGCGCTCGCTCCACTCGCGCATCCACGCGGGGCTCATCTCCGGGAACTCGGCCGGCTGGAGCGAGGAAGTGCCCTCGATGGCGATGAATGCGGCGAACAGTTCGGGATAGGTGCCTGCGGTGATCGTCGAGACCTGCCCGCCGAAGGAGTGCGCCACGACGGTCGCAGGGCCACCCACGATCTCGATGAGCCGCACCAGGTCGGGGATGAAGTCCGGCAGGCCGTACTGGCTGCCGAGCGCCCAGTCCGAGTCGCCGTGCCCGCGCAGGTCCGGCGCCACGACGTGGTAGTCGTCGCGGAACGCCTCGGCGATGCGGTCCCACGCGCGCGAGTGGTCTCGCCCCCCGTGCACGAGGACCATCGGTGGCGCGTCCGCGTTCCCCCAGTCCCAGTAGGACAGGCGCAGGCGCTGCGATTCGAAGAAGTGCTGGGTCGGGTCGGTCATCGGTCCCCCTCGGCTGCCCTGGAAGCCACGAGACTATGCCCTGCCGCGCGTCGAAGCGCCTGCCCCATCGTGCCCGCCGATCGGATATCCTCCCGCCGCACGCAGGAGCCGAGCTGCCAGCCGCCGGAGCCCCCGGACGACCGCCGCCCGCCCCTCCTCGAGGAGGTTGCGATGAAGATCAGCGAGTCCGTCCGCGCGGCGATGGTCCCCGACCAGAACCCGATGCACCCCGGCTTCACGTCGATGTACCTCATCGGCACGAACGGGAGCCAGTCGCTCACCATCGACTCCGGCGAGGCGATGGAGCGGTACCAGTGGTTCCTGCGGGGTTACCTCGCCGCGATCGAGAAGGCCGAGATCGGCCTCACGACGATCACCCACCACCACCGCGACCACTCCGGCAACCTGAAGTGGGCGCAGGCGCAGCTCAAGACCGAGGTCATGGTGCCGGAGAGCGGCAAGTCGCTGCTCCGCGGGATGATCCCGGCCGTCGTGCAGACGAACAAGGGCGGTGACGTGATCGAGCTCGACGGAGGCGTGCGCGTCGACGTCATCTCGACGCCGGGACACAGCGTCGACTCCACCTCGTACTACATCGAGAAGGAAGGCGTGCTCTTCACGGGCGACACGCTGCTGGGTTCGTCCACGACCACCGTGGGCAACCTGAGCACGTACATGAAGAGCCTGCAGACGCTCCTTGCGTTACCGAACCTGAAGGTGATCTGCCCGGGCCACGGCGCGATCGTGAACGACCCGCGCGAGCGGCTGCAGTCCTACGTCGACCACCGCAACGAGCGCGAGCGCCAGATCATCGGGGTGCTCCAGGGCGGCCGCCAGATGACGTCGTGGGACATCATGATGGAGGTCTACCCGAAGCTGTCCGAGGGCCTCCGGCGCGGCGCCGACGGGAACGTGCGCCAGCACCTGCGCAAACTCATCGACGAGGGCGTCATCAAGGAATACGCAGGGACGCCGCGCAAGCCGCCGAGCAAGGCGAAGATCCAGCGCGAGCGCGAGCACGCCAGACAGAACACCGCGCTGATTCGCCGCGCGAAGGCGCTGGAGGCAAAGATGTCGCGCGAGGCGCTGCGTGCACAGGAGAACCCGATGGCGGCCCAGTTCATCGAGCCGCCGCGCTTCGAGCTCTCGTAGCGAGAGGCGCGCTCGAACTCGGCCGGGCGTCAGCGCGCGAAGCGCACGATCACCATGCCCGCGAACACGACGACGAACCCGACGATGCGCATCGCCGAGAACGGGATCGGGTGCGCGCCGAACGCACCGATGTAGTCGAAGATCGCGGCGCCGAGCAGTGAGCCACTCGCGTTCACGATGAAGAACAGCCCGACGCCGATCTGCGGCACGATCGCCGCCGTGCCGAGCAGGAACGCGACGGCGAAGAGCCCCGTGATCGCGTAGTAAGGCGCGAGACCACGCATCGAGAGCAACAACAGGATCGCTGTGGCGAGGGATACCCCCAGGAAGAGGGCGGGCCGCGTGATCGGCTCGGGCAGGATCGGCGTGTCGCCTCGAAGCGCGCGGATGCCGAGGACGAGCGCGATGCCCGCGATCGTCGCGAGCATCGAGACCCACGTCGCCTCCGGAATGCCGCGCTGGCGCGACATCGCGCCGATCATCGCGATCTGCGTCGCCGAGGCGATCCCGAGGATGAATGCGATGAGCAGTGGGATCAGAGACAACCGGCGCTCCGATCGCGTCATGCACGGGCTCCTCGAGGAGGCATCACGGACGGATTTCCGCGACAGCCGGGATACTATATCGTGACGCCGCGGTAGGAGCGGCTGCGCACGGCTGCGAGCCTTGCCGCCCCACCACACGACGACACGTATCACGCGGAAACGACGGTCACCGATGAACGGTCAAGCTGCGCCGGTAGGTACGTCGCCGTACCGCTTCGTCATTGGAGCGTCGCTCCTGCTCCTGAACATCGGCATGGGGATGAGTTTCCTCTCGCCCGCGCCACTGTTCACGCAGATCATCGACGCGCTCGGCGTGGACCGCGCGACGGTCAGCCTGCTCGTCGGCATCCCATCGCTCGCGATCGCCGTGCTCCTGGTCCCGGCGAGCGTGCTGGCGGCGAAACTCGGGCCGAGGCTCTCGCTCATCCTCGGCGGGACGCTCATCAGCTGCGTGATGCTTTCACCGCTGGCGACGAACTTCGGTCTGCTCGCGGGCACGCGCGTGGCGTTCGCGTGCGGCGTCTGCATGATCCTCAGCGCCACGCCGGCGGTGGTCATGCGCTGGTTCGGCCCGCGCGAACTGGCCATCGTGAACGGCCTCAACGTCACCGGACAGAGCATCGGCATCACCACGTCGATGTTCCTCGGCCCGAGGATCGCGACGGCCATGGTGTGGAGCGCCGCCCTCTTCACGTTCGGCGCGGTCGCGGGCGTCGCCACCGTGCTGTGGATCCTGCTCGGGCGTGAGCCGGCCGGGAAGGCCGTCGAGGTCGCCCCCTTCCCCATCCGCGCGCTGCCCTCGATGCTGCGGGACCGGGCGACGCTGCTGCTGGGCGCCGGAGTGGCCGGCGCGCTCGGGACGTTCATCACGTTCACGTCCTGGCTGCCGACATACTGGCAGGAGCAGTTCCACTTCTCGCTGGAGCAGGCAGGCACGACCGGCGCCATCCTCGGCGCGTTCGGCATCGTGGGCTCCGTGCTCGGCTCAGGGCTGCCAGCGCGGTACCCGCGGCGGCGCCCGTTCCTCATCGTCGCGGGCGTCCTGCTGCCCGTCTTCGCCGCGGGGTGCTTCGTCGCGAACGTGCCGCTGCTGCTCCTGGCCTGCGTGCCGGTGTTCGGCATCCTCGGCTGGGTGTTCATGCCGATCGTGTTCACCATCCCGATGGAGCTCCCGAACATGACCCCGGAGCGCGTCGGCGTGACGGTCGGCATCGTGCTGAGCGCAGGTAACCTCAGCGGCTTCGTCTTCCCGTTCCTGGTGGGCTTCCTGCGCGACCTCACCGGCAGCTTCATGCTCGGGTTCGGCATCTGTGCCCTCATGGCCCTCGCGCTGGCTGCGGCGGGGTACCTGATGCCCGAGACCGGCCTCCGCCACGTCGACACGACGGCCCTCGCCGCGGGCGAGACCATCGAGGTCACCAGCCTCTAGGCGGCCCCTGCCACTGGCGAGCGCCGCTCCCGGCGGGGGCACCCTCGCGACCGCGCGTCGCCTCTGTGACCCGGGGCCGGGTGGCTCGCCAGCCTCTCAGCCGAGCGCTACCCCTGCTCCGGACTCACAGTCGCGCAGTCGGGCCCGCGCACCTCTCTGCCGCCACGCGCCACCCTGCGAAGAGCAAGGTCGATTGACCTCGGAACCGGCTGAGACTGGACACGCAGAAGGGGCGACCTCTCGGCCGCCCCTTCTGGTTGTTGCGATTGGCGCGCTAGCGACTGCCGCGCAGGCGGGGGTCCAGGACGTCCCGCAGCGCGTCACCGAGCATGTTGAACGCCAGCACCGTGATCATGATGGCCAGACCCGGGAAGATCGCCATCCACGGCGCGACCTGCATGTACTGCCGGCCCTCGGCGCTCAGCATGCCGCCCCACGAGATGAGCGTGGGGGGCCCAAGGCCCAGGAAGCTGAGCGATGCTTCGGCGGTGATCGCGCCACCCATGGTGACGGAGAACAGCACGATGATCGGCGCGAAGATGTTCGGGAAGATGTAGCGGCGGATGATCCGCGTGTTCGTCGCCCCGATGGCGATCGCCGCAGCGACGTACTGCTCGTTCTTCACCGACAGCACGGAACCTCGGGCTACCCGGGAGGCGCGAGGCGCGATCCCGAAGGACAGTGCGATGATCAGGTTCTCGAGCGACGGCTGCGTGATGGCGATGAGCATGATCGCGATCACGATCAGCGGGATCGACTGCATGGCGTCCGCGATGCGCTGGACCACCGAGTCCAGCGGCCCCTCGAAGTAGGCGCTGATGGTGCCGATGAGGACACCGGTCAGCGAGCCCACGAGCACCGCACCGAGGCTGACCTCGAGCGACACGCGCGCGCCGAAGATGATCCGGCTGAAGATGTCGCGACCGGACTGGTCCGCCCCCATCGGGTGCGCCCAGGACGGACCGACCAACACCAGCGCCTTGGCGCCGACCTTCGGGTCGTACGGGGCGATCCATGGACCGATGATCGCCACGATCACCAGCCCCACGATCACCACGGCCGCCGCGGCACCGATCGGCTTGCGGCGTGCCGTCTTCGCCAGCGAGCGAAGGCGGCTGCCGAAGCTGTCGCGGTCGTCTGTGACCGCCGTGCGGCGCTGCCCGAGCGTCACCGCTCCGGAGCCGTCACCACTGTTCATCGCCATCAGGTTCTCCGGGTTCTCTCGTTAGGAGTGACGCAGCCGCGGGTCGATGATGCCGTAACTGAGGTCCACCAGCAGGTTGACCACGACGACGATGGTTCCGAAGAACAGCACCGTGCCCTGGATGACCGGGTAGTCCTTCGTCGTGATCGCGCTGATCGTGAGCGTCCCCATGCCCGGGAGGGCGAAGATCGACTCGATGATCACGGTGCCGCCCAGCAGGTTCGAGAGCTGCAGGCCGATGAACGTGAGCACCGGGATGAACCCGTTCCGCAGCGCGTGCCGCGTGATGACGGTGCGCGCCGAGAGGCCCTTCGCGTAGGCGGTGCGGATGTAGTCCTGGCGGAGCACCTCAAGCATCGAGGAGCGCACCATGCGGGACACGGAGCCCATGAGGTTCATTGCGAGCACCACCGCCGGCAGCAGGAACTGCTGCAGGTTCGACAGCGGGTCGGAGAAGAAGGGCACGAAGAAGAGCGGTGGGAAGTAGTTCCACCACTTCGCGGGCAGGATGATCGCGAGCGTGCCGACCCAGAATACGGGTGCCGCGAACGCGAAGATCGTGATCAGCCGCAGACCGTAGTCGTAGAACGTGTCCTGCCGTAGCGCGCTGAGCACGCCAAGGCCGATCGCCAGGAACGTCGACATCCCGATGGCGAGCATCGCGACCTCGAAGGTCACCGGAAGCGCGTCCTCGATCTTCTTGACGACGGGCTTGCGGTCGTACGCCGAGTGCCCCATGTCGCCCTTGAAGAGGTTCAGCACGTAGAAGCCGAGCTGCACCGGGATCGGCTGGTCGAGGTGCAACTCGTGGCGGATGGAGGCCTTCACCTCGTCCGAAACGCCGACCGTGCCTGCGGAACTCACGAGCAGGTCAGCGATGTCGGTGGGAACCACGCGGATCGCGGTGAACACGATCGCGATGACGAGGAAGAGCGTCGGGATGGCGAGCAGGATGCGTCGGCTCGCGTACTTGATCATGAAGAACTCCCTGCGCTGCCAGCAGCCG
>CAIXBH010000112.1 GCA_903917615.1 uncultured Chloroflexota bacterium | reverse complement strand
TTGCGGTCGGCGTCGGTGTCCGTGCCTGCGTGGAGCCGCCCACGGCCGCTGTCGCGCTGCCGGTTGGTTGCGCCGTGGGCGCGGAGCCACCGCCCCCGCCAGTGGCAGGGGCCGTTGCCGATGCCGTCGCGCTGGTCGTCGGGCGTGGTGTCGAGGTGCCGCCCCCGGAGGTCGTCGTGGCGGTCGCGGTGGGGACGCTCTTGCCCGCCAGCGTGCACGCCGGCCCGGAGCCCGAGTCCGCACCCTGGTACCGGCACTCATAGGCGGTCTTGTCCACCGTGACCGTCGCAACGATCGTGCGGTTCTTGTGGTCGGTGGAGGGATCGCAGGGCGGGTGCGGGTGGAACCAGAACCAGCCCGTCGGGCTCTCCTGCGCGTAGTTGCCGCAATCGGCGCCTCGCCACTCGACGGTGAATGGCGTGCTCCCCTCGACGTTCATCGGCACGGAGTAGTGCGTGGTGAACGCCCGCTGGTCGAAGCGCGCGACGATCGGTCCGACCTGCGCATTCGGCGTCAGCGCGGGGCCGGCCGCCAGTGCCGTCGTGGTGGCACTCGCGCTCGGCGTGGCGCCCGCCGGTGCCGCGGCCGCGTTGCCGAGGCCGAACGGATTGCCGATCGCGACGAGCATGAGCCCGGCGACCATCATCGCGATCGCTACGAGGCCGACGCGCTGGTCCTCGACCGCGCCGTGCTGGCACTGCTGCATGCAGCGGTTCCACAGGTCGAGCCAGTGCTGCCGCTCGGCGTCCTTGTCCGCGATGTCCTGATAGTGCTGCTGCATGCGCTGGTTCGCGCGGCTTTCCGCGTTGTCGAGGTCATCGATCGCCTTCGACACATCGTTGCCGGCGTCGATCACGCGCTGCAGCAGCGCGTCGCGCGTCGCCTGCGCGCGGGCACGTGCGCCCAGCGAATCAGCCAGTCCCGACGCACGGCTGAATGCGGTGACCGCCTCCTGGTTCCGGAACCAGAAGGTCGAGGTGCCCATCTGCAGCTCGATCCAGCCGTCGTGGGGCTGAGGCGAGACATCGGCCGGGTTGTACCCGGCGACGGCGAACGCGCCGGAGCCGGTCATCTTCGCGATGTCCGCGACCATGTTGGCGCATGCGGTGACCCAGGCGGCGTGCTCCGCCTCGAGCTGCATGAGCTTTTCTTGCGCGTGCCGCAGTGCCTCGACGTAGGGCTTGAAGGACGCCTCGAGCGACTTCCGCAACGGTTCGGTCTGCTCCGAGAGCCGCTGCACCTCTGCGGCAGCGCGCTGCACCTCGGTCTGCAGCGCGTCACACTCGGGGCAGGCGGGCGGCGGCACCGCGGGTTACCGCGCCAGCCGGAGGACGAGCCCGACGAGGGCCGAGACGGCGACCCCCACGCCCGTCGAGATGCCGAGGGACATCGCTGCGCGGAGGGGCGACATCGTCGTGAACAGCGTCACCAGCGTGCGCAGCATCAGGAGCACCCCAAGCACGCCGAGCACGACCCCGACGACGGGGAACATCGCGACGACCCAGGCGGCGAGGAAGGAGAACGCGACACCAGCCGCCGCGAAGAGCGCGATGCGCGCGATTGACTTGGCGGCGCGGCAGCGCCGGCATTCCTCTTCGACGGCGGGCAGGGAGGCGCTCGTCATCACGTCGGCTCCGGAGTGCGCGAAGCGGTGATTTCGCCGGGAGCATACCGGATTCGCGACCCCCGTTGGGGGCGGCCGTCTGGGCCAGACTGGCACGGAGGGACTATTCTGAGCCTATGAACCAGCAGCCGCCGACCATCGTATTCACCGATGCCGCTGTCGAGAAACTGACCGACATCATCGAGAACCACGCCAACCCGGTGGCGGGCCTGCGCCTGCAGATCGCCGGGCGCGACGACGGCAAATTCCAGCACCTCCTGAGCCTCGTCGAGGCCGGCGCCGAGATCGCCGAGGACATCGCCGTGGACACGGATGCCATCCGCGTCTACGTCCAGGCGCGCGACACGCACTACCTCGATGGTGTGCGCATCGGCTTCTCGGAGGACGAGGACGGCCAGCACCTCGAGTTCACGAACCCGAACCCGCTCTGGTCCGACCCCCGCGAGTTCGCGATTCAGGATCTCTTCGACAATGCGATCAATCCGCAGATCGCATCGCACGGCGGCGTGATCACGCTCCTCGGCGTGCAGGGTCGCACCGCCTACGTCGAGTTCGGCGGCGGCTGCGTCGGCTGCGGCATGCTGAACGTCACGCTCAAGCAGGGCGTCGAGGTCGCCGTGAAGGAGCAGGTCGAGGACATCGACGAGATCGTCGACACCACCGACCACGCCTCCGGCACGAACCCCTACTACCAGCCCGCGAAGAAGTAGTCCGCGCGCCTCACGGCCCTCCGGTTCGCCAATCTTGGCGAAGTTGACGGATTCTCCGCGTGGTCACCGGCCGCACGCCTGCCGAATATCGATGTGAACGCATCGAGTGATGGGAGCTGGCCATGGCACGGGAGATTCAGCCGACGAACGTCGAACGACCGTTCGACCTCGATGAGTTGTTCTTCTCCACGACCGACCAGAAGGGGATCATCCGTAGCGGGAACCGCGTATTCACCCGCGTCAGCGGCTTCACCGAGGCGGAACTGATCCGCAAGCCGCACAACATCATCCGCCACCCCGACATGCCCCGTGTCGTCTTCCAGCTCCTGTGGGAGTACCTCGAGGCCGAACGCCCCATCGCCGCCTACGTGAAGAACATGGCGAAGGACGGCGGCTACTACTGGGTGCTCGCCACCGTGGTGACGGTCGCTGACGGCTACCTCTCCGTCCGCCTGAAGCCGTCGAGCGAGCTCCTGCCCGCGGTCGAAGCGCTCTACGCGGAGCTGCGCGGCGTCGAGTTGCAGGTCGAGCGCAGCGGCGGAACGCCGCGTGACGCGATGGCAGCCTCCCGCGCTCGTCTCGAGGAGCGTCTGCTGGAACTCGGCTTCCCGACATATGACGCGTTCATGCAGGTGGCGTTGCCCACCGAACTCCGCAGCCGTGAGGCCGCACTGGCCGTGACCGGGATCCAGACCCGCACGCGCCGCCGTGCGACCGGGGATGTCGGCACGGTCCTCGCGGCGTGTCTCGCGCTGCACGAGCACCTGTTCCTCCGGTTTAACGACCTCGATCGCTATACCGCGCTGCACTCCACCTTCATCGACGGTTCCGCGTCCGTCCTGCGGCTCGCCGATGACATCCGGCTCTTCTCGCTCAACGCGCAGATCTCTGCCGCCCGCCTGCTGGACGAGGGTGCCGCGCTCGGCGCGATCGCCAACCTGCTGCGTGTGCGGTCTGACGCGACCACCGCGCGCATCCGCGAGATGAGCAGCCAGGTCGACGCGATCGTCGGCATCCTGGCCACGCTGTCCTTCGACCTGTCGCTCGCGACGCTCCAGAGCGAGATGGCCGCCCAGTTCGTCCGCGAACTGGGTGCGCCGATCGACGATGGCGTCGAGGAGGAGTCCGAGGACGAGGAAGCCCTCGACACCTCCGCGCTCTCCGCCAACATCGCGGCGCTCGGTGGCTGCTTGCGCAGCGGCGTCATCCCGCTGCTCGAGACGCTCGAGGACCTCGACGCTCGCCTGCTGGGGGTGTCAGCCTCGGTGGCGTCGCTCGGCACGGAGTTGCACGCGCTCGATGCCCTGCAGATCTCCGGCCGCGTCGAGACCGCGCGGCTGACGGAGGCCGGTGAGTTCCGCCTGCTCTTCGAGGAGGTCCGCCGGCAGGTCGCGGCGGGCCGCGACAATCTGCGCGCCTTCGACGTCCTCAAGTCGCTGCGGGAGAACCGCCAGCACGAGGACGGCGACTCGATGCAGCGGAACCTGGAGCACATCCAGCGCTGGGTGACCGCGGCCGCGTAGCCGCCGGGTTCGACTTCAGTCGATCACAAACGTGAGCGCGGCGTGCGCATCGCGCAGTGCCTGCTCGACCGCCGCGGGCGTCGAGGCCCGCGCGAAGATGAAGCCCAGGTACTCGGTGCCCTCGGGCAGGGGCACGACCTTCCCGCCGGGGTGGATCGCGATCTGCACATCGGTGATGCCCGGTACGGCCTCGGCTGCCTCGACGCCGGACACCGAGCGCAGCGTGCCGGCGCGGGGGATCGGGATCATCATCACGCCCGCGGCCTGCGCGTCGCGCGCATAGGTGGGCACGTCGGTGCCGGTCGCGTGCCGCAGGATCAACTCTTCCAGCGACATCCCCGTACCGAAGTCGAGCGTGCGTGAGCAGAGCCCGCCGATCGAGCGCGCCGCGATGTCGATGGGGTACGCGACGGCCTTTCCGTCCGCGTTGGCGTGCAGCCTCAGTTCCGCGTGCACGGCGCCGTACGTCAGGCCGAGCGCGCGACACGCCGCCGATGCGGTCTCGACGAGTGTGCGCTGGTCGGCGTCCGACAGGCGCGAGGGCGTGACGTAGATCGTCTCCTCGAAGAACGGGCCTTCGAGCGGATCCGGCTTGTCGAAGACCGCGAGCACGCGGAACTGGCCATCGTCGAGGAGCCCCTCGATCGAGACCTCGACGCCGGGGATGTAGCCCTCGACCAGGATGCGGTCGGCCAGTTCCGTGCCGCACTCGTCCTCGGCTTCGGGCATCGCGAGGATCGCCCGGATGCGCTCGAACGCCGCGACGAATTCGTCCGTGTCGTTTGCGCGGATCACCCCGCGGCTGGCGGAGAGGGCGAGCGGCTTCAGCACCACCGGGAAGTAGTCGTGCTGCGCCAGCTCCTGCGCGAACTGGAAGGGATCGGCGTCCACCGGGACGACGGAGAATGCAGGCCCCGGGATGCCCGCGGCCGCGAGCTTCTCCCGCAGCAGTGCCTTGTTGCGCGTCGCCTCGACCGCCGACACAGCGTTGTATGGCAACTCCAGCCGTCGCGCGGCGCGCGCGGCGAGTCGCGTTCCGCCGTCGTCCACCGCGACGATGGTGTCGAGGGGATGCAGGAGCGCGAACGCCTCGATCTGCTGTGCGCCGAGGTCCGGCTGCGCGTAATCGAGTGCGACGAGCCGTCCCGCCGACGCGTCCTGCAGCGGGTTCGCGACGTCCGTCCCGACGACCACCTCGACGCCAAGTTTGCTTGCGGCCGCCATGAAGTCCGGCGCGCGGTAGGAGGCCGAGGGAATGAGCAGCATGACGCGCGACATCGGCGGGTCTCCTTGATGTGCTCTTAGTCTACGACCGCGGTCTGGCAGGCATACTCGCGGCCATGAATCGAGTCGCCAGCGTGCTCCTGCTGACTGCGGTGCTGTCGGGAGGATGCGCCCGGCGACCGCCCCCGGCGCGTCCGACCGCTCCGGCCTCGACAGTCGCCGTTGTCACCGGGACGGCCGCGCCGACCGCCTCGGCTCCGCAGGCCACCGCCGTGACTGCGAGCCCCGGGCCCGGCGCCGAGGTCGGCCCACCCGCGCTCGCCACCGTCGCAACAACCGGCGCACCGACCGTCGTGCCGACGGCCATTGCGACGCCGTCGTTTGCCTCGCGTCCGGTGTCACCGACGACCCTCGATGTCTCGATCGCGGACTACGCCTTCCGCCCGATCGCCGGAAAAGCTCCGCTCATCGTGCGCTGGACCAACCTCGATCCCGTCGACCATGACATCACATGGAGCGACGGCGCATCGCCGACGCTTAAGTTGGGCAACAGCTTCGAGCGCCGGTTCGACGCGCCTGGCGTGTTCCTCTACCGCTGCTCGATCCACGCCGGAATGCCGGGCCGGGTCACCATCGAGTAGGCGCATCGCGAGTGTGGCGGAAAAGCGCGGACAAGCAGAGAGCCGGCCATGTGGCCGGCTCTCGTGCGTTCAGTCCGAGGCGTGAGGCCTAGTGGCCGTGCGCGCCGCCGCAGCCGCAGCCCGCGCCCTCGAGCATCGCGGCGTTCGGGGCCGTGATCGAGAAGCCCTGCTGCATGACGTCATCGACGTAGTCGATGGACGCGTCCTCGAGGATCGGGGCCGAGGTCGGGTCAATGATGAAGCGCAGCGCGCCGACGTTGATGACCTGGTCCTCCTCGGCAGCGGCGTCGAGGCCCATGCCGAAGCGGGCACCGGAGCAGGCGCAGCCGCCGCCCTGGGCGAAGATGCGGATCGCCTGATTGTTCTCGGCCATGCGCTCGCCGATCAGGTCGGTCAGGCGGGTCTGGGCGATGTCGGTGACGATGAGGTTCACGGGCGAACTTCTTCCCGATGCAGGTAATGGTGGTCTGCCCCCGATGGGGCGTCGAACTCCCCCATCATGCGCCGATCAATTATGACCCCGCAAGTCGCCAATGCCCGACCCGAAGACGTGTTCGGACCTCCGGGGCGGCGAATCACCTGTGGTCCCCGAGGGGCGAAGAGGCACGGCGTTCCCGTTGAGATCTGTGCTGCGGTGGAATCACTCGCACCGGCCGTCGGCAAGCAACGGACGTCCGCCAGGGGTTTGGGGACGCGCAGCCTCCCCATCTACATTTCTCTTGCTGGCTCCCCCTTTCCGCCTCGGGAAGGGGGCCGGGGGGATGGGCGCAGCGCCGCTGCGTCCGTCACTCGACGTGCTGCGGAGGAGCCTGCGCTAGGCCTCGACACCGCGGATCACATCGAGGATCTCGCGGCCGAACCGGGTGACGCGTGACTCGCCGAGCCCCCACACGCGGAGCAGCGCGCCGAGGCTCGTCGGGTGCTGCGCCACCAGCTCGCGGAGCGTCCGGTCCGAGAACAGCGCGTAGGCGGGGACGCCCTCGGCGCGGGCGCGCTCGGAGCGCCACGCTCGGAGCGCCATGAACAACGGGTCGTCGGGCCGCACGTCCGCGCCCGCCTCGAACCCCGCGTTGCGCGAGCTCGAGGATGACTGCCGCGCGGTCTGCACCGCGACGGGGACGGGCGGCGGGGCGGCCTCGGGGTGCTCGCGCTCCCATGCCTCGATCGCCGCCAGCAGTTCAGAGCCGAACCAGCGCACGCGCGTCTCACCGATGCCCCAGATCTCGAGGAGCGCTGCGGCATCGCGCGGACGGTAGGTCGCAAGCTCGCGCGCGGTGCGGTTCTCGAACACGCGGAACGGGTCGCGGTCGCTGCGCATGGCGATCCGCTCGCGGATCGCGATCAGGTCGTCGTACAGGTCTTCCGGGAACGTGTCGCCCTCACCGCTGTCGGCGTGACGCCCGAGGCAGTTGTCGCAGTTTCCGCATGCCTCGGGGGCCTCCTCGCCGAAGTAGCGCAGGATTGCCGCTCGGCGGCAGCCGGTCGTCTCCGCGTACTCGGCCATCTCGCGCAGGCGCGCCTCGGCGTAGGCGCGGTGATGCAGCACGCTCGTCGCGTCGATCGGCGCGTTCGGGTCGAACGAGGTCACCGCCAGCGCGACCGGATCGAGGAGCCCTGAGTCGCGGAGCGCGGCGACGATCATCGCGAACTGGTCGGGATCCGCGTCGCCCACGTTGAACGGCAGGCGCCCCGTGTCGCGGTCGGCGATGCGCGTCCAGTGCTGCCATGTCGACCGCAGCGCGGCCTCGTCCGGGTGGGCGGCGTCGATGAACTGCTGCTGGAAGCGCCGATCCGCGCGCGCGTACAGCAGCGTGCATTCCGACGGGTCACCGTCGCGGCCGGCGCGCCCCGCTTCCTGGTAGTACGCCTCGAGGCGGCCCGGCATGTTCATGTGCAGGACGTACCGCACATCCGGCTTGTCGATGCCCATGCCGAAGGCGTTCGTCGCGACGATCACCGGCGCGCTGCCGATCGTGAAGGCGCGCTGCACCCTCGACCGCTCGGCCGCCGGCAGACCGGCGTGGTACGCCTCGGCGTGGACACCGGCGGATCGCAGCGCCTCCGCCATCTCCTCCACGCCGCGCCGGGTGCGCGCGTACACGAGTCCCGCGAGGCCGGGCCGGTCGCGCGCGTAGTCGATGATCCAGCGCCGCCGTTCCGGCACGCCGTCGATGCGTTCGACGGCGTACGTGAGGTTCGGTCGGTCGACCGTCGTGATGACCTCGGACGCGCCGCCGGGGACGCCCACATCGAGGCCGAGGCGCTGTGCGATGTCGCGGCGCACCTGTGGGTTCGCGGTAGCCGTCAGCGCGAGGGTCCGTGGGTTTCCGAGGCGGGTGCGAACGGTGCCGAGCTGCAGGTAGTCGGGCCGGAAGTTGTGGCCCCACTCCGAGATGCAGTGCGCCTCGTCCACGGCGAGCAGCTTCACGCCGGCCTTCGCCAGCCCCGTGGTGAACGAGGCGTTCGCGAAGCGCTCCGGGGCCACGTAGAGCAGTGCGATCCGTCCTGCGAGGAACTCGCGGTAGCGCCGGTTCTGCTCCTCGCGCGCGATGTTCGAGTTGATGAACGTTGCGGACACGCCCGCGGCCTGCAGTCCCTCGACCTGGTCCTGCATCAGTGCGATGAGCGGTGACACGACGATCGTGCGCCCCACCTCGAGGGCCGGCAGCACGTAGCAGAGGCTCTTGCCGCTGCCGGTCGGCATCACCGCGACGACGTCACCCCGCGACAGTCCTTCCAGCACCCGCGACTGTCCGTCGCGGAACTCGGGGTACCCGAACGTCTCGCGTAGTCGCTTCCGGTAGGGCTCGAGGTCGCTCGGCAACTCCGCCCGCGGCGCCGGTGCCGCGACCGGCACCGCCAGCAGCGAGGGCTGCATCGGCGCGGCTCGGCCCCCTCCCCCTTGAGAGGGGAGGGTGGGGGTGCGGGTAGTCCGACTCCCTCCCCCTTGATGGGGGAGGGCTGGGGTGGAGGTGCTCCGGAGCGCACCGGGCGCGCTCGCGCCCTCGTCCGAGGGCGGCGGCGGCAGTGGCGCGTCGTCATCCGGACGCCAGCCGCACGCGTCGCACCAGGCCGCGGACGCGGTCAGCGACTCGCCACAGGAGGGGCAAACGTCGGTCATCTGGGACCCTCTGGGGAGAGGCCCTCATGGTACACGGGCGGCTCGGCACGCTCGATGGCTCTTGGGCTCGTGCCCTCTCAGCCGGGGCGGCTCCGGCGACGGGCGAAGTGCTCCCGTTGGGCGGGACTTCCGCGCGTTGACGCGCTGGAGTCGCGACGCAGAACATAAGGATAGGCGGGGGAAGGGGTCGCGATATGCGCCGAAGCATCCTCGTCGCCGCGGGTGCGCTCGCGCTGCTCGCCGCGGGCGCGGTCTACGCCCTCGCCGGCCGCGCGCCGGACGCTGCGCGGACCCCCGTCACCTTCTCGACCTCGACCGCTGCCGGGGGGGCGGTCGCGACGCCGGGGGACGCGCGCTCGATCAACTTCGCCGACCCGGCGCTGGTCGCGCCGGTCATCCAGCACTTCGGCGGCGGCGAGATTCCAAAGGAACGCGTGACCTACGCCGACGTCACGGGCGATCGCAACGACGAGGTGATCGCGATCGTCGAGTCTGGCGGCACGATGGGCGACCTCGGTGCGGCCGTGTTCGACGTGCGCGACGGCAAGCCACACCTGCTGGGTTACGTGGACGGTGTCGGCAAGGTCTCGGTCACGTTCGGCAAGGACACCCAGGGGCTCATCGATGTGAAAGCCGGCGTGTTCGCACCCGGCGACCCGCTCTGCTGCCCGACCGGCCTCCGCGAGTCGATCTTCCGCTGGGACGGCACGAAGTTCGCGCCAATCACGTCGCAGACGTTGCCGAACACACCGCGCTGACGGCGCGCTCGTCGTGCGAACAGTCTGTTCCTACCTCACTTGTTGGTTGCGGGCATGTCGCGGTTCCGAGTCCACCGCCGCGTGCGTCGAGACCGGCGTCGGTTCGCAGAACCCTCACCCAGCCTCTCCCATGAATGGGAGAGGAGATGGAATCTTCGGCAAACTGCGGCATTCGTTCCTCTCCCACCTGTGGGAGAGGACAGGTGAGGGTTCCGCGTCTGCCGCCGCGTGCGTCGACGACTCACGACAGGCTGATGGACCCGTCCTTCGCGATCGGGAAGTCCGGGTTCCAGGCAACCTCCCACGTGTGCCCGTCGAGGTCCGCGAAGTAGCCCGTGTACCCGCCCCATGGCGTGTCGCCGCCCGCGCGCAGCAGCCGTCCACCCGCCGCGACTGCCTGGTCGAGGACGACGTCGACTTCCTCGAGCGTGCGTGTGTTGTACGACAGGGCGATGCCGCCGAACGTCGCGCCCGTGTCCTCGATGTGTGCATCAGTCGCGAGGTCCTCGCGACCCCAGATCGCGAAGATCAGCCCGCCAGCCTGGAAGAATGAAACCTGGTCGGTCTCGAATTCGTCCGAGGCCTCCCACCCGAGCGCCTCGTAAAACGCGGTCGCGCGCGGCACATCCGCGACACCAAGGGTCACCAGGCTGACGCGTTGTTCCATGCGGGTGAGTTCCGTTCTGGTCTGGTTCTGCCCCTCCCCCCTGGTGGGGAGGGTGAGGGTGGAGGGGGCCGACGCGCTGCGCACACCGCGGCGCTACACGCTCGCAGCATCCAAGTCAGCAGCGTACCGCTCGAGCGCGATCGCGCACTGCGCGGCTTCCGCGAGGTCGATATCGAGCAGCACACGCCGGAGTGTGACTTCTCCCCACGCGGTCGAGTGCGTCTCGTCCAGTCGTGCCTCCAATGTCCGCGCGTAGGAGGCAAGCAGCCGCCGGTCCTGCTCGAGGCGCGAGAGCAGCGCGGGGATCGTCGGCGTGGCGTACATGACCGCGACGACGGAGGTCGGGTAGCGGTCGTAGCGCTCCGCGGGCGGCGTCGCGCCGGCCGCGACGGAGGCGAACGTCGCCGCCGCGAACTCGATGAGCGCGGCGTACGCGGCGACGCGGCGTCGAGGCGACTGCCCTTCGTCATCGCGGTCGTCGGCCTTCGCCTCGCCCGCGCGTCGGAGTGACACGCCGATGCGCCGGTGGAGCTCGCCTGCCGTCTCTTCGAGCTCCGCGAGCGAGAGCGTGTCGAACGCCGTCGGATCGATCACGGACAGGTCCCCGCCTTCGAGTGGTGCGCCCGCAAGATACCGCGCGGTATCCTACCGCCCCGTCCCGCCGTTCGCCCCGTATCCTTTGTCGATGCGACTGCCCGCTCCCCTTCGCCGCCTCGAGCCACGACGGCGCCTCGCCCTGCCCGAACGGCTCGACTGGGTCGCACACACCGCGATCCTGCTTGCGCTCGCCCTCGACCTGTGGGTGGGTGGCGACTTCGTCGAGGAACGGCTCGGGTACGTCGCGCGGAGCGGATTCGAACTCCTGCTGATCGGTGCGTGGCTCGTCCTCGTCGTCGGCATGCGCTGGTGGGGCGACCGCGACCGGAACGACCGAAGCGAGCGCTAGCCTCCGACTCTCGCCCCCTCCCCCTCGACGGGGGAGGGTTGGGGTGGGGGTGGTGGCCTCGAACCTCAAAACGCCAACCGTCCCCGCGGTTGACCCCCCGATCACCGCACCCGTAGCCTCAATCCTGCGGCAGGGGCGATTAGCTCAGCGGTTAGAGCGCCCGGTTTACACCCGGTAGGTCGAAGGTTCGATTCCTTCATCGCCCACCAGCACCCCTGCCTCCGTCCGTCCAACTCGGTGCCGATGACTCCGCTACACTCCCGCCGAGGTGGCTTGAGACATTGAGCAAGAGCAAGCACGACTGGCGCGAGAACACGCACGGCAAGGCCGTGGCACGCAACCCGGAGCGCAAGCCGCGCTTCGAGTCCTCCTCCGGCGCCGAGGTCGAGCCGCTCTACGCCCCGGAAGACCTCGCCGAGTGGAACTACCACGAGAAGCTCGGCTACCCGGGCGAGTACCCGTTCACCCGCGGCGTGCAGCCCACGATGTACCGCGGCCGCCTCTGGACCATGCGTCAGTACGCCGGCTTCGGTGACGCTGCCGAGTCCAACCGGCGCTACAAGTTCCTCCTCGAGCAGGGGCAGACGGGCCTCTCCGTCGCCTTCGACCTGCCGACGCAGATCGGCTACGACTCCGACGCACCCGAGGCGGAGGGCGAGGTCGGCAAGGTCGGCGTCGCGATCTCATCGCTCGCCGACATGGAGGTGCTGACCGACGGCATCCCGCTCGACAAGATCACCACGTCGATGACCATTAACTCGACGGCGCCGATCCTCCTCGCGCTCTACGTCGCCGCCGCGAAACAGCAGGGCGCCGACCTGTCGAAGCTCGGCGGCACGCTGCAGAACGACATCCTCAAGGAGTACATCGCGCGTGGGACCTACATCTTCCCGCCGCGTCCCTCGCTCCGGCTGATCACGGACGTCTTCGCCTGGTGCAAGGACGCGCTGCCGGAGTTCAACACGATCTCGATCTCCGGCTACCACATGCGCGAGGCGGGCTGTACGGCTGCGCAGGAGATCGCGTTCACCTACGCCAACGCGATCGAGTATGTCGATGCCGCGATCAAGGCCGGCCTCGAGTTCGACGCCTTCGGCGGGCGGCTCGCGTTCTTCTGGGCATGCCACTCGAACTTCCTCGAGGAGGTCGCGAAGTTCCGCGCGAGCCGGCGCATCTGGGCGAAGTTGGCGCGCGACCGTTGGGGCTCGAAGGACCCGCGCGCGCAGATGGAGCGCTTCCACACGCAGACCGGCGGTGCCACGCTCACCGCGCAGCAGCCGCTCACCAACGTGGTGCGCACGACGCTGCAGGCGATGGCGGCCGTGCTCGGCGGCACGCAGTCGTTGCACACGAATTCGTTCGACGAGGCGCTTGCGC
Source organism: uncultured Chloroflexota bacterium (assembly GCA_903917615.1). Classification (GTDB taxonomy): domain Bacteria; phylum Chloroflexota; class Dehalococcoidia; order UBA2979; family UBA2979; genus SHYQ01. The sequence continues at coordinate 6,381 of CAIXBH010000112.1, read as the reverse complement.
TGCCGACCGAGGAGGCCGTCGAGCTCGCGTTGCGTACGCAGCAGGTGATCGCGTACGAGACGGGGGTTGGCGACACGATCGATCCGCTCGCCGGCTCCTACGTGGTCGAGGCGCTGACCGACCGCGTCGAGGCAGAGGCGCTCGCGTACATCCAGCGCATCGACGACCTCGGCGGCGCGCTCGCGGCGATCGAGGCGGGCTTCCAGCAGCGCGAGATCCAGGACGCCGCCTTCCGCATCCAGCGCCAGACCGAATCCGGCGAGCGCGTCGTCGTCGGCGTGAACATGTTCACCTCGGACGACGAGATCCACCCGCCGACGCTGCGCGTCGATCCGGCGATGGGGAAGCGCCGCGCACAGGAGCTTGCTGCCTTGCGTGCGCGCCGCGACAACGAGGCCGTGCGCACCGCACTGGACAAGATCCGCACGGCGGCCCACACGGACGAGAACATGATGCCGCTGCTCGTAGAGGCGGTTGAGGCCTACACCACTGTCGGCGAGATCTGCGGCGTGCTCCGCGAGGAGTGGGGCGAGTTCCACGAGGTCATGACCTTGTGAATTGCTGACCCCCTCCCCCTTGATGGGGGAGGGGGGGGTGGAGGTCCGGTGACGAACGATCGGACGCGCCGCGCTCGTGAGTTGCGTGCGACCCCCACTGATGCTGAACGGCGTCTCTGGCGCGTACTCCGTCGAGGACAGATCGCGGGCTACATCTTCCGACGCCAGTATCCACTCGGGCGCTACTTCGTCGATTTCGTCTGCCTGCCGCTTCGACTCGTGATCGAGATTGACGGTGGTCAGCACGCAACGAGACGGGTCTACGACCGCGCTCGAGATCGCTCGCTGACCTCGCGAGGGTTCCGGGTCCTTCGATTCACTGATCGTGAAATCCTCACGGCGATCGCGTCTGTCGCCACGGTGATTTGGACGGCGGCGACAGAACCTCCTCCCCCGCCCTCCCCCACGAGGGGGGAGGGGGCAGACCTAGAAAGCCGCGGGTCGTTCCTGACCGTCCAGCACATCGCGCCTGTGATCGAGGACAACCACGCTACGCGCGCCGAGCTGCTCGAGGCGATCGATGCGCTCCCCCCAGCGCGACGCCGCGAGATCGCATTCGACGCGTGGAACCTCGAGCAGGTGCTCGCGCACCTCATCGCATGGCAGGACGGCTACGCCGCGGCGCTCGAGTGCATCGCGCGCGGTGAGCGCCCTGTCGTGCCCGGCTTCGAGTCAGGCATCGACGACGGCGAGGCGACCGATCGCTTCAACGAGCGTGCGGTCGAGGCTGCTTCGGGCCTGTCGTGGGAGACGCTGCTCGGTCGGCTGCGCGCCGCGCGCGAGCGCCACGACGCCGCGGTGCGCGCGCTGGCCGGGAGGATCGGGACCGATCGATTCGTCGAGGGGCGTGCTGCTTGGCGGCTCGCCTCGAGTGCAGTGCACGATCGCGAGCACATCCCCGCTATTCTCGCGTGGCGTCGGGAGCAGGGCATCTGAGGAGCGCAGCATGATCACCGGACTCAACCATGTCGCAGTCGTGGTGCGCGATGCGGACGCAGCCCTCGGGTTCTTTCGGGACACGATGGGCCTCGCCGTCACAAAGGACGAGGTCGTCGACGAGATGGGCATTCGCGGCGTGCTGATGCCGCTCGGCCAAAACGAGATCGAGCTCATCCAGCCGACCACGCCGGACACCGGCGTCATGCGCTACCTCGACTCCAAGGGCGAGCGGCTCCACCATCTCGCGTTCAGCACGGACGACATCGTCGGCGAACTCGCCCGGCTGAAGGCCGCGGGCGTGGAAGTGGTCGACCAGGAACCGCGCGAGGGGCTCACCGGGATGGTCGCGTTCCTCCACCCGAAGTCGATGCACGGCGTCCTCATCGAGCTCGTGCAGCCCCCGGCAGATGCTCACATCTCGACGGCAAAGGGCATCGACCATCTCGCGGTGCTCGTCTCCGACTACGCAGTCGCGCGGGCGACCTGGGAGCGTGTCCTCGGGCTGAAGGTCGTGAACGAGATCCGGCCGGAGGGGCGCGGCACGGTGATCGCGCAGGTCCCGATCGGGCAGTGCATGGTTGAACTGATCTCCCCCGCGACCACCGACTCACCAATGGTGCAGCGCCTGGCGGACATCGGTGAAGGCGCCTCCTCGATGGTCGCGATCGAGGTGCGGGACATCGCGGCTGAGCTCGCAAAGTACCGGGCCGCCGGCAAAACGCCGCCAGACGCTGCGCCCGGCCCGCTCCCGCACAGCGTCACCTCGACGATCCCCGCGGCCCAGTGCTTCGGCCTCGGCGTGCAACTCATCGAGTACGGCCACTAGGGCTCTCCGACCCCCTCGGCCCTTGCCGAGGAGGTTTGAAGTGAGGGGGGCTGGCAGTCTTCGCTGGACACGCGTCGCCTGCTGCCCGCTAGACTCCCGGCATGACGGCAGAGACGGCTCCCGACGCGGCCGAGGTGCCCATCCGCGTGCTTATCGCGAAGCCGGGCCTCGATGGCCACGACCGCGGGGCGAAGGTCGTCGCCCGCGCGCTCCGCGACGCCGGCATGGAGGTCACCTACACCGGCATTCGCCAGACGCCCGACGCCATCGCCGAGGTCGCGTTGCGTGAGGGCGTGCAGGCCGTCGGCATCTCGATCCTTTCCGGTGCGCACCTCGAGCTTTTCCCCCGCATCGTCGCGGCGCTCCATGCACGGGGCGTCGATGACGTGCTGCTCTTCGCGGGCGGCATCATCCCGCCCGAGGATATGCCGGCCCTGCGGGAACTGGGCTTCGAGGCGTTCTTCGGTCCCGGCACGAACACCAACGACATCGTGACGTTCGTCCGGCAGAGCGCACCGAACCTCGACGACGCTGAGGCGACCGCCCGGAGCTGAAGCGCTTCCGTCCGCGGCTCGCACACGCGCAGCCTCTCTGGAGGTCGCTCGCGGACGCGTTATTGTGTCTGCTCGTCGCCCGGTGGTAGTGTGGTGGCAGGCGGGTTGGGCCCACAGGGGGCCCCGGCAAGGCGCAGTCGCGCATGCAGTTCCGTCTCCCCACATTAGGCCCCGCGCAGATGGTGCTCTCCGTCGCCGTGCTGCTCGTCGCCCTCTTCTGCTATGCCATGGTGCAGACCGCCGCGCAGTCCTACCGCCTCCGCCAGCACGAGCGCGAGATCGCAGGTGAGGTGCAGCAGCTCCGCGACCAGCGCGCGGAGCTCCAGGGCCTGCTCGCGTACCTCAAGTCGGACGAGTACATCGAGGCATTTGCGCGGCAACAGTTCGGCCTCGTGAAGCCCGGCGAGACGCTCGTGCAGGTCGATGGTCCGCGTGCGTCGGCGCCGCCTCGGCGGCCAGGGGAGAAGTGGTGGGAGGCGCTCTTCGGCATCACGCCGGCGAGCGCGGCCCCAGCCGCCACCGCCGCGCGCTGAGTCGCGGCGCCGACTTCCGCGTACGGGGCATCTCTGCGCCCGGGCGATGTCCAGGAAATCTTTTCGTAACCCCCTAGACCGTTCCGTCAGCCCTGTTACAGTACCCAAGCGGCGAACGCCCCCGGCATTCTTTCGGGGCCCGGGAAACATTACAAACAATGTTTCCCCGGGAGGGTCTAAGGCGCTTGACGCCCACGTCCTAACTTCGTAGCATTTCCGTTTGTCGCCTCAGGGGCGGCAGCGCACATTAACATCTGGATAGCAGGCAGAATCTGACAGTGATCCCCGTCGATCCGGGGGCCTGGCAGCATGAGCCCATCACGGCCTTCGGGCGGTGGTGGTTGAGTGGTGCTCGGGCTCTTGAGTGAGACGAATTTGAAGCAAGGACATTCGCTCGCTTTTTCTTTGGCGAGCACCTCTTCTGTTATGGAGAGTTTGATCCTGGCTCAGGATAAACGTTGGCGGCGTGCCTAACGCATGCAAGTCGCACGAGGACTTCGGTCCGAGTGGCGGACGGGTGAGTAACACGTAGGAACCTGCCCAGAAGTGGGGGACAACTCTCCGAAAGGGGAGCTAATACCGCATACGGTCTACGGACCAAAGCTTCGGCGCTTCTGGAGGGGCCTGCGGTGGATTAGCTTGTTGGTGGGGTAATGGCCTACCAAGGCGACGATCCATAGCTGGTCTGAGAGGATGATCAGCCACACTGGGACTGAGACACGGCCCAGACTCCTACGGGAGGCAGCAGCGAGGAATTTTGCACAATCGACGAAAGTCGGATGCAGCAACGCCGCGTGGGGGAAGAAGGCTCTCGAGTTGTAAACCCCTTTTGTGAGGGAAGAAGATCTGACGGTACCTCACGAATAAGTCACGGCTAACTACGTGCCAGCAGCCGCGGTAATACGTAGGTGGCGAACGTTGTCCGGATTTACTGGGCGTAAAGCGCGCGCAGGCGGACCGATAAGTCAGAGGTGAAATCTCCCGGCTCAACTGGGAGGGGCCCTTTGATACTGTCGGTCTTGAGATGCCTAGAGGAGAGTGGAATTCCCGGTGTAGTGGTGGAATGCGTAGATATCGGGAGGAACACCAGTGGCGAAAGCGGCTCTCTGGGGGCGATCTGACGCTGAGGCGCGAAAGCGTGGGGAGCAAACCGGATTAGATACCCGGGTAGTCCACGCCGTAAACGATGAGTACTAGCTGTATGGGGTATCGACTCCCTGTGTAGCGAAGCTAACGCGATAAGTACTCCGCCTGGGGACTACGGCCGCAAGGCTAAAACTCAAAGGAATTGACGGGGGCCCGCACAAGCAGCGGAGCGTGCGGTTTAATTCGAAGCTACGCGAAGAACCTTACCAAGGCTTGACATGGCATCGACCGGCGATGAAAGTCGCCTTCCCTTCGGGGCGGTGTCACAGATGCTGCATGGCTGTCGTCAGCTCGTGCCGTGAGGTGTTGGGTTAAGTCCCGCAACGAGCGCAACCCTCGTCGTGTGTTGAATTTTTCACACGAGACTGCCCGGAGCAACCGGGAGGAAGGCGGGGATGACGTCAAGTCAGCATGGCTCTTACGCCTTGGGCTACTCGCACGCTACAATGGGCAGTACAGACCGTTGCAAAACCGCGAGGTGGAGCTAATCGGACAAAGCTGTCCTCAGTACGGATTGCAGGCTGCAACCCGCCTGCATGAAGCCGGAGTTGCTAGTAACCGCAGGTCAGCAGTACTGCGGTGAATACGTTCCCGGGCCTTGTACACACCGCCCGTCACGTCATGGAAGTCGGCAACACCTAAAGTCGTTGAGCCAACCGCAAGGAGGCAGACGCCCAAGGTGGGGCTGGTGACTGGGACGAAGTCGTAACAAGGTAGCCGTACCGGAAGGTGCGGCTGGATCACCTCCTTTCTAAGGGACACTTGGCCATCGTGTTTTCCAGACCTCGAGCAATCGAAGGGCTGGAAGCCGGCGTCGTACGGTGTACGGCGTCGCGGTGGCGAGACCCCAAGTCGATCTACTCGTCTGCCATGGTTCCGAGCTTGCTCGGGGCGATGCGTAGCCGTCCGTCTCGTGGACGAGTCGAACACGGACCTCGGATCTTGGGATCACGCGAGAGATTCTGTCTGCTATCCAGCTGTCGATGTGCGCCCGTTCGCCGGGGAAGTCAGCGCGTTCCGCGTCGGTCCTTCCCGTCGGGCGAGGGTCCGGGGGCCATTAGCTCAGGTGGTTAGAGCGCAGTCCTGATAAGACTGAGGTCCCTGGTTCGAGTCCAGGATGGCCCACCAGCCACGCGAGTCCTTGGACTGCGAGGCACGGCCAGCCGGAACGGCGGGGCCGTAGCTCAATTGGCAGAGCGCCGCCTTTGCAAGGCGGAGGTCGGGGGTTCGAGCCCCCCCGGCTCCACCAGGAGTCCCGCTCCTGCCTCGAGCCTGCCGGCTCGTCCAGAATCCTACGATTTGGCGCAGACACATCTAAGCCCCGCAGCGCGGGCATGACCGAACTCGAGTTACCGGAAGGTGACGAAGGGGAGCGGGTCGTGCGAGCGCTGCGGCGCTTCGGCGTCGTCACATCGACGCCCTGGCCTATGGCCGGGGCCGTACCTTCACAACAGAATACTGCGTGAGTTGAAAATCCTTGAAGTGCATTTGCGAATCGCCGAGTGTCGAAGCCACCTGTCCGGAGGCTTCGACCGTTCGACGGACAGATCGCAGAGTGTGCTTGACGGAGGGTCAAGTTACTAAGGGCACACGGTGGATGCCTTGGCGCCAGGAGCCGATGAAGGACGTGGCAAGACTGCGATAAGCCCCGGCTAGTTGTCTAGCCAACGTTGAACCGGGGATTTCCGAATGGGGGAACCCCATCCGAGTCATATCGGATGACCGCCGGCCGAACACATAGGCCGGATGGAGGGAACCGGGGGAACTGAAACATCTAAGTACCCCGAGGAAAAGAGATCATTCTCCTAGTAGCGGCGAGCGAACGG
>CAIXBH010000111.1 GCA_903917615.1 uncultured Chloroflexota bacterium | reverse complement strand
CGTCAGTGCGCTGGTCGCGACCGCCAAGGCGGACGGGCGCGCCACCACCAAGGCGCTCCGCGACGAGCTTCGCACTTACGGCAACGCCAACGGAACCACCAAGCTGAAGGCGCTCATTGCTTCGCTGCCCAAGGTCGGCCGCACCGGCGCCGACGGCGAGCGCATCCCGCACCTCGACGCCAACGGCGGCCCCGTCGGCGCCCCGAGCGTTTCGCAGCAGACGCAGGAGATGGCCATGGCCGATCTCTCCCCGGACGCGCGCAAGGAATACGAGAAGATCCGCGCCACCGTCGCGGCCAACCGCGGCGCCAACGGCGTCGTGAAGGGGTACTGAACATGGCCGACATCAAGACGTGGTGGCTCGACGCTGACAGCGCGATCCCCAAGGTCGGCATGCTGCCGGCCAAGGCGAACACGATCACCGAAGGCGGCCGTCTCGCGTGGAGCGACGCCAGCGGCTACGCCATCCCGAGCAGCGCCGCGACCGCGGCCAGCAAGTGCTGGGGCATCTACCTCACGCGCGTCGACAACTCGACCGGGACCACGGTCCCCGGCAACAGCGGCCTGAACAACGGCGTCCCGACCGGCGTCCCGTTCACGCAGGGCTACGCGCTCCTCACCGGCGACGGCAGCGTCACCGCGGCCAACGTCGGGCAGTACGTCTTCCTCGTCAGCGACACCGGCACGGGCAAGCCCCAGGTCAGCACGAGCGACGCGGGCGGCACCCGGCCCCTCGTCGGCTTCGTCTCGCCCTACGTGCGGACGTCCAGCGACGTCGACCCCAGCGCGATCCCCGTCGCCATCGGCTTCGCCCGTCCCGACGCGCTCGACCCCGAGATCGGGGTCGGCGGCTTCGCCTACTTCAAGGCGCGCGGCGCCGTCTTCACCCTCGTGGCGCCCCCCACCGCCGCGGGCGCGTTCACCGTCGCCACCGCCGAGGGCGTCACCTACACCGCCGGGCAGATCGTCCTGCTCACGGCGCAGACCTCGGCGAGCCAGAACGGCCCCTGGGTCGTGGGCACCGTCACCACCGGCACGGCCGCCCTCTCGCGCCCCGACTGGTTCGCCAGCGGCGCGACCGCTCAGGCGTCGTCGATCTTCACCGTGTCCGAGGGCATCGTCGCCGCGGCCTCCGTGTGGATGCTGACCAACGTCACGCCGATCACCATCGACACCACTGCGCTCACCTTCGCGCCGCTCACCTCCGCCAACTCGGGCGAGCCCGGCGCCCCGGTTCACATGGCGCGCGGCGTGGTCACGGCGAACATCGCCAGCCTCGCGGCCTTCACGGTCGCCAGCAACGACGGCCTGACCTACGTCCAGGGCCAGCGCGTCTTGCTCGTCGGGCAGACCACCAAGACGCAGAACGGCCTCTATATCGTCGGCGTGGTCGGCGGCGGCACCGCTCCGCTCTACCGACCGATCGACTGGCTCACCGCGTCCACGCAACTCGGCGCCCCCGAGTTCATCGTCAACGAGGGCACGCAGGGCGCGAACTCGCAGTGGATCGTCCGCACCGCCGGTTCGGTCACCGTCGACACCACGGCGATCGACATCGACATGGTGGGCGGCAACTGGGTGCAGGGCGTCTCGACCGCGGTCGGCACCATGGCCGCGCCGAGCGGCTACTTCTTCGCGTCGGCCCTCCTCAAGTCCCGCCTCAGCGGCATCTTCGAGGTGCACCTTGACGTCGCATGGTCCTGCGGCACCACGGCCGACACCGTGACGATGGCGCTCGTCACCGACACCTCGGCCGCGGGCGTGCTCGCCTCGGCAAACAAGATCGCGCACGGCATCGCCGGCCTCGGCACCTTCGGCACCAACGGCGCCGATTGGGAGTCGATCGACACCAACGCGGGCGCGGTCCTCACCTACAACGGCGCCGCGTTCAACACGTCGGCCGTGACGCAGGCCAGCGAGATCAACGGGACCCTGACCGGGCTCCTGACGGCGCAGGGCAGCGGTCAGCAGAAGTTCGGCTTCCACGGCGTCGTGTACAACGCGGCGCCGACCGGGACCACCAAGACCGCTTTCACCGTCGGCAACACGGTGGCCTTCGGCGTCAAGGTGACGGCCACCAACACGATCACGGTCCCGAGCATCCGGCTCACCGTGAAAGAGCTGCCGAGCCAGTGAAGAGGATCTGACATGGAACTCACCCCGGCAAATCTCAACATCTTCTTCACGGACCTCGAGACCCGCTACTGGATGGCCATCGGGACCACCAAGCGCTGGTCCGACGAGTTCGTCACGCAGTACCCGACCAAGACCGAAGCCTGGCTCTCGGGCTGGATCGGCATGGTCAACAAGATGCGCGTCTGGAACGGCGCCCGCGTCATCCGCGAGCCCGCGCCCCAGACCTACAGCGTGCCGATCCTCCCCTACGAGCTGACCGAGGCCATCGACCAGTTCAAGCTCATGGACGACTCGTACGGGATCTACTTCCCGCTCGTGTCGATGATGGGCGCGCAGATGGCCAAGTGGCAGGACTTCAGCGTCCGCGATCTGCTCCAGGGCAACAACGAGTACGCGGGCGCCCTCCAGAACGGCACCGACGGCCTCACCAACTGGAACACCGCGCACCCCGTCGACTACTGGGACAGCAGCCTCGGGACCTACCCGAACGACTACGGCACCGGCGGCGTCTCGGTCGGCGGCATCACGGTCGGCGGCACCTTCGCCACCAACGCCTACGTGACGCTCTGGGAGGACATGTCCGGGCGCAAGAACGAGAGCGGGGAGGCGCAGGGCATCGAGCCGAACAAGCTCCTCGTCCCCTCTCAGCTCAAGTTCCAGTCGGACCTCCTCACGAAGTCGATGTTCTTCGCGCCGCCGCAGTTCGCCGGCATCGGCACCGGCGGCGCCGGCACCGCGACCGGACCCTTCGTCGGCAACATGGACAGCCCGATCCGCGGCTCGACGGACACCACGTGGACGCCGGACCTGAACAGCCAGCCGACGGCCTACTACATGCTCGACACCACCCGGGCGATCAAGCCGTTCGGATGGGTCTTGAGGCAGGCCCCGACCTTCGTCATCCGCAACGCGCCGCAGGATCCGGTGGTGTTCGATCAGCACCGCATCCTCTACGGCTCCTGGGCCCGCGCCGTCGCCGCATGGGCGCAGCCCTTCATGTCCAGTCGCTCGGGCATCTGACCGTCACCCGCGGAGCGCATCCCGTGCCGATCACCACGTACGCCAGCGTCGCGCAGTTCTTCGAGTGGGGTCTCCCGCAGACCGCACTCGGGGCGCGCACCGTGGCGGATGTCCAATCGGCACTGGACGCCGCGTCGTCCGACATGGACGACATGTTCCGCGGCGTGTTCCCGCTCCCCTTCTCCCGCGTCGGAACTGGCGTCAGCAAACGCTGCGTCTACCTCGCGCGGTACGCCTTCCTCGGCGGCAAGGGGTTCAACCCGCAGAGCGACGCCGACAAGGAGATCGTGGCGGAGGCTGAGAAGGCGGAGGCGTGGCTCGACAAGGTGCAGCGCCGCGTCCTCTTCCCCGACGTGACCATCGACCCCACCGCCGCCGCTCCGCTCCCCGTCGCGCTCGCGGACTACGCGCAACCCGTCGCGCTCTCTTCCTCCGTGGTCAACAACGAAGGCGCGCGCGCGCCGACGCGGGGATGGTGATGCCCTTCCCCTTGTCGTCGATCGTTCTCCTTTCCCTTGAGATCACCCGCGCGCTCGTCGTGCTCGGCTACGGCCTCGGCTACGACGCCGCGGCAGCGGGCGCGTCAGCCTCGGGCGCTGGCCGGTTCGCCTCGGGCTACGCGCCCCTTGCGATCGTCGGATGCACCGGCAACGGCGTCAGCCCCATCGTCATCACGACCGCCTACCCGCACGGGGTCTCCGGTCGCGCAAGCGCATGCGGCGGCCTGTCATGCGTCATCGCCGGAGTGACCGGCAACACCGCCGCCCTGGCCATCGACGCCGACCCGCAGAGCCGCACCGTCGGGCTCCCGCAGGGCGTGCTCGGCGTCCCGCTGTCCCCGACCACGCTCGCCCTCTACGCGCAGAACACCGTGCCCGGCACCGCTACCTACGGCCAGCTCGTGGCCACCGTGGGGAACGGCGCATGGGCCGGCGGCGGCACCGTGACGCCTGCGCTGACGGACGGCTCCGTACTCATCGGGCGCCCCACCACGCGCGAGCACAGCGCCGCTCCGCGGATCTGCTTCCTGCCCAAGTCAATCGCTCCGCGCCAGGGCAAGCCGTCGTCCCCCGACTACCGCACGCGCAACGCGGAGCGCCGAGTCCTGATCCAGCAGCGCACGATCGCCATCGACGTCCACAACTTCGAGGTCCATGCGTGGGGCGAGGCGACGCCGCCCGATCCCGCGCAGGACTACATGGCCACGCAGGCGCTACGGGATTGCGTGCAGAGCGCGGTCTATGACCTTCTCAGCGACGCGGGCGACACGCAAGGCGGCGCCTGGGACGATGAGAAGGAGCGCGCCACGCAGCAGATCAAGAGCGGCCACCTCCTCACGTTCGGCGTCTCGATCTCCGTCCCCGTCACGGACAACCCGCTCCTCGGCGGGCTCCCCTTCGTCCCCGCTGGCACCACGTTCTCCACCGTCGTCCAATCCCCTACCCCCGAGATCGCGGCCACGTTCACCGGCCCCGCGATCACCCCGAGCTGAGGCCCTATGGTTTGGACCGGCGATGTTCAGTTCACTGTTCTCGATGGCGCCGCGGGCGTCGTCTCCGTCCCTTCGCAGACCGTGCAGTGCGTGATCGGCACCGCGAGCGGCGGCACCGTCGGGCAGGTCGTGCCGACACAGAGCCTCGCGACGCTGCAGGGCACGCTCGGCACCGGCCCCATGATGGACGCCGCGGGCCTCTGCCTTCAGGCTGGCGGCGTGGTCCTCTGCGTGCGCGCCACGACGGCGACCCCGGGCGCCATCGGCGGCACCACGGCGATCGCGGGCGGCATCACCGGCGCCACCGTGGCCACCCCCTGCGTGATCACCGTCGGATCGACCGCGACGATCACCACCGGATCCGTGGTCACCATCGCGGGTGTCGGCGGCACCACGACGGCCAACGGGACATGGGTCGTGACGGTCCTCAGCGGGACGACGTTCTCCCTCAACAACTGCACCGGCACCGGCGCCTACACCTCCGGCGGCACCGCGACCCCGAAGGGCGCCGTCGCGACGCAGACCGCAAGCGTCACCGCCGACGCGCCCTACTTCACGGGCACGCCGAACGACTCGTATTTCCCGATGGTGGTCGGTCAGACCGGCTTCACCGTCGGCACCGCTGGCGGAACGCTCCTCGTGAGCCTCGACGCGGGCCGCAACTGGGGCAGCCCGATCGCTGTCGGAACGGCCCTCACCGTCGCGCTGAAAGACGCGGGAGGCTACGACACCGGCCTCACCCTGAACCTGACCACCGCAAAGACGTGGACCGGCGGCGGCATCGTCAACGGGCTCCCCGTCGGCGATTACGTGCGCTGCTCCACGACGGAGCCCCTCGCAAGCACGGCGGGCATCTCCGCGGCCATCACGGCGATCCAGACCTACCTCAGTGGCTCCTCGGCGGTCTTCCCCATCATCCACTGCCCCGGCATCTGGACGGCTGCGAACGCAAGCACGATCGAGGGCTACCTCGACACCGCCGCGACGCAATACCTCTTCTGGCGGATCCTGCTCCCGTGGCGCGATGTCAAGGTCCCGCTCGCGTGGGGCGGCCAAGCCGCGGAGACCGAGGCCACGTGGCTCGCCGCGCTGAATGCCGACATCTCCGCCACGACGGCCCGGCGCGTCGTCCCGTGCGCGGGCGGCTACAACATGCCGAGCGCGTTCCCGACGGTGTTCGCGGGCGCGCCCTCCTACCGGCGCAACTTCTCCTTCGCCCTCGGCGCGCGGGAGATCGCCATCGCCCCGCAGAGGCACGCGGGCAAGGCAGGCGGCGTGCAGGGCGGGTCCCTCACGCAGATCGTCCGGAACCCCGTCGTCGACCCCACCGACGGATTCGTCTACCACGACGAGTATCTGACGCCCTCCCTCGACTACCTGCTCCCCGGTGGCGTCGGTCGGTTTGCGACGGCCCGCAGCCGCGCGCGCAAACCCGGCTTCTTCGCGGCGGACCCGCTCACCCTCGCGCCGCCCGGCTCGGACTTCACGCTCCTCCCGCGAGCGCTCGTCATGGATGTCGCGTGCACCGTCTCCCACGACGCCCTCGAGCAATTCGCGGATGCCGACCTGACCACCAACAGCAACGGGACCCTCTCGGACTCCGCGGCCAAGACCGTGTGGCAGACCATCTACTCCGCGCTGTCGAGCGCCATGACCGCGGTCGGCATGATCTCCGGCTTCTCAGTCGTCGTCGACCAGACGCAGAACATCCTCGTGACGCAGACGCTCCAGATCACGATCACGATCCTCGGCGTCGCTTACGTCCTCCAGATCAACGTCACCATCGGCTACGCGTCGCAGATCGCGGCGCAGCCCGCGCAGAGCTGAGGACCCATGGCAACGCCCATCCGTTACCCGGATACCACCGGCTTCCGCGCCGGGTTCCAGTCCGTCATCCTGAAGATCGACAATCAGGAGTTCGTCGGCTTCACCGCAGTGGACGGCGAGAGGACGCGCGAGCGCACCCTCGTCTACGGCGCCAACGCGGACCCGATCGGGAAAACCCGCGGGAAGAACACCTACAAGATGAGCGTCGGCGTCTACATCGCCGAGTTCAACAACTTCATGATTCAGCACTTCGGCGCGGGCTGGGGCGACCAGCCGTTCAACGCCGAGGTCACGGTCAACGAGAACGGGTACGACACGCAGCAGTACCTCGGGATCGGCTGCACCGTGGACGT
>CAIXBH010000110.1 GCA_903917615.1 uncultured Chloroflexota bacterium | reverse complement strand
GGAGCGCGAGGGGCGCAGCCTCCTCGCATGTTGTTCTGCTTCTGGCTCCCCTCCCTCCTAGGGAGGGGCTGGGGGTGGGTCTAAATCATCGCCTCGAACCCGTTGTAGGCACCCGTGGGCTCCTCCCAGCGGAAGCGCACGTCGTCCACGCGGGCGAGGAACGGCCCCTCGCGCAGCCGGGCGACGAACTGCCGCAGCTGCGACTCGTCACCCTCAGCAACCACCTCGACGCGGCCGTCCGGCATGTTGCGCGCGTAGCCCTGGATGCCGAGGAGCATCGCCTCCTCCGCGCAGAACGCGCGGTAGCCCACGCCCTGCACGCGCCCGGCAGCGACGGCGACGATCTGTCGACGTGGGGACGCAGGCCTCGATGTCATGCGCGCGCGATCATCCGCGCGCGAGCGCCTGCACGGTGCGCACGACGAGGTCCTCGGGCACGTCGCCGCGCACCACCGCGCGGCCCACGCCGTGCAGCAGCACGAAGCGCATGCGCCCGCGCTCGACCTTCTTGTCGCGCGTCATCGCGTCGAGGACCGCCGTGGTGTTGATGCCCGGCGCGACCAGCGGCAGCCCGAAGGTGCGCAGCAGGTCCGCCTGCCGGTCGACGACCGACTGGTCGATCATCCCCAGCTCCGCGGCAATGCGCGCGGCGCCCATCATGCCGACGGACACGGCCTCGCCGTGCATGTACTCGGTGTATCCGGTGGTGGACTCGATCGCGTGGCCGATCGTGTGACCGTAGTTGAGGATCGCACGCAGCCCGCGCTCCAGCGGGTCGCTGGACACGACGAGCGCCTTGAGGCGAGACGAGCGCGCGATGATCGCCGCGAGCAGATCCGGATCCGCCTCCTGCCCGGCGATCTGGCGCGCATGCGCCTCGAGCAGCTCGAGCAGACCCGGGTCGAGGATCAGCGCGTGCTTGATCACCTCCGCGAACCCCTCGATGTACGAGCGGCGCGGCAGCGTGCCGAGCGTGTCGACGTCGGAGAGCACGGCGACGGGCTGGTGGAACGCGCCGACGAGGTTCTTGCCCTCGGGCAGGTCGATCGCGACCTTCCCGCCGATGGCCGCGTCGTTCATCGCGAGCACGGAGGTCGGCAGCTGCACGACGGCCATGCCGCGGAGGTAGGTCGCCGCGACGTAGCCCGACAGGTCGCACACGACGCCGCCGCCCAGCGCGAGGATCACGTCGCGGCGCTCGGCCCGCTCGGCCGCGAGCCAGCGGTACAGCTCGTCCGCCATACGCTGCGTCTTCGATTCCTCGCCCGCGGGGATGACGTACGACGCGCCGGAGATCCCGCCGCCGTCGAGCACCGCCGCGACCGCCTGCCCGTGCTTCTCCATCACGTTGGAGTCGGTGATCAGGAAGACGCGCCGGCCCTCGAGCCCGATCTGCTGCAGCCGGTCCGGGAGGCGCTTCAGCTCGCCGGGCGCGACCCAGATCGGGTAGCGCTCCTCCGTGGTGTCGACGACCGCCGCCGGCCCGCGGGCCGGGACGTCGCTGCCCAGCCGCTCGATGCGGCGGGGACGCGACACGAGCTCCGCGGCCTCGGTCGCCCACGCGGCGAGGATGCGCGAGATCGCGGCTTCCATCTCCGCCGGGCCGCCCATGACCGGCACCCAGAGGTCTGCGTGGTTGTAGAACGGCCGCCTCACCGCATCAAGCTCGGTCAGGCGCACCTCGACCTCGTCGCCGTCGATCAGCGGGCGGACCGGGCCGCCCTCGGCCGGCAGGCGCCGCGCGATCTCCGTGGGCGTCGCGTCGAGGTAGCAGATGAACCCGTGCTCCCCGAGCGCGCGGCGGTTCCTCGACGAGAGGATCGCGCCGCCGCCCGTGGCGATCACCGCCGGCGTGCGCAGCGCCGCGAGGGCGACGATCTCCTCCTCGATGCGGCGGAACTCGGGCTCGCCGCGCTCGACAATGAGCTCCGCGGCGGTCTTGTGCTCGCGCTCCAGCACCATGTCGTCCGTGTCGAGCAGCGGCCAGCCCAGGCGCTCCGCGAGCGCACGGCCGATTGTCGTCTTCCCGACGCCGGAGAGGCCGACGAGGACGATCTGGCGCGGCGGCGTGTGCGACGTGTCGGTGGTCATGGACGCTCGCGGGGGCCGACGGTCGCGACGAACGATTCGAAGTTGCGCCGTATCTCGTCGACGTGGTCGCCGCCGAACTTCTGCAGCACCGCGTCCGCGAGGACGATGGCGACCATCGCCTCACCGACGACCCCGCCGGCCGGGACGACCGCCGTGTCGGAGCGCTCGTAGAAGGACATCGTCTCTTCGCCGGTGAGCAGGTCTGCCGTGGGCATGCGCTGCGGCACGGTCGAGATCGGCTTGAGGAACCCGCGGATCACGATGTCCTCGCCGTTGGTCATCCCCGCCTCAAGGCCGCCCGCGTGGTTGCTCATGTGCTCCCACGTGCGGCGCTCCCACGCGGAGGCCGGCATGATAACGTCCTGCACCTGCGAGCCGCGCTTCGCGGCGCCGGCGACGCCGTCGCCGATGTCGACGGCCTTCACGGCGTTGATCGACATGATCGCCTGCGCCAGCAGCCCGTCCAGCTTGCGGTCCCAGTGCACATGGCTCCCGAGGCCGAACGGCACGCCGGTAGCGCGCACCTCGAATACCCCGCCGACGGTGTCGAGGCCCTCGCGGGTGCGGTCGACCTCGTCGATCATCGCCTGCTCGATCGCCTTGTCGGCGACGCGCATGGGCGAAGCATCCACCGCCGCCCAGTCGATGTGATCGGGCACGTTCGCGCGGATCTCGCCGAGCTGCACCGTGTGCGAATGCACCTCGATGCCGATCTCGCGGATCAGCGCGCGTGCGATCGCGCCGACGGCGACGCGTGCCGCCGTCTCGCGTGCACTCGACCGCTCGAGGATCGGCCGCACGTCGTCGAAGCCGTACTTCTGCGTGCCGGCGAGGTCAGCGTGGCCGGGGCGGAGCAGCGTGACGCGCTCGACCTCCTGCTCGATCGCCTCGACCGCCATGCGCACCTGCCAGTTGGCGTTCTGGAAGTCGCGGTTGTCGAGCGTCATGCCGATCGGCGAGCCCATCGTGCGGCCATGGCGCACGCCGGAGCGCAGGAACGCGTGGTCGTGCTCGATCGCCTGGCGCGCGCCGCGGCCGTAACCGCCCTGCCGCCGCGCCAGATCCGCCTGGATGATGTCCTCGTCGAGGATCACGCCAGCGGGCATCCCCTCCACGATCATCGTCAGGCCGGGGCCATGCGACTCACCTGCCGTCAGCCAGCGAAACCTGCTCATGCTCGTCCCTCTCGCCCGGTGCGATCCTCGCGTAGCGCACGCTCCGCGGCGTGGATCGCGTCCAGCGCCTCCGGCGTCGGCGCCGGCAGCAGCGCATCCTCCTCGGGGTCGACGATGCGGCCATCGACCGCCTCGCGCGTCTCCCACTCGTCCAGCATCGCGACGACGTCGCGCGTCTCCCAGTCCGCGTAGGCCGCCCCGTCGCGCGTCAGGCGCGTGGAGAGCAGGCAGCGGTCCGTGAGCGACCCGTCGATGCCACGGTACTCGGTGTGCACGTCCACCTGCACTTCGCGGAAGGACACGTGCGGGACCTCGTACATGAGGCGCTCCACCATGCGCACGGCGGCGCGGCGCGCCACGTCCTGCGCGCTCCCCTCCTCCACGCGATGGCCGCCCGACACGCGCACGTCGGGCTCCGCGAGCAGCGACACGCGGGCACGATCGCGATCGGCGGCGACGAGGAACGCGGTGTGCAGGGCGCGCCAGTCCGCCGGCGCCAGCCCGCGCGGCGGCCGGCTGTTCCGCCACGCCTCGAACGTCATGTCGAGCAGCTCGCCGAGCGCGTCCTGGTCGCCGGCGGCGATCACGCGGCGCCACTGCCGGGCGGCGAATCGCGCCTGGAACACGAGGAAGCCGACGAGGATGAACGTCAGCAGACAGGCCGCGATGCCGAGACCCAGGCCCATGCGACGCTCCTCGTTCTCCGGTGAGGCAAAGTCCCGGGAGGCCAAGTGTGCGGCCCCGCCCACCCCGGCGTCGAGTCAGCGCCCGATGAGTGCCTCGCGTGCGGCGGCGAGCATCACCTCGATGGGCGGCTCCTGGCCGGTCCAGAGCCGGAACGCCTCGGCGCCCTGTCCGATCAGCATGTTCAGACCGCCGACCGGCGTCGCGCCCGCCTCCGCCGCTGCCCGCAGGAACGGCGTCTCCTCCGGCACGTAGACGAGGTCGAACGCGACCTGTCCGGCCACGAAGAGGTCCGCGGGCACGGGCGTCTCGGCTTCGGCCGGCCCGTGACGCATGCCGATCGAGGTCGACTGGACGACCACGCGCGCCTCGCGCACGGCGCGCCGGAACGATCCGTCGGCCGCATCCAGCGGCGCGTAGCGCGTGTCGATGCCGTCCCCCGCGACCTCGGCGAGCGCGAGCGCGTTTGCTGGCGTGCGGTTCGCGATCGTGAGCCGGCGGACGCCCGCCTCGCGCATCGCGACCACCACCGCGCGCGCCGCGCCGCCCGCGCCGAGCAGC
>CAIXBH010000109.1 GCA_903917615.1 uncultured Chloroflexota bacterium | reverse complement strand
TCGGCGAGTCCCGCCTCGACCACTGCGCGCGGCATGCCCCAGACGACGGCGGTGGATTCCGCCTCCGCGAGGATCGTGCCGCCGACGTCGCGGATCGTCTGGCATCCGCGGACGCCGTCACGGCCCATGCCGGTGAGGATCACCGCGATCGGATTCGCACCCGGGATCGCGGCGATCGAGGCCATCGTGACGTTCACCGCGGGGCGCACACCGTGTTCGGGTGGCGCCTCGTTGAGGCTCGCACGCCCGGCGTGGTCGAACACCATGTGCTGTCCGCCCGGTGCGAGCAGGACCTGTCCTGCCTGGAGCCGCATCCCCGGTTCGGCCTCGACGCAGCGGAGCGGCCCCAGCGTGTCCAGACGGTTGGCGAGTGAGCGCGTGAATCCGGCGGGCATGTGCTGCACGACCGCGACCGGGAGGCCGAAGTCCGGCGGGAGCGCTGTGAGCACGGCGCGTACCGCCTGCGGGCCGCCGGTGGAAGCCCCGATGACCAGGACGCGCTCGCGCCAGCGGCCACCGCCGTCGCCGACGCGCGGTCGTGGGGGCACGGCACGGGTCAATGTCACCCGCGCGCGTGAGGCGTTCCGAAGCTTCGCCTCGAGTGCCGCGCCGGCGTTCGCGAGATTCGAGAACGTGGGCTTCTCGATGAAGTCCACGGCGCCGAGCTCGAGCGCACGGATCGTGGCGTCGGCCCCCTCCGTCGTGAGGCTGCTGATCATGACCACCGGCGTCGGCTGGCGCTCCATGAGCTGCTGCAGCGTGGTGAGCCCATCCATCCGGGGCATCTCGACGTCGAGCGTGATCACATCGGGACGGAGCTCGGCCGCGAGGTCGAGCGCCTCGAGGCCGTCGCTCGCGACACCGACCACGTCGATGCCGAGGCCGGACAGCGTCCGGCGCAGGACCGTGCGCACGGTGGCAGAGTCATCGACGATCAGCACGCGCAGCGGCTGCGTGTGCCGATCGTCCAGGGGCCCGATGTGTTGCGCTGTCATGTTGGTCTAGTCGATGAGCTTCAGCAGGACGGCCTGGATGCGCTCCGCGTTGAACGGCTTCACGACGAAGTCCTTTGCTCCGCTCTTGATCGCCGCGATCACGATTTGCTGCTGGCCCATGGCCGTGACCATGGCCACGCGCGCGGCGGGATCGAACGCGATGATGTCCTTCAGCGCCTCCATGCCGTCCTTGTTGGGCATGGTGATGTCCATGAGGACCGCGTCCGGGTGGTGGCTCTCGTACATCGAGACCGCCTCGACTCCGTCCGCAGCCTCGATCACCTCGTGCCCCATCTCCTTGACGAGGGCGACGCTCTTCATGCGCATGAACGCGGCATCGTCCGCGATCAGAATGGTTGCCATTGCTGTTCCTCCGTCTGCCCTAGGCTGCAGTCCGGCCGGCTCCGGCCGTGCTCACTGTCATCTCCCCGGTCGCGATCTCCAGCCGGACGGTCCGGCCGTGCGATCCGCCGAGCTCCTCGCCGGCGATGTGCAGGTGTGCCGCCGTTACGGCGAGTCGCGCCGCCTCGGCGTTGCGATCGCCGATGTTCATGGACTCGCTCGCGCGGGTGCTCTGCAGCATCCGCGCGCCGCCCACGAGGTGGACCCGCATGCGCATCGTCTTCGCGCCGCGGGCCTCCATCTCCTGGACGACCAGCGGGATGGCGAGGTCGACGAACTTCGCGGGCGAGGTCGTTGCGGACCGCGCCATGCTGCTGTCCGGGAGCACCATGTGTGCCATGCCTCCCACGCGGGCTACCGCGTCATAGACGACGAACGCGACGCACGAACCGAGCCCCAGGCTGACGAGGACGTCGCCGGGGTCGGACGACACGGCCCATTCGCCGAGTCCGAGATTTCGGCTGCGCGTCTCAACGAGCACCAAGGGACACCGACTCCGACGCAGTCACAAGCGCCTGCAAGAGTTCGTCGGTGGGCAGCACCATGAAGACGCCGCTGATGTCGTGGCCCTGAGCCCGGAACGTCGTCTCGGCGATGAAGGTCTCGTCGCGATCCAGAAGGACCTCCGCCGAGATCACGTCGAAGAGCGCGCCGGCCATGTCGGTCATGACCTCCGGGGGGGAGGGCAGGAGCGTGAGCCCGGTGACGTTGGCGATGGCGCTCAGGAAGAAGGCGCCGATCACGTTGCCCATCTCGCCAAGCGCGGACCGGCCCATCTCCGTGAGCGAGTCCGTGGAGCCGGGCGCCTCGCCCATGAGCAGGTCGATGAAGGCGTAGGCGATGCGCGGCTCGTACATCAGCATGAGCTGGCCGTCGGCGCTTCCGGTGACGGTGAGGTAGATCCCCACGGCCTCGGTCTCGGCACCGCCGAACGCGTGCGAGATCTCGGATAGCGGCGCGCGGCGAAGCGCGAGTTCGGCGACATCGATCGTGACGCCGGTCATCTCGGAGAGACCAGACATCGCGTTGCGCGTGCCCAGCCCCACCAACTCAGCCCATCGATCCGACACAGCGTCGGTCATCATGCGATCCTTTCCAGCACGGACTCTTCGGCGATGGTCGACAACTCGCTCTGGCGTGCCGGCTTGATGAGCGCCGGCACATCCACAATGAGCACCACCTCGCCATCACCGAGGATGCTTGCTCCCGCGATCCCGCGAGTCCTTCCCAGGAAGGTGCTCAGGGACTTCACCACGATGTCTTGCTGATCGATGAGTCGATCCACGGCGATCGCGACCGGTCGGTCGGATTCGCTGTCGCTCGCGCGCACCACGACGAGGTAGGAACTCGCGAGGGAGGAGGTCTCCTCGCCGTCGGTGGCGTTCAAGGTTTCGTTCAGCCACACCATCGGCATGACCGTGTCGCGCGTGCGGAGGTGCACCACGGGGTGTCCGCCCACGGTCTGCACGTCGTCCGGGTTGACCCGCAAGGTTTCCTGCACGTACGTCAGCGGAATCGCGTACGTCGTCTGTCCGCACTCCACGAGGAGCCCGCGGAAGGTGGCGAGGGTCAACGGCAGGCGCAGCCGGATCGTGGTGCCCGTGCCGGGGTGCGAGTCGAGCTCGATGCGACCGCCGAGGGACTCGATGTCGCGGCGGACGATGTCCATGCCTACGCCGCGTCCGGAGACCTCCGTGGTCGTGGACGCCGTCGACAGCCCCGGCTCGAAGATCAGTTCGGCGGCCTCCTGCGTCGACATGCGCGCGGCCTTCTCGGCCGAGATCAGTCCGCGCTCGAGGGCCTTTGCCTTCACGCGATCGGTGTCGATACCGCGGCCGTCATCCGACAGCGCAATGACGATCTGGCCGCGCTCGTGCGTTGCCGTCAGACGGAGGATCGAGAGGTCCGCCTTACCCGCCGCGGCCCGCCCTTCAGGAGTCTCGATGCCGTGGTCGCAGGAGTTGCGGATGAGGTGGACCAGCGGGTCCTTGATCTGCTCGATCACGGACCGGTCGATCTCCGTGTCCTCGCCCTCGAGTTCGAGGCGGATTGCCTTGCCCAGTGACCGGGACAGGTCACGGACGAGACGCGGGAACTTGGAGAAGAGGAGCCCGACGGGCAGCATGCGCACCTGCATCATGCGCTCGTGCAGTTCATCGACGATCTTCTCGATGTGGCTGGCCGTCTCGGCGAGCGACTGGACGTCGGAGTCCTCGAATCGCTCCGAGAGGATGCGGCTGAGCTGGGAGATGCGGGTGCGGTCGATGACCAGCTCCCCCACCATGTTCATGAGCGCGTCAATCTGCGCGACATCGACGCGGACGCTGCTCTGCAGCGACTCCACCTTGTGCCCGGCGGCGGGGGAGGCTTCGGCCGCGGCTTCGCTCGGCGCGGTGCGCGGGACGAGGGTGAGCACCGGCGGGGCGGAGGCGGCCGGGTC
>CAIXBH010000108.1 GCA_903917615.1 uncultured Chloroflexota bacterium | reverse complement strand
TGCGGGTGCGGTGGACGGGCCCGAAATCCCGGCTGTCGGTGCTCGCGGCCCGGTTATCCCCGAGCACGAAGTAGGTCTCGTCGGCGAGCCGCTGCACGCCTCGATGCTGCGCGATGGGGTCATCACCGTGCGCATAGGGCTCTGTGAGGCGCCGCGTGTTGATGAGCACCCCGCCGCCTACGCGCAGCGATTCACCGGGGAGGCCGACGATACGCTTGAGCAGGAGCCGACCTTCACCCTCGGGCCGGGGATCGACGGTCGCCACGATCTGGCCGTACGCGCGGTCCGTCGGCGGCGCACCCCGGCGCAGCAGCAGGAAATCGCCCGGCAGCAGCGCGGGCGTCATGCTCTCGCCCGCCACCTCGACCCGCGTGAGGCCACCGCGGACCGCTTCGACGAGCAGATAGGCCAGGGCGACGCCGGACACGCAGACGGCCACGAGCTTCGGGATGAAGCGTCGTGGCCGTCGCATGGTCTATCCGCGTCGCGTCGAGGCGGGGACTAGGCCTTCTTGGTCTCCCAGAAGATCTTGTCGATCTCACCGATCGCGGCGAGCAGCTTTTCGCCCTGCGCCGGGTCCTCGGACTGCTTCGCGGCGGCGGCCTCCTTGGTCGCGGCCCAGAAGAGCTCGTGGAGGTTCGGGTACTTCGCCAGGTGCTCCGGCTTGAAGTAGTCGGACCAGAGGATCCAGAGGTGGTTGCGCACCATCTCGGCGCGCTCTTCCTTGATCTTCAGCGCGCGGGTCTTGTAGTCCTCGACCGTCTCGCCGGCGCCCTTGGCGTTGGCGGCGTTCTGGTAGCGCTGCTGGATCGCGCGGATGGACTCCGCCTCGATGCGCGCCTGCGCGGGGTCGTAGACGCCGCAGGGCAGGCCGCAGTGCGCGTAGCCCACGCGCGAGGGTCGGATCACCGACTCGATGACTGCACGGATCTTCATGCGATCGCTCCGTCTCTATCTCGGCCGGACGAGCGGTGCGCTCGCCGAAAGCCTCGGTCACTCCCGGTTGCGGCAGGCCGGCGATGCCGGCTGCCGTGGCGTCCCCAACCTATCGCTTCGCGGCGCGTTCGTCGACCGCCGCCCGGGTTCCTCGAGTGTGGTTTGATCCGGGCACCGGGGGCTGCCGGATGGGAGGTCGAGGCAATGGCGATCATCAACCGCCGCATGATGGCCAGCATCGAGGGTGATTTCGTCGTCTTCCTCATCGGCATGCGCATCAACCGGCCCTGGAAGATCCACAAGTGGCTCCCTGTGGCGCTCGCCATGCCGAGGATGCTCAAGGAGCTCGCCGCCCACCCCGAGATGGGCTGCCTCGGCGCGGAGGTCTACTTGGGCATGACCGTCCAGTACTGGCGCTCCTTCGAGGCGCTCGAGGCGTATGCGCGGAACCGCGACGCGGCGCATTTCCCGGCGTGGACCGCGTTCAACCGGAAGGTCGGCGCCGGTGACGATGTCGGCATCTGGCACGAGACGTTCAAGGTCGCCGCAGGGCAGTACGAGGCCTTCTACAACCACATGCCGCCCAAGGGGCTCGGCAAGATCGGCGCGCTCTCTGAGGCCACGGGGGCGCGTGCGTCGGCGGCCGGGCGTCTGGGCATCGAGGGGCATGAGCCGCCGCCCGATGCCCTCCCCGGCTCCTAGCCCCCCGGAGGCCCTACCATCGCGCGATGGAAGACGACCTCGACGACTTCGATGAGTTCACGCTCGATGACGCCCGCTCGACGCTTGCGGCGATGCGGGACACCGCGCCCGACGGCCTCGTTGCCCCGCTGAGCGAGGATGACCTCGCTGCCATCGAGAACGCCGGCGTCGAGGTGAAGAGCGTCGAGGACGGGCTCCTCGACTTTCCGACGACGATCGACGGCGTGCCCGCGTACTGGTGCTGGCAGGCGGGCGAGGACGCGATCGAGTGGTGGCATCCGCGCGACACCGGCTTCGCTGGGCGGCGTCGGATCGGCTGAGCCCTGCCCTGCCCTCACCCCAACCCTCTCTCGCTCCGCGGGCGAGGGGGCCGGAGCAGACAGCAAGAAGGCCGCCCGTGAGGGCGGCCTTCTGCGTACGACGTGCGTCGACCGCGGGAACGCTAGGCGCGGACGCCCAGCTCCGCGAGGACCTCGGCCGTGTGCTCGCCCAGCGACGGGGCAGGGCGTCGGATCGAGGCCTCTGTGTCACCAAAGTCCCAGGGCGGCCGCATCATCTTGATGTCGCCGGTACCGGGCGTTGGCACCGTCGTCAGGAGCTCCTGCGACTGCGCCTGCGGCGAGTTCACGAACATCTCGTAGGTGTTCTTCGGGAACACGTTGCCGCCGTTGCGCTCGACGATGTCGTACACCTGATCGCGGGTGAACGCGGCGAACGCCTTTTCCCACAGGTGATGCACGCGGTGTGAGTAGCGGCCGTTGCCGCCCGCGGTGTCCTCGTCCAGGAGGCTGAACAGGGGGTCGGACTTCACCCACTCCATGTTCAAATCCTTGTAGAGCTGGTCGCGGCTCTCGCGGGACATGCGACCGAGCTGCACGTTGACGAAGCCGTCGCTGCACTTGTAGCCGTAGTGCGCCGGCTTCGTGTAGGCGTCCACGTGGAAGCCCCACCAGAAGTCCGGGTTCGACAGCCCGACCCACATCGTCGAGCGGATCACGACGAGCGATCCGAAGAGCGACATGTCGATGATCTGGCCGCCGGCCGCATCGCGCGCGTAGAGCGCGGCGCAGACCGCCTGCACGGAGTTCACCGCGCTGAACATCTGGCCGACCTCGTCCGCGATCCGGACCGGCGCCTCCGTGATCACGCCGAGGTTCGTCGTGGTCTCCGATGCCATCTGCGCCGCGAGCTCGCCGTACGGCGCCTGCAGGGCCCACGGGCCCTCCTTGCCGTACAGCGAGAAGCGCACGATGACCAGGTTCGGGTTGCGCTGCAGCAGGGCCTCCGGCTGGAGGTCCGGGTGCTTCGACCAGCCCGCGTCCGTGATCAGCACGTCCGCGCCTTCGAGGACGCGGCGCACCTGAGCGGCGCCCTCGTCGGAGTCCACGTCCGCCGTGATACCGCGCTTGTTGCGGTTGATCGTGCGGAAGATCGCGCCGACCGACCCCTTCGCCTTCGAACCCCAGCCGCGCGTGCGGTCGCCCTCGGGCTTCTCGATCTTGATGACGTCAGCGCCGGCGTCGCCCAGCTCCATCGCCGCGTACGGGCCGGCGATGCCTTCGGCGAGCTCCACGACCTTGTATCCGTCGAGTGGTCCAGCCATGGCTTATGCCCTTTCCGTCGGCGTCGGGGTGTTCGACCGAGCGGCGGCAGCGCGCAGCTCCTGCACCTCGGCGATGATCTCGTCGTTGTGCTCGCCGATGCCCGGCGTGCTGAACCACTTGCCCGGCGTTCCAGAGAATTGCCAGGGCGGGCCGCCCGTCCACACGCGGCCCCAGGCCTTCGTGTCGATCGGCACGATGTAGTCGTTTTGCATCGCCTGTGCGTGCCAGCGGAGCTCGCTCCACCGGATCACGATGTTCGACGGCACGCCGACCTTGTCGAACTCCAGCCGCCAGTAGTCCACCGGGTACTCCGCGATCGCCGGCTCGATGATCGCGTCGAGCTCCTTGCGGTGATCGACGCGATCAGCGTTTGTCGCGAATCGCGCGTCGTCGATGAGCTCCGGGTGCTGGATGGCCTTGCAGAAGCCACGCCACTCCGCCTCGCTCGTCGCCGAGAGGCCCAGCCAACGGCCGTCCTGCGCGAGGTACGCGCGGTCCGGTGCCGTCGACTGCGACTGGCTGCCCATGGGCACCGGCTCCTGCTCCGTCGCCAGGTACTCCGCGATGCGCGGGGTCTGGACGGCGGAGCCGGCGCGCATCATCGAGAGGTCGATGCGCTGGCCCTTGCCGCTCTTCTTGCGCGCGACCAGGGCCATCAGGATCGCCTGTGCGCCGTAGTTACCGGTCGTCGCGTCGAAGAGGGTGTAGCGGCGGTAGACCTCGTCCGGGGCACCCTCCGCACCGACGCCCTGGTGGAAGCCGGTGAAGAAGCGCACCTGTGGGTCCGCACCGGGGACATCGCGCATCGGGCCGCTCTGACCCCATCCCGTGATCGTGAGGTAGATGATCCCCGGGTTGATCTGCGACAGCGTCTCGTAGTCGACGCCGAGTCGGCCCGCAACGTCCGGGCGCATGTTCATCATGAACACGTCGCAGGTCTTCAGGAGCTCGTACGCGTTCGCACGGTCCTGCGGGGACTTCATGTCGAGGGTGAGCCCTCGCTTGTTCATGTTCCAGGCGATGTAGCCGATCGACGTGCCGTTGATCGTCGGCGGGACGCCGGCGCCGGTCGCCGTGGGCTGTTCGATGTGGATGACGTCCGCACCCATGCCGCCGAGCTGCATGGCACCCCAGGGGCCGACCATGGCGAGCGTCATGTCGAAGACGCGGATTCCAGACAATGGGCCTTGTGGCATATCGGTCTCCTCGGAATCGTCCGAACTAGATCTGCTCTTCCATCCAGAAGTCGGAGTACTCGGTCTCGGCAGGCTTGCCGCCCGGCCAGCCCTGGACCTCGCCGTAGCCGTGCACCTTGTCCCAGACCAGGTCGGTCGTCTGGGTGAGCGGGCCCACCGGCACGACCACCATGTTGTCGACGATGTAGCGCTGGACTTCGTACGCGCCCTGCTTGGAGGCCTCGAAGTCGGTCGTGGTGCGCATCTTCGTGAGCATCTCGTCGAGCTTCGGCCACGCGTCTGCGACAGCCGTGCTCACGCCCTTCGGTGTGAAGTACGAGATGAGCCACTCGAACGCCGTCGCCGCGGCGGCGCCGCCCGGCGGGAACTGCGCGCCATTCTTCTGGTTGATGCCGTCGAACTTCGCGCCGCCACGCCAGTAGCCGGCGATGTACTTCGTGTAGTCGATCGACGCGTGCTTCATGCGAAGCGCGCCCGTGTCCGCTGCCATCGACTGGAAGGTGTCGACGCGGCTCGGCCAGTCACGGCCGTAGTACACGCCCGGGTACACCATGTCGAAGTCGAGTGGCTTCTGCGCGTTGTAGCCGGCGGCATCGAGGAGCTTCTTCGCCTCCGGGATGTTCCGCTCCAGCCACTGCGCCCCGGGACCGAAGTCCTTGCTCTTCGGGTCGAGCCAGTACTGGCCCCAGCCGGCTGACAGCGGCGTGTTCCAGAACTTGTCGAGCTTGACGCCGATCGCCGCGTACGCCTTCGGGTCGAAGATCACGTCCGCGATCTTGTCCCGATCCATCGCCATCGAGAGCGCACGGCGGATGCGGACATCCTGCCACGGCTGCCCCGGCGCCCACGACAGTCCGATGAGCGGCCCCTGCGACAGCGGGGTCATCGTGACGATCTTCGTGCCCTTGAGGTCCTTCGCGAACTGCGGGATGTTCTCGGGCGACACAGCGTTGAAGTGCAGGTTCTTGGAACGGAACTGCACCTCGGCCTGCGCGATGTCGCCGATGATCCCGATGTTCACCTGGTCCACGTACGGCTTCGCCGGGCCGCCGTGCCAGATCGGGTTCTTCTTGAACACGAAGCCAACACCCGACTTGTAGGACTCCAGGTAGAAGGCCCCGCTGCCGTGCAGTTCCTTTGACTGGTCGAACTTGCCGGAGATGCCCTCGACCGGCTGCATCCACAGGCCACTCGGGCCGGCGAGGCCGGAGAGCGCAGTGACGTCCGGCTGTGCAAGCTTCACGCGTACGGTTCCGGCGTCGATCGCGTCGATGCTCAGGATCGGGGCGCTCTTGTTCGCCGCGTTGGAGAGCTGCGTGCGCTCGGCGGCTTCCTTCTCGAAGCGCTTCCAGGACTGCACGATGTCCTCGGAGTTGACCTGGCGTCCGTTCGTGGGCTGCCGCTGGTCGAACTTCGCCGCCGGATTGATCTTCATCACCAGCGTGAGCGGGTCAGGCTGCTCCCAGGACTGGATGAGGTCACCGATGATCTTGCCGGAGGCCGCCTTGCCGTCCTGGCCGTTCTCGAACTTCAGCAGCCGGCTCGAGGTCATGTAGGACGGCAGCGTCCATCCGCGCTGCGCCGATCCGCGGTAGCGGTCGAGCGTCTCGATGTCTGCCGTGATCGACACCTTCAGGATGCCGCCGGCCTTCGGCTGCTTCGCCTGCGCGGCGCCGGAGGCGCCGCTCGTCGCCGCCTGGGGCGAGGCGGGCGTGGCCGGCTTCGCGCTCGACGAGCAGCCGATGAGCGCGGCGGCCATGAGGCCCGCGCTCCCCGTGGCTGCGACACCCAGCAGCCGTCGTCGCGAAACCGAACTCTGTCCGAAGCTACTCATCGCGTTCCCTTCGAAGCGGCACCGCCGCACCCGAATCGCACCCCCCTGGTTCGCGGCGCGAGGGCCGCGTGATGCGATCTTGCGGGGACTATACCCCTCCGGACTACGGCCGTGATGCCCGAAGCTGGGCAGCCGCGGGCGCGACGCAGCGTGCAGCGCAGCGGCCTCGGCGCAGCTCGAACGGGGAGGGTGCCTAGCGGGGCTCGGCGACGAAGAGCGGGATCTCGCGGGATGTCCGCGTGGCGTAGTCGGCGTAGTCCGGGTACGCGGCAACCGCGATGGGCCAGAGGCGAGCGCGCTCCGCGGGGTCGTCGACGAGCCGGGCGCGCATCTCGAACACCTGCTCGCCGTCCCGGACAGTGATGTCGGGCGATTCGAGGAGATTCCAGTACCAGACCGGATGCTGGGGTGCCCCACCCTTGGAAGCGACCAGGACATAATTCTGGCCGTCGGCGACGCGCATCAACGGGCTCTTCCGAATCGCGCCGCTGTGGCGGCCTCGATGCGTCACAAGGATCACCGGCATGCCGCGCAGGGTGTTGCCCGCGCGGCCGCCGGAGGACTCGTACTCCTCCACCTGCTTCGAGACCCATTCGGTTGGGCTGGGGATGTACTCGTTTAGGGGAGGCTCCTCGTCACGCCGCGTTGTGGACGCCGGCTATCGGATGTCGATCAGTTCAAGCTCGAAGATCAGGTCCGCGTTCGGGGGGATCGGGCCGGCGCCACCCGGGCCGTAGCCGAGGTCGGACGGGATGTAGATCGTGCGCTTCCCGCCCACCTGCATGGTGGCGAGACCCTCGGAAAAGCCGCGGATGACGCCGCGCATCGGGAAGGTCGCGGGCTCGCCGCGGTCGACGGAACTGTCGAACTTCCGGCCGTCGGCGGCCAGCTTGCCGGTGTAGTGGACCGTCACGCTCTGGTCCATGCGGGGCGACGGCCCGGTGCCGACGACCTCGTCGACATACCCCAGCCCGCTCTCGGTGACGGTGGCGTTCTCAAGCATTCAGGTGCCTTTCCATTCCCCGCGCCGGGCGGGGTGTCGTTGCATGGTGCCGTGTCTGCGGCCGCTTCGCTACCGCGCGGCCTCGGTGGCGGCGGCCTCGGCCCGCAGGCGGGGAGGCGGTGGTGGCGGCGTCTGGATGAGGAAGGACGCGCTCGCGACCGCGACCGCGGCGAAGATTCCCCAGAAGAACACGGAGTAGCTCACGCCCGCGTCGAGGAGGTAGCCACCGAGCGGGCCGCCGAGTGAGCCGACCACGACCATGATCGGTGTGACCGCGCCGCGGATCGCGCCCTGGTTCGTCCGCCCGAAATAGTCCGGGATCATCAGCGTCTGGAAGACAGTGGTCGTGCCACTGCCCAGCCCCCACGTGAAGTTGTGGATCAGCACCGAGAGGGGAAAGGTCGCGCCGAGGGTCAACGGCAGGAGCCCGAGCAGGCGGCCCACGCCACCGAGCGCGCCCACGATGCGGATCGGCACGCGCTCTGCGACGAGGCCCATGACGATGCTCATCACGGCGACGGTGCCCGGGTCCAGCGCGACGCCGAACGCGATGAGGACGGGGGAGAAGCCCAGCTCACCCCAGTAATGGTTGCGGAACAGCAGGAACGGCGAGATGACGAAGAGGAGCGTGGTGAACGCCCCCACGTGCAGCCACAGCACGGGTGTCCGCAGCGCCTCGCGGACGGTGAACTCGTAACGCGGGCCGCCGCGCGCCACGACGGGCGGGGCGGCCGCACGGGCCGCGGCCTCGGCGGCGGTCGGTGTCGTCGCACCGTCGGGCAGCAGACCCATGTCCTCGGGGCGACGCCGCATGAAGAGCGCGTAGCCGGGCGTCACGCCGAGGAACGCGATCACGCCGAAGATCGCCCACGCCATGTGCCATCCGACCATCTGGATGAAGACCGCCGCGCCGAGCGCCGACAGCGCACTGCCAACGAGCTGCCCCGATCCGGCGATCGAGAGGGCGCGCCCGCGCTTGGCCACGAACCAGTTCGCCGGCGGGACGATCGTCAGCACGTTCCCGCCGAAAATGCTGAATCCGGTCAGGCCCGATACGAAGAAGAGGACGTAGAGGATCCAGATGTTCGAGATCGTCGCGAAGCCGAGCAGCGCGAGACCAACGACCGCGCCGGAGATCGCGCCTGGCCACCGCGCACCGTAGCGATCCACGATCCGTCCGAGGTAGGGCGCGAAGAGACCACCTGCGACCGAGCGGAAGGTAATGCCCCACACGAGCGTGCTCCGCGAGACGTGCAGGTCTGCGGACATCGGGTCGAGGAAGAACGCGAAGACCAGAGGATTCGTCGAGACCGTTGTGAAGTTGGCAAGCCACGTGATGGCGACGATCACCCAGCCGTAATACAGGCGCGGTCGGGCGGTCTCGGTCGTCATGCGGGCGGTGTCCTCTCGGGCGCGCTGCCGACGGCTCGCGCGGTCTGGGCTACGGTACCGGGGCTCCGGATGCTGGGGCAAGGAAGTTTGATGACGCTCTCGTGGCGCCCCGGATAAGATCCGACGACCGCTGCCGCACGTTGATCCGACAGAGCCCTGCCCAGGAGGATTGAAACTTGAACCGATTCCGTACCTTCGCCGTTATGGCCTCGACCGCGCTCGTGCTGGCACTCGTCCTGGCCGCGTGCGGCGGTGCGTCGACTGCCACCCCCGAGGCGGCAAAGGCAACGGCCGCGCCGGGCGCTCAGGTAGTCACCATCACGTCGAGCGAGGACGGCGAAAAGTACTCATTCAACCCGTCGGCGCTGACCCTGAAGCCCGGGCAGCAGGTGGTCGTGCGGCTCGTGAACGCGGCTGGAAGCACGAAGTCGCATGGCTTTCAGCTCAAGGCGGCGGATGGCACTGACATCGTGAAGTCCGAGGTGGTCAAGGCAGGGGCCTCGCTCGACATCCCCTTCACGGTCCCCGCCGCCGGCAAGTACCAGTTCCTCTGCTTCCAGCGCGGGCACGCGGACCGAGGCCAGACCGGGACGCTCACCTCGTCGGCGTCATAGGGGCGCCCGCATGGACACGCAGACCCTGACACTGATCTCGCTGCTCATCCACGTCCCCGTTGTGGTGGCGTGGGTCAGTCTGGCCGCCTTTGAGTTCGCGGCGGCCAGCCTGCCGAGTCTGCGACTCGCGCAGCGCCTGACCTTCATTCGAGGCATGCGCTCGCTGACTGTGCTGCTCGTCGTGGTGATCATGGTCACCGGTGTGTGGCAGACGATCGACAACCCGATCGGGCGCGTCGATTCCATCGAGAGCCTCGAGCACCTGCGTACAGCGACGACCTATGGGGCGTCGCTGTTCGTGAAGCACATCTTCGTCCTCGTGACGTTCGTGCTGAGTTTCTGGGATCGCTTCTCGCTCGCGCCCCGCATGCTGCGCACCGCGGGCGATCTGGAGTCCACGACGCCGCCAGGGGGCATGCTCTTCGCCGCGTCCGCGGTGAACCTTGCGGCGTGCGTCGGCGTGCTCGTCGCGACCGCGCGCA
>CAIXBH010000107.1 GCA_903917615.1 uncultured Chloroflexota bacterium | reverse complement strand
GCGTTGAGCTTGCGGTTCGTCGCCTCGTCGGTCTCGCCGAAGACGTGGCGGCGCTCGGAGTGGCCGATGAGCGCGTACGTCGCGGTCCCGACGAGCATCGGCGCGCTGATCTCGCCGGTGAAGGCGCCCTTCGGCTCCCAGTAGACGTTCTGCGCGCCGACCTCGAGCGAGGTCCCGGCGAGGATGTCCGCCGCGTCACCGAGCCAGGCCGACGGCGGGCAGATCACCACCTCGACCCCGGCGAGCCCATCGAGGGCGCGCAGGCCCTCGAGCAGCGCCCGCGCCTCGGCGCGGGTAGTGTTCATCTTCCAGTTCCCGCCGACGATCGGGACGCGCGACATGGCTACGCGCCGTACCGCGCGAGGCGACCCGCGTGTGCCATCGCGACGGGCATCATGTCCTTCGCGAGGAGCGTGCCCAGCTCGCCGTTGCGCGACAGCGTCTCGGAGAACTGGTGCATGTCATCGGCGCGCACGTTGTCGCCCCAGATCAGCAGGGGCACCGTGTGCCACGAGTGCGACGCCATCGTCGCGGGCGTCGAGTGGTCGCCCGTGACGATCAGCACGTTCGGCTTGAGGTCGACGATCTGCGGGAGCAACTCGTCGAACGCGGAGATCGCGTCCTGCTTGCGACGGAAGTCGCCGTCCTCGCCCGCGCTGTCGGCGTACTTGTAGTGCAGGAAGAAGAAGTCGTACTCGTCCCAGTGCTCCTTGAGGAGCGCGATCTCCTCGGCGTAGGTGTGGGCGCCGGGGATCGGCGTCATGCCGCAGAGCTCGGCGACGCCGCGGTACATCGGGTAGACCGTGATCGCGGCCGCGCGCAGCTTCCAGAGCTCGGGGAACGGCGGGATCTCCGGCCGCGGCGACCAGCCGCGTAGCAGCAGCCCGTTCGCCGGTACGTCGTCCTTGAGCATCGCCTCGGCAGCCTTCACCCACTGCTGGACGAGCGCTGCCGTCCGCTCCCCCTCGGGTGCGGTCGCCGTCGCGATGATCGGCGCCATGCCCTCGTGCTGCGGGTCGGTCTCGACGAGCTGATCGCTGAGCCCCTCGCCACGCAGGACGAGGAGGAAGCGCTGGTCCTGGACCGGCTCGACGAACGTCTCGACGCCGGGGAGCTTGATCTCACGCAGCCGCGCGCAGACCTCGGCGGTCCGCTCGGTGGCAAGGCGTCCCGCGCGGCGGTCCGTGATCAGCCCGTCCGGCCCGAGGGTGCAGAGGTTGCCGCGCGCGGCGATGTCGTTCGGCCCGAGCTTGAAGCCGATGCCCGTGCCCTCAAGCGCACCACGGCCGATGTCGAACACGAGCGGGTCATAGCCGAACAGCGCCATATGACCGGGGCCCGAACCGGGCGCGATCCCGGGACCGACCGGGTACGTCCGCCCGAGGCTCCCCGCCTCGGCGAGACGGTCGAGGTTCTTCGTGTCCGCCTCCTCGAGCTCGGTACGTCCGCGCGACCCGGGCAGGCCGCCCAGCCCGTCGAGCACGCAGAGCACGACCTTTGAGGTGTGCGGCTGCGATAGGCGGCGAATCAGGTCGAGGTCCATGTGGCGATCCTCTCGCTTCGGTGAAGGCGCGGTCAGGTCAGAGCGGTGCGGACCCTAGCGGTCGCGCAACACGGCGACACCGGGGAGGACGATGCCCTGCAGCATCTCCAGCGAGGCACCGCCGCCGGTCGAGACATGCGAGATGCGGTCAGCGACACCGGCGCGCTGCACGGCAGCCGCGGTCTCGCCGCCGCCCACGACGGTGGTGGCATGTGGGAGGAAGGCGAGCGCGCGCGCGATCTCGATGGTGCCGCGGTCGAACGGCTCGCGCTCGAAGAAGCCCATCGGGCCGTTCCAGACGACGGTGTTCATCGGCTGCAATGCGTCGCGGAAGTCCTCGATCGTCTGGCGGCCGATGTCGAGGATGCGGAACCCCGGCGGGACGCGGTTCACGGAGACGGTGTTGACGCGCTCCCCACCCGGGTCGGCGATCACGACGTCGGTGGGGATCATCAACCGCAGGTCGTCGCGCTGGGCGGCGAGGCGCATCACCCTGAGCGCGTCCTCGATGCGGTCGTTCTCGACGAGGGACGCGGCGACGTCGATGCCCTGCGCCTTGAGGAACGTGTTCGCCATGCCGCCGCCGACGCAGATGAGGTTGGCCTTCGGCGCGAGGTTCTCGAGGATGCCGATCTTGTCGGACACCTTCGCCCCGCCGAGGATCAGCGCGAACGGCGCCTCCGGCTCGATCACGCGCTCGAGGTAGTCGATCTCGCGTTCCATGAGCAGCCCGGCGACCGCCGGCAGGTAGTGAGCGACGCCCACCACTGAGGCGTGCGCGCGGTGCGCGGTGCCGAACGCGTCACACACGAAGATGTCCGCGCAGGACGCGAGCGCCTTCGAGAAGTCGGGGTCGTTGTCTTCCTCCTCGGCGTGGAACCGGACGTTCTCGAGGAGGATGACGTCGCCCTCCTGCATCTCGGCGACGGCGGCGTCGACCTCGGGCCCGACGCACGTGCGGAGCGCCTTCACCGGCTGTCCGAGGAGTTTGCCGAGGTGGGCGGCGACGGGCGCGTTGCGCAGCTCCTCGACGACCTTGCCGCCGGGGCGGCCGCGGTGGGAGCAGGCGATGATCTTCGCGCCGCGCTCCTGGAGCGCGCGGATCGTCGGGATCGACTCCCGCAGCCGCATGTCGTCGAGGATGGTCCCGTCATCGAACTGGACGTTGTAGTCCACACGGAGGAAGACGCGCTTCCCCGAGACGTCAATGTCACGGATGGTTTGCTTGTTCATGCCTGACCTCGGCGTGGGTGCAACGTCGATGGCTCCGATAGCGCGCCGGGGAGGCAGCGAGAACGACGGGATGATAGGCGGCGGGATCCGTGGCGGCAATGTTCAGGTGTGGCCACAACCCCGCTGACACGCTTCGCGTCCATAACTGGTTAGGAGTCCCGGCCGACCGCGGAGCGGGCAAACGCGGCGCACATCTCGATGGCCTCAGCGCTCAGCCCCCCGGCCCGGAGGGCCTCGAGCGCAGTTCGTTCCTCGCCCTCCGCCATCGCCTCCGTGCGCGCGCGGGCCGCCGTGCGGTCCACGAGCGCGCGGAGCGGCTCCACGTCTTCGGTGGCGTCCGCCATGGCGCTGTAGGCGATCCGCAGGTCCGAGGCGATCTCGCCGCCAGCGCCGAGCGCGACGATCACCGGCATCGTCATCTTCCGCGACGACAGGTCGTCGCCCACCGGCTTGCCGGTCACCGCGGGGTCGCCCCACACGCCCAGCACGTCGTCCACGGCCTGGAAAGCAAGCCCGATGTGGCGCCCGAACTCGCGGTAGGCATCGACGGTCGAGGCCGCCGCGCCCCCGAGGAGCGCGCCGATCGCAAACGGCGCGGCGAACATCGCGGCGGTCTTCCCACCGGTCATCTCGAGGTACTCGTCCAGGGTCACGTCGATGCGCCCCTCGAACGACATGTCGAGGTACTGGCCCTCGACCAGACGCATGCACGCCTCGTCGAGTTCGCGCGTCGCGGCGACGACGCGCTCCGAGGGCACGCCCGCCGCCTCGAGGCGGTGCAGCGCGAGGCGCGCCAGGGTGAACATCGCGTCGCCCGCGTTGATCGCCTGCGCGCGGCCCGCGAAGGTCCACACGGTCGGTCGGCCGCGCCGACGCTCGCTGCCGTCCTCGATGTCGTCATGCAGGAGCGAGAAGTTGTGCACGAGCTCGACGGCCGCCGCCGCGGGAAGCGCCGCTTCGATGTCGCCGCCGGCCAACTCGGTTGCGAGAAGGAGCGCGACGGGACGCAGCATCTTGCCGGGTGAGGCCTCGACGGGACGCCCGGCGCGGTCCTCCCAGCCGAGGTGGTAGCGCATCCACGCATGCAAGGCGTCCGGAGCGTCGCCGACGACGGCGCGCATCTCGCGCTGCGTCGCCGCGCGGTAGCGCTCCGCTCGTGCGTCGAGGGTGACGAGGTCGGTCATGCCGGGCCCCCCTCGGGCACCAGGGTTAGCCGCGCCTCAGCCGCGGCGCCGATGGCGGCCGGCGAGTAAAGCAGCGGCCGCTGCCGGCCCGCGAGGTAATCGGGGATGCAATCGTCGTAGCGCGGGTGCCCGGGGATCCCGGACGTGCCCGTCGCGAGGATGAACGTCGAGCGATCGAAGTCGGCAAGGTCGATCACCTGCCGGTACGCCGGAGCGATCATCACGGGCGCCGCTCCGCTCTGCGTCGCGTGGATCGAGTAGGTCGACTGGCTGACGGTGTTGGTGTCGCCGCCCGTCGGAAACGGCCCACGCCCCCACAGTGGTCCGACCACCGGCACGCCTTCGAGGGGATGCGTCGGGCGGTACTGGAGCAGTGCGCCCCAGCGCCAGGCCGTCGGGTCCGTGCCCAGTCGTCGGCGCAGGCGGTCGACGGCACGGGCGGCCGCGCCGGCCAACTGCCGGTCGCGATCCTCGATGTCGCTGTACCACGGCGCCGCCGCGCGCTCGGTGGCCTGCAGTAGCAGGCCCTGCATCCGGTAGATGTACGTCGATGCCGTGTTCCCGCCCTCGAGGCCAGCGCCGAGCAGCGTCGCGGCCTGCGCGCCGGCGACGCGGACGGTCAGCGCGCGGGCCAGCTCCTCGTAGACGCACGCGGCCACGGCGGCGCCCGCGCTCTCCGCCTCGAGCCGGCCATCCCAGCGCTGGAGCAGCGGGCCCTCGGGGTCCGCAACGGCGCCTCGCGCCAGCAGCAGGTCGCGCAGCCGCGCGAGGTGCGCCGAGTAGCGGTCGACCTGGATCGCCTGGAACGACGCGACGTGGTGGCGCTCGCGGGAGGCGAGGAGCGCGACGATCCGCTCCGCCCGCCGCGGCTCGCACCACTCCTCGCCAAGTTCGAGGTCGCCGCCGGGGGCCTGGTTCGCGCTGACGACGACGCCTGATGGCGGGTCGACCAGCCGGGGCATCGCGCTCGGCGGCCACGGTGCGGCAGGCCCGGGCGAGCGTGCGCCGTCGTGCGGCAGCAGCCCCTCCCCGTGTTCCCGCTGCGGGACGTGGCCGGCCATGCGGTATCCCACCCGGTCGTTCACATCGGCGAAGACGAAGTTGAACGTCGTCCCGGGCCAGCCCTCGATCGCGCGCTCAAGTTCCTCGAGGTTCGTCGCCGCGCCGATCGCGAGGAATGCGCTGACGATGTCGCCGGGCTCCAGCGCGGTCGACCGCAGCGCGATCGAGCGGTCCTCGCCGCTGATCGCCGGGCCGAGGACGGGCCCGTGCCGCGTGACCAGCACGTGCTCGTCGACCGCGGGCGCGTCACGCACGAGGATGCGCTCGACGCGCTCCTCGGCCACCGCCCAGCCCTCGGGCGTGCGGTAACGGCGCGGGTCCGCCGGGTCGCAGGTCTCCACGAAGCAGTCGGAGACATCGGCCATGCCGGCGGTGATCCCCCAGGCGATGTGCGCGTTGTGCCCGATCGCGATCCCGGGCACGCCCGGGAAGTCCGCGCCGACCGCGTTCAGCGAGCCGCCGAGGAGGTGCGAGACGTGCGCGACGCCGGGCAGCCGCAGTTGCAGGTGCGGGTCGCTCGCCAGCAGCGGCCCGCCCGTCGCGGTGTGCGCGCTGGTGACAGCCCACGCATTGGAGGCCGCGCCGACCGGCAGCCCCGCCTCGACCGCGGCGCGATAGGCGGCGAGCAGGCGCTCGGTGGCGGGGATCGTCGGGCGCCCGGTCACCGTCGCGCCCTCGCGTGGATGTACCGGCTCGACGGCGGCGGCACGCTCGACGCCCAGCGCCTGCACGAGGCGCTCGCGCAGCAGCTCCGTGTCCCAGTTGCCGGCGAAGCCGAACATGAGCAGCCGGCCGATCACCAGCGAGTCGAGCGGCGTCCAGGGCTCGCGCACGAACTCAAGCAGGGTGAACTCCGGTGGGAGCTCCCGCAGCGAGCGGACGCCCGCATTGACGCCGTTCGCGTACGCCTCCAGACACGCGCGGCCGGTGGCTGTCGCGGATGCGAGATCGCCCTCGGCCGCGACGGTGAGCCCGACGCGGCGCATGAAGCGATCGCTCTCCAGCGCCCGGGTGCCCACGATCTCCGCGAGCCGCCCCGCCGCGACGCGCCGCATCAGTTCCATCTGGAACAGGCGATCCTGCGCGTGCACGAACCCCTGCCCGAAGAATGCGTCGGCCTCGCTGCCCGCGAACACGTGCGGCACGCCGTAGCGGTCGCGCACGATGTCGATGGGGCCCTCGGCGTCCCGCACGCGAAGGCTCCCCCGTGTGATCGGGAAGGCCTGGTGGGTGACGGTGCGCAGCGCACCTCGGCCGAGGTTGCGGGCGAGCGTCGCGGCGACGGTCGCGCGGCTGCGCAGGGACACGAGGCTAACCGGCGTCCGGCGCGCCGGGGATGCGGTCGTCGATCACCTGCACCTTGGCGAGGCGGCGCTCGTGGCGGCCGCCCTCGAAGGACGCGTCGCGGAAGGCGCGGACGACCTCGGTCGCGGCGCCTCGGCCGATCGCCCAGGCGCCCATCGCGAGGACGTTCGCGTTCGTGTGCTCGCGCGCGCGGCGCGCGGAGAAGGGGTCGTGGCAGAGGGCGGCGCGGACGCCGTGCACCTTGTTCATGACGATGGAGGGGCCGACGCCGTTCGAGCAGATGAAGATGCCGAAGTCGAAGTCCCCGGCCGCGACCTGCTCGGCCAGGGGCACCGCGATGTCCGGGTAGTCGCACGACTCAAGTGAGTCGGTGCCGAAGTCCGTGACCTCGTCGCCGATGACGGCGAGTTCATCACGGAGGATGTTCTTCAACTCGAACCCTGCGTGATCCGACCCGATCGCAACGCGCACCGGCAGCCCCCGCCTCGAACAGCCCGCTAGGACGCCATCGTATCGCAGCCGCGGCCGAGGGACAGGCCGCGTGTTTCGCGCCGGTTGGCGCGACGCGTTACGCGCGCAGGTGCTGCTGGATCTCGATGCGGTTCTGGAACGGGTCGATGACGTAGAAGCGGACGACGCCGGGGATGCCCGGGTCATCGACCGTCGCGTAGCCGACGGCCTCGATGCGCGCGCGGATGGCGTCGAGGTCGTCCGTGACAAGGCCGGGGTGGCGGCGGGTCACCATCGGCTCCTCGATGCTCAGGTGGAGCTGGAAGCCAGCGCCTTGGAACCAGAGGCCGCCGCGCGGCTTCAACACGTCGGGCTTCTCGACCTCCTCGAGGCCGAGCGCGTCGATATAGAACGCGCGACACGTCGCCTCATGCTCCGCGCCCGCAGGCATCGTGAGCTGCACGTGGTCGAGACCGGTGATGCGGCCCACGTTCGCGCCCGTCGCCATCGCTAGGACTCGATCCCCAGCATCGCCGCCGTCACCGGGCCCTCGCGCAGCACCTTCGGCCGCTCGCCGCTCAGGTCGACGACGGTCGAGGGCACCCCGCCCGTGCGATCGCCGCCGTCGAGGATGAGCAGCTCGTCGCCGAACATGCGCGCCACCTCGGCCGCCGAGAGCGCGGGCGCCTCACCGTGGTGGTTCGCGCTCGAGACCGCGAGGACGCCGCCGAGCGCGCGGATGAGGCGCCGCGCGAGGTCGTCGTCGGGGATGCGCACGCCGATCGTGCCGCCCTCGGTCACCGCGGGCGCAGCGAGGCCGCCCTCCATCCGCTTCGCGCGCACGACGACCGTGAGCGCGCCCGGCCAGAACGGCGCGACGCCGTCGAGCGCATGCGCATCCTCGAGGTACGGCGCGACCGCCTCGACCGAGTCGACGAGGACGGCGATCGGCTGCTGCTGCTCGCGCCCCTTCAGGTCGGCGAGCCCCACCATCGCCTCGGCGCTCGTCGCGAGCGCGGCGAGGCCGTACACGGTGTCCGTCGGGATCGCGATGACGCCGCCCATGAGGATGTGCGTCGCGACCTCGGTCAGGTATGCAGCGGAGACGATCGGCATCAGGACTCCCCATCCAGGCTCGCGCGCACGGTCTCGAGCCACGGCTGCTCTGCATCGACCAGCACCGCGTCGTCGAACGGCACCCAGCGACAGAGGTTCGATGGGTTGGTCGACCACTCGGCCGCGAGACCATCCGGCGCGTCGAAGAGATAGATCCAGCGACGGCGCGCCTCGTCGCCGTGAACCTCGTTCACGAGGCCGGCGATCCGCGGCCATTGGCCCTCGACGCCCGTCGCTTCGAGAAGCGTGCGGAGGGCTGCCGCCTCGGGCGCCTCGTTCGCCTCGACGCGACCAGCGGGCACGTGCAATCCGGGCGCGGCCGGCTGCTCGAACACGAGTACCTCCAGTGCCGGGCCGCGCAGCACGACCGCGGTCACGGTGCGGACGGGGTCCTCGTTCATTGCGACACGGTCGCGTTCCCAGTCCACTCCCGCCACTCGCGGGGTGAGGAGTGTTGTACTTCGTCGGGTCGTGGCTCAGGTTGCATCGGAAGTGCCGACTCCAGCCCACTCGAGCGCCTGCCGCCGATCGGCGAACGCGCGCATCTGCACGGCTTTGCCGTCACGGAAGGTATAGACGTCAGCCAGATCCGCTTCGCGCCACTCAGTTTCCTGCTTCAGTCTCACGCGCACATGCACGAACACGACGATCTTGTCGCCGCCGACAATGAGCCGCTCCGGGTCGCAGCCTCCCTCGGCCCAGGTCGCCCGCGCCTGCGACAGGTGCGCCTGCACCTCTGCCTGCCCGTGACAGGTCCGGCCGCCCGAGCGCTCGGACGGTTCGAGCCAGTCGATCTCCGCGTCAAACGCTTCAACCATTGCCGGAATATCGTTCCGATTCAGGGCGGCGTAGGCCTCCTTCAGCGCCTCAGACTCTGCCGCGAGAGGCGGTGTGAGATTGCCCATCGTTCGCTCCCGCGCCCCCACGGACTGGCCGGCGGGTTGGCCCCCGACGCTTCGTTGACCCGCACCATAGCCCTCGGTAGGATCGTCCTCTAGCGGGCCCCTTCTCCCCCGATCAGGTGTCCCTCATGGTCGATACGACCGACGTCTCCGCTCCGGCGGATCGGATTCGCACTTCCGGCGACCGGGAGGTTGCGACCTACCTCGAGATCGCCGAGGCGCGTGAGCCCGGGCAGATCCTCACCCCTGCACCGAACGCGCCCGAGGCCGTCGTGGTCCTCGACTACGGGTCGCAGTTCTCCATGCTCATCGCGCGGCGCATCCGCGAAGCGAGCGTGTACTCCGAGATGGTGCCGTGGGACGCGCCCGCGTCGAAGCTCAATCACCTCAAGGTGAAGGCGTTCGTCCTCTCCGGCGGCCCCGCCTCCGTGTATGAGACCGACGCGCCGACGCTTCCGGATTATGTCATCAACTCGGGTGTCCCCGTGCTCGGCATCTGCTACGGGATGCAGCTCCTGGCGCACGCCCTCGGCGGCAAGGTCGACCCAGCGCCCAGCCGCGAATACGGCCACGCGGTGCTGAACGTCGCGGAGGCCTCGAGCCCGCTGTTCAAGGGGCTGCCCGCCTCGCTGCCCGTCTGGATGTCGCACGGCGACAACGTCGTGCAGTTGCCCGTCGGCTTCCGCGCGATCGCGCAGTCCGACAACGCCCCCGTGGCCGCGATGGCCGACGACCGCGGCCACGTCGCGATCCAGTTCCACCCGGAGGTCGTGCACACGCCCCAGGGCGATCAGATCATCCGCAACTTCCTGTTCGAGGTGGCCCACTGCAAGGGTGACTGGACCGCCGGCAACTTCGTCGAGGAGTCGGTCAAGGCGATCAAGGAAGCCGTCGGCGACGGCCAGGTGATCTGCGCGCTGTCGGGCGGCGTCGACTCGGCCGTCGCGGCGAGCCTCGTGCATGCCGCGATCGGCGACCAGCTGACGTGCATCTTCGTCGACAACGGCCTCATGCGAATGGGCGAGGCGGAGCAGGTTGTGACGACCTTCCGCAGCCACCTCAAGATCAAGCTCAACCACGTCGATGCGACCGACCGCTTCCTCGACCAGCTCGAGGGCGTGTCGGACCCGGAGACCAAGCGCAAGCGCATCGGCGAGACGTTCATCCACCTGTTCGAGGACGAGACACGCGCCCTCGGCCGCGTGGACTTTCTCGTGCAGGGGACGACGTACCCCGACGTCGTGGAGTCGGCGTCGACGGGCAACTCCGCCGCCGCGAAGATCAAGACACACCACAACGTCGGTGGCCTGCCGAAGGACATGAAGCTCACGCTCATCGAGCCGCTGCGCAACCTCTTCAAGGACGAGGTCCGCCGCGTCGGCAAGGAACTCGGCCTGCCGGACGAGATGGTCTACCGCCAGCCGTTCCCGGGCCCCGGCCTCGCCATCCGCATCATCGGCGAGGTGAC
Source organism: uncultured Chloroflexota bacterium (assembly GCA_903917615.1). Lineage (GTDB taxonomy): Bacteria > Chloroflexota > Dehalococcoidia > UBA2979 > UBA2979 > SHYQ01. The sequence goes on along the minus strand of CAIXBH010000107.1, from coordinate 3,525 downwards.
GCGCCCGAAGCTCGACATCCTGCGCCGCGCGGACCACATCGTCATGGACGAGATCGAGAAGGCGCAGGTCTACTACGACCTCTGGCAGTCCTTCGCGGTACTCACCGACACGATGTCCGTCGGCGTGCAGGGCGACTTCCGGACGTACGGCCACACGATCGCGCTGCGCTGCGTCGCCGCTGAGGACGCGATGACGGCCGACTGGGCGCGCCTCCCCTACGACCTGCTCTCGCAGATCTCCACGCGCATCACCAACGAGGTGCGCGAGGTGAACCGCATCGTCTACGACATCACCTCGAAGCCCCCGGGGACGATCGAGTGGGAGTAGGGCGAGTGCGAATAGGCGCAGGCGATGCCTAGCCTCAGCGAGGCGCGCGACGGGTTGAAGACGGCGACGGACCGCCTCGTGCGCGCGGAACGGCGCGTCTCCGAGTACGCCGCCGAGCAGAACTCGTGGACGAGCGCGCAGACCGCGGAGCTCAATCGCCTCCGCACGGCCGTCGAGCGCGCGCGTCAGGAGCGCGACCGCGCGATCCACGGACTGGCGAACGCCCTCGGCGGAGACGACGAGTGAACGTCCTGCTCGTCGGGGGCGGCGGGCGCGAGCACGCGATCGCGTGGCGGCTCGCGCAGTCGCCGCGCCTCTCGAAGCTCTGGATCGCGCCGGGCAACCCCGGCACCGCCGCCTTCGGCGAGAACGTTGAGGTGCCCGTCATGGACTTCGACGGCATCGTGGCGCTCGCCGAGCGCGTGCGGGCCGACCTCGTGATCGTCGGGCCCGACGATCCGCTCGGCGCGGGCATCGTCGACCGACTTACCGCCGCGGGCTTCCCGACGTTCGGTCCGAGCGGCGCCGCCGCCCAGATCGAGGCGTCGAAGTCCTTCGCGAACGAGCTCATGGCGACGGCTGGCATCGCGACCTCGGTGTCCGCGAGCTTCGACGACCCTGACGCCGCGAAGGCCTACGTCCGCAGCGCGCCCTATCGCGTCGTCGTGAAGGCAGACGGGCTCGCGCTCGGCAAGGGCGTCACCGTATGCGACGACGTCGCGCAGGCCGAGGCGGCCATCGACGCCGCGATGCGCGATCGCGCCTTCGGCGTGGCGGGCGCGCGCGTCGTGATCGAGGAGCGCATGTACGGGCGCGAGACCTCAGCGCACGCGTTCAGCGACGGCGTGACCGTGCGACACATGCCCTTCTCCTGCGACCACAAGCCCGTGTTCGACGGCGACCTCGGGCCGAACACCGGGGGCATGGGCGTCTACACGCCGCCGGGCTGGCTGCCCGAGGCGGCTGCCGAGGCGATCCGTCGCGACGTGACCGAGCGCGCGATCCGCGCCCTCGCCGAGGCGGGACGGCCCTTCCGCGGTGTGCTCTACCCCGGCCTCATGCTCGCCGCCGACGGGCCGCGCGTGGTCGAGTTCAACGCGCGATTCGGCGACCCCGAGACGGAGGTGCTGCTGCCTCGACTGCGCAGCGATCTTCTCGACATCTGCGATGCGGTCGCGCACCAGCGCCTCGCCGACGTGCCCGTCGAGTGGGACGAGGCCGCGAGCGTGGGCGTAATGATGGCGTCGCCGGGGTACCCGGGCGCGTACCCGCGCGGCGCGGTGATCTCGGGCGTGGAGGACGTCGATCGCGACGTGCAGGTGTTCTTCGCCGGCGCGGGGCGCGACGAGCGTGGACGCCTCGTGACGAACGGCGGGCGCGTGCTGTGTGTGGTGGCGCAGGGTCCGACCGTGGCCGAGGCGCGCGAGCGTGCGTACGACAACGTGAAGCGCATCTCCTTCGAGGGGGCGCACTACCGCACGGACATCGCGGCTCGCGCGGACGAGCCGCTCGCGGTCAGCCTCGCGGGGTTGCCGCGATGAGCGTGGTCGCGGTGCTTGCACGGGCGGCCCACCCCCTAACCCCCTCCCTGCCCGGGAGGGGGAATCAGAACACAGAAGTAGAAATGGGGACGCTCCGCGTCCCCAAACCCCTGGGGGAGTTCGTCGCCACCCGGGAACCTCGGTGCGAGAGATTCCACGCTCTGGCACGAAACAGAAGGGGAGCACGCGGAGCCGCTTCAACTGCTCCGGCGCTCGCGCCCCCCTCCCCCTTGAGGGGGGAGGGTTGGGGTGGGGGTGAGCCGGGGCGAGCGCTCATCGAACCGACGACCCCCGAGGCCGGACAATGACCGCCGCCGCGCCCCACACAGTGCGCTGCCCGATGATCGAGTGCCGGCGGCGGATCGACCTCGATGCGGTGCCGGTGCCGCCGGAGCAGCCGGCCGAGGCGCCGTGCCTGCACTACATCGCGGCATGGGACGGCGCCGCCGGGCGGCTCGGCAGCATGGCCGAGGCGGTACTCTGGGGGCTGCGCGGCAACCGTGAGCTCGCCATCCGCAATCTGCGACCAGCCGAGGTCGCCCGGGGACGCATCGACGAGGTGCGCGGGGACCTCGAGGCCGCGGCATTGCGGTTCGCGCACGCGGTGGACGGCGACGACCACCTGAGCGCGCTCTTCGGCGACGTGCACGAGCGCAACCAGGTGGCCTTTCATTTCGCACAGGCAATCCTCGGACCGGATCCGATGGCGGACCGGCCGATCATTCGTCCGGAATAGTTGGGAGTACGACATGGCCGAAGCACGATGGCGCACCTATGACGAGACGAACGCGATCGCCGCGGCGCCGAACGTGACGCGACGCACGCTCGAGTCCGGCGACAAGCTCACGATGCTGCGCGTGGAGCTCGAGCCCGGCGGGTGCGTCGTAGAGCACGTGCATCCGCACGAGCAGATCGGCACCGTCGTGTCTGGCAGCGTGAACCTGCGCATGGGCACCGAGACGCGCCAGGTGGACGCGGGTGGGTGCTACCTCATCCCCGGCGACCTGCCGCACGAGCTGACCGCGATCACCGCGGCCGTGGTCATCGAGGCCTTCGCGCCCGTGCGCGAGGATCTCGCGGGCCTGTAGGAATCCACCGAACGACCAGCGAGAGCGTCCGCCGATGATCACGAGATACAGCCTGCCCGAGATGGAGCGCATCTGGTCCGACGAGCGCAAGTTCGAGACATGGCTCCAGGTCGAGGTTGCGGTCGTCGAGGCGTGGGGCGACGAGGGCACCGTCCCCGCGGACGATGTGCTGAAGGTCTCCGCGAACGCGCGCGTGAACGTCCCGGACGTCATGCGGTACATCGAGGAGACGCACCACGACGTCACCGCATTCCTGCGCTCTGTCGCGGAGTCGCTCGGGCCGGAATCGCGCTGGATTCACTTCGGGCTGACGTCGAACGACGTGTGGGACACGGCCACGTGCCTGCAGATGGTCGAGGCGCTCGACCTCATCTCGAAGTCCGTCGGCGAGCTGAAGACCGTGATCGAGCGGCAGGCGGTGAAGCACCGCAAGACCATCCAGATCGGCCGCACGCACGGCGTACACGCCGAGCCGACCACGTTCGGCCTCAAGCTCCTCGTGTGGGTCGACGAACTGCGACGTGCGCAGGAGCGCCTCGAACTCGCGCGCAAGCAGATCGCCGTCGGG
>CAIXBH010000106.1 GCA_903917615.1 uncultured Chloroflexota bacterium | reverse complement strand
GGTGGCGGCGCTGCTGCCGCAGGCGGTCGCGAGCAGCGCGAGGGCACAGGCGATCGAGGCACGGATGATGAGGATGGCGCGCGGCCGGCGCGCCGGCGGGGGGCACTTCATCATTCGAGCCTACCATTCGCCAGCGCCCATCACCCTCACGTACACGTCAGAACGCCCAGACAAATACTGGTCGATCGGCACACGGAGGCCGCGACGCTTGGTATAGTCCGCTGCCAGACCGCATGTGCGGACTGTTGCCCTCGGCGGGGCGAATGAGGCGGCGCGCAACGCGTGCCGCGACTTCGGAGGCACGGATCATGGTCGTTCAGGAAGAGATCGCCAGCCGCGAGAGCGGCTCGGTGGGTATTGGCGCATCCCTCGACGGCGGTGTCGTCACGGCACCGATCGAGGCGCCCTCCGTGCTGAACACCTCGGTCGCCCCGGTGCGCTTCGATGCGACCGAGGAGGAGAGCCTCCGCATCCAGCAGCTCGCCGGCTCCACGAAGGGTTGGATGCGCCTGTCGCGCCTGCTCGTGAAGCAGCCACACCTCGCGGTCCACGCGGCGCGCACGGCGGTCCGAGGCGCCAGCGCCGGCCTGCGCGCCGACCACACGCTGTCGTGGCTCATTCACGTCGAGACCGTGCGCCAGGTCATCCCGAACGGCGGGATGGGCGCGACCTGGGGCGGCCTCGAGACGTTCATGGGTCTCGTCGCGAAGCACGTCGCCCCCTCGGCGCGCGCGCTGGAGCTGGGCTGCGGCGGCGGGCGCGTGACGCGCCACATCCGGCCGCTCGTCGGCACGCTGGTGGCGAACGACGTCTCCGAGCGCATCCTCGACGAGGCACGCGCGGCGACCGCCGACCTCGCGCCGATCGAGTTCCGCGTCACCTACGGTCTCGGCGCGGACTTCCGCGACAAGGAGTTCGACGCGGTCATCGGGCACGAACTGCTCATGCAGTTCGACTTCGACGAGCTGCTCCGCTACTGCTCGAACATCTTCCGGACGCTCAAGCCGGGCGGCCTGTTCATCGCGTCCGTCTACACGTTCGACGAGCCGCAGGACATCGCGGCGCACATGACGATGATCCGCGAGCACGGCGCGGGCGTGCGCTCGCCGTTCCGCGTGCACCGCATGCCGCGCCGCACCTATCAGGACATCTTCGAGGCCTGCGGCTTCGAGGTCGTCGAGGTGCAGCGCAGCCGGGCTGACGAGTACAAGGCGCAGAAGACCCCGCACACGAACTTCGTGCTGCAGCGTCCGCTCTAGGCCGGTCCAGTTCTCGTACGACGCAGAGAGCCCGCCAATCGGCGGGCTCTCTGGCTGTCTGGTGCCCGTGTGGCGACCGCTCGCCTCGGAACGCGTCAGGACGCCGGCGTCGCCTCGGCCTCGGTCTGGCGCTGAGCGGCGGTGGCGGGCAGCCGGGGGGGACGCAGCGGGACGAAGATCGCGCCAGCCATCAACATCATCACCCCGGAGACGATGAAGAGCGTGGTCTCCGCGACGCCGACGCTGATCAGGTAGCCATAGATCGGCGGGCTGAGTGCGCCCGCCGCGATCATGATCGGGGCCGTGAAGCCGCGGATGGCGCCCTGCGACAAGCGGCCGAAGTACTGCGGAATGAGCAGGTTCTGCCCGGTGCCCATGCCGGCGGAGCCGATGCCCCACGTGAAGTTGTGGGCGTATGCCCAGATGGCGTACGGCTGCGTCAGGAACAGCACCACCATCGAGAGCCCGCGGACGAGACCACCGAACGCCGTGATGAAGCGCACGGGATACCGCTCCGCCAGGAACCCGAAGAGCAGCGTGCAGAGCATGACGGTGAAGGGATCCACCGCGACCGCGTTGCCGATGTCGCTCGACTTGATCCCCATGTCCGCCCAGTACGACGTGCGCAGGAACAGGATCGCGTTCGTGCCGAACGTGTGGAGCATGAACGCGGCCGTGACAAGCCACAGCGCGGGCGTGCGCATCGCCTGCCTGAGCGTGAAGTTCGTCTCGGTCCGTGCCGGCCGGACCGCGGCGTTCGGGCTGGGCGTGACCGGCTGCACCGGCCCGTCCGCGCCGTCGGGGTAGAGCCCGACGTCCTCCGGATTGCGACGCATGAGCAACCCGTACATCGGCGCGAGGATGCAGATGATCAGCAGCGCGTTGATGAGCCACGACTCGCGCCAGCCGATGAGCGGGATGGTGCGCGAGGAGATGAACGCCCATGCCGCCGTGCCAAGCCCGCCGCCCGCAGTCGCGAAGGAGACCGCGCGGCCCCGCTTGGCGAAGAACCAGTTCGCCGGCGGCACGCCGGTGAGGATCTGCCCGCCGCCGAAGACCCCGAATCCGGAGAACCCGGACACGAAGAACAGGATGTACATCACCCACACCGTCGGGATCACGATGCCGAGCATGCTCACGTCACGCGCCTGCGAGATGCCGATCAGGCAGAACCCCGCCCAGAGCGAACAGCCGAGGCCAACCCAGCGGGCGCCGTACTGGTCGACCCATTTACCGATCAGCGGAGCCGACACGCCGGCGCTGATCTGCCGGACCGTGATGCACCAGGCGAGCGAGGCGAGGCTCAGGTTCAGATCCGCGCGCATCGGCACGACGAAGATCGAGAACACGACGGGATTGAGCGGCGCGGTGATCCAGTTCCCCATGAACGAGACGGCGACGATCACCCAGCCGTAGAACATCCCGCCGGGCAGCCGCAGCGGCGGCTTCGCCATCGTCATCGCTCGTCCTCTCGGGCGTCCGGCTACGCGCCGAACGGCACGACGGCGGACGTTAAGGTCCCGTTATGGCGACGGATGATACGTGAAACGCGGAGCACAGAGGTAACGCGCACGTTTCTGGATCACCACGAACCGCGACGCGGCGATAGGATGCCCAAGCGCCGCGCACAACTGGAAGAGGAGCAGGCTCGATGACCGCCGCAACCGAGGCCAGCACCTCAGCGGTGCGCCGGGACACCGGACGCCTGGAGGCCTTCAGCGACGGCGTGTTCGCCATCGCGATCACGATCCTCGTGCTCGAGATCAAGGTCCCGGTGCTCGAGCATGACGCGACGCCGGGTGAACTCGCGCAGGCGCTGTGGGCAGCGTGGCCGACGTACGCGGCATTCATCACCAGCTTCGCGAGCGTGCTGATTATCTGGATCAATCACCACGGGATTTTCCAGAAGGTCGACCACGTCGACCCGGTGCTCATGCTCGCGAACGGCCTGTTGCTGCTGCTCACCTCACTCTACGCGGTCGCGGCCGATCTGGTCGGCCACTACCTGCTTCACCCGGCCGGCACGGTGGCCGTCGCCGCGTATGCCGTCCTCTCGCTCGGGGTGAACGTCGGGTTCATCCTCCTCTGGCTCTCGATCACCTACCGCCGGCGACTGCTCAAGGCGGCGGTGTCGGACGACTTGGTGGAGCGGGTCCGGCGCCAGATCTATCTCGGCCTACCCGTGTACGCGGTGGCGATCGTGACGTCGATCGTGAGCGCCTACCTCGGACTCGCGGTGATCACCGGCATCTGGCTGTTCTGGGCGGTCTCCGGCGCGCGCGCGATGCAAACCCTGATGGACGAGTAGGCACCACGCGCGTAATCGTCAGAATCGGGATATTCCCGATCTCTGGAACATTCTGCGATCCCGTGGCATCATGTCCTGCATGGTCGATCACCGCCGACAACGCCGCGAACGTGTCCACCGCGTCGAGGAACTCATCGCATCGCTTGCGATGGCGACGTCACCGGTCGCCGGGCCGGAACGGTGGCTCGAACTCGACCTCTCGATGGCACAGGTCAAGACACTGATGGTCGTGCGAGCGCACGGCCGCTCGCGCATCGGGCTCGTCGCGCGGGACCTCGGGCTGTCGGCGAACGCGGCGACCGCTGCCGTTGACCGTCTCGAGGCTGCCGGTCTCGCCGAGCGCCACGCCGACCCCTCGGACCGCCGCGCGGTGCTCGTCTGTGTCACTCCTGCGGGCGAGCAGTTCGTGTACGACCTCATGACCGCCGGCGTCCGGGCATTCAACGACCACATCGAGGCACTCGCCGATGGGGACCTCGACGCGCTCTGCTGCGGCCTCGAAGCGCTCTTCGCTGCCGTCGCGGGGTCGCCGGGCGATGCCCTCGAACAACCGACCGCGAAACATCAGGCCTCCGCCGCCACAGCCACGACGGGACACCGATAACCCATGCTGCTCACACGCCTCGCGATCACGCGCGTCCGCGCGACGGTCGCCATCTTCCTCACTCTCGCCGTGGCGGGGTTCATCGGCTTCAAGACCCTGCCGATCAACCAGTTCCCGAAGGTCGACACGCCGATCGTGTCGGTGGTGACCGTCTACCCGGGGGCAAACCCCAGAGAGGTGGAGATCCAGGTCACGAAGCCGGTCGAGGACGCGATCGCCGGCCTCTCGAACATCGACACGATCACGAGCTCATCCGGAGAGGGCTTCTCGCTCATCGTCGTGCAGTTCACGGAGCAGGCGGACTCGAAGCAGATCGCCACGGACGTGGAGCGTCGCGTGGCGACGGTGGTGCCGAAGTTCCCGACCGGCACGCAGCAGCCGCTCGTGCAGAAGTTCGACTTCAACCAGCAGCCGGTGATGCAGCTGGCGCTCGCGGACGACTCCGTCCCGGCGACGGAGCTGTACCGCATCGCCCACGACGAGATCCTGCCGAACATCCAGGCGATCAACGGCGTGTCGCAGGCGACGCTGGTGGGTGGCCAGCAGTCCGAGGTGCACGTCGAGGTCGACCCGACCCGCCTCAGTGGCTACGGCGTCACGCTGCAGCAGGTCCTGGGCGCGCTCGCCGCGGCGAACGCCTCGATCCCGGGCGGGCAGGTGAGCGAGGGCCAGAAGAAGTACGACCTCCAGGTCACCGGGCTCTACGCCAACGTCGAGGACATGGGCGGCATCACGGTCGGCGGCGGGCCGGGCGGTCAGGTGCACCTGCGCGACATCGCGACGGTGAAGGCAGCGGGCACCGAGCTGACGCAGATCTCTCGCTCGAACGGCAAGCAGGCGATCATGATCTCGGTCGGTCAGCAGACCGGCACGAACCTCACCGACGTGACGGATGGCGTGCGAAAGGCGCTGCCGGGGATTCGTGCCGCCCTGCCGAGCACTGCGACCATCGGCGTCGTCCTCGACACGACGCCGTTCGTGCGGAATTCGCTGACAGGCATCGAGGACGAACTCATCGGGGCCGTGATCCTGACGAGCCTCGTGCTCCTGACGTTCCTCCACAACCCGCGCGCGGCCATCATCGTGCTGCTCTCCATCCCGACGACGTTGCTCACCACGTTCATCGCGATGGAGTTGATGGGGTTCAGCCTCAACTTCCTGAGCATGCTCGGGCTGACGCTGACCATCGGCATCCTCGTGGATGACTCGATCGTGGTGATCGAGAACATCCTGCGACACCTCAGCCGGGGCGAGCCGCCGCTCGATGCGGCGCTGCTCGGGCGCGCCGAGATCGGGCTCGCTGCTGTCGGCATCACGCTCGTCGACGTCGTGGTGTTCGCGCCGACCGGACTGGTCAGCGGCCAGATCGGCGCGTTCTTCAAGGAGTTCGGCTTCACGATCGCGGCTGCCACGCTGATCTCGCTCGGCGTGTCGTTCACGCTCACGCCGATGCTCGCGGCGCGCTTCTTGCGCCCGGAGCACGAGGGGCCGCCGCGGAACATCATCGACCGCTTCGGCGTGGTGTGGGACCGCTGGTTCGACGCGCTGGAGCAGCGCTACCGACGCATCCTCATGTGGTCGCTGGTGCACCGCTTCATCGTGTGCGCGGTCGCGGCGCTGAGCGTAGTTGCGGGCATCTTCCTCGTCAGCAGCGGCATCGTGCCCGTCGAGTTCGTGCCGAACTCGGACGGCGGCTACTTCACGATCAGCACGGAGGCGCCTCCCGGCACGTCCCTGAGCGCTCACGATGCCGCGATGCGCGATGTCGAGGCGATCCTGCTCGCGATGCCGGAGGTGGACACCGTCGCTTCATCGGTGGGCGTCAGCTCCGGCGGCGCGCTCGGCTCTGCCTCGTCCGGGCAGGCGCGATTCGGCGCGGTGACCATTCTGCTCAAGCCGATTACCTCAGGCCGGCGTGACGTCTTCAAGATCATGGAGGACGCGCGCGGCCGGCTGTCCCAGATCTCCGGCATCAAGGTGAAGGTGTCGCTCCAGAACGGCGGCCCCGGCGGCGGACAGCAGCCCCTCGCCATCCGGCTCTCGGGGCCCGACCTCGACGGCCTGACGCGCGCCTCGAACCTCGTCGAGACACTGCTCGCCGGCACGCCCGGCGCGATCAACGTCACGAACGGGGCGCCGGTCGGACAGCCGCAGGTGCTCGTGACCATCGACCAGGCGAAGGCATCGGACCTGGGCGTGAACGCCGCGACGCTCGGATCGATGGTGCGCACGGCATTTGCCGGCACGGTCGCGACCAAACTGCAGAACGTGGATGGCACGCAGACGGATGTGCGCGTGTTGCTCACGGCGAACGCGCGCGTCTCCACCACCACAGTGGGCGACCTGCCCGTGATCACCGCCTCCGGCCAGACGGTCTCGCTCCGCCAGGTGGCGGACATCGCCCTGACCTCGGGCCCGACGGAAATCGACCACTACAACCGCAACCGTGTCGTGAACGTCGGCGCAGACCTCGAGACGGGAACGACGCTGGCGTCGCTCCAGCCGGCGATCCTCAAGGGCATCTCCGACCTCGGACTGCCGAACGGCTACAGCGCGAAGCTCGCCGGTGCGAGCGAGCAGCAGGCGAAGAGCTTCGGACAGCTGTTCACGGCCCTCGGCGCGTCGATCGTCCTCGCGTACCTGCTCATGGCGCTGCTGTACGACTCGTTCCTGCACCCACTCGTGATTCTGTTCGCGCTGCCGGCTGCCGTCGGCGGGGCGATCTTCGGCCTGTTCGCATTCCACTACACGTTCAGCATCTTCTCGATGATCGGTCTGATCCTGCTCGTCGGCCTCGCGATCAAGAACGGCATCCTGCTCGTGGATCGCACGAACCACAACAGGGCGAGAGGGATGTCCGTACGTGACGCGCTGATCGAGGCGGGCCCGGTGCGGTTGCGCCCGATCCTCATGACGAGCCTCACGATCGCGATCGCGCTCTTCCCGACGGCCCTGCAGCTCGGCGAAGGTTCGGAGTTGCGCGCTCCCCTGGCAGCGACGGTGATCGGCGGCGTCATCTCATCGACGCTGCTCACGCTCGTCCTCGTGCCGGTGGTGTACACGATGATCGACGCGATGCCGGGGTGGCTGTGGCGCCACCTCCCGGGTATGCCCCACGCCACGGCGATGGCGGGCGCGGGAGGCGACGCGGGAAGCGCAATGTCCTCCTCGGAGCCGCAGGCGGCAGGGCGCGCCGAGACGATCAGCGAGGACGAAGGGGAGCGGTAGCCGCTCGCAGTTCGCGGAGCACCTCGGCCGGCTGCGGGTGGTCGCCGGCCACCGCGCTCAGGTAGCAGTACGGCATCGACCCGTCGGGCAGGACCACGCAGACAGCACCCTGCTGGAACTGATCGCCCATCTCGTGCAGCGACTGCCGGAACCCATGGCGCAGCGCGCGCAGGCTGAGCCACCACGTGCGAGGGTTGATGGACGACCACCATCCGCGCCGTGCGCCGAGCGCACGGTACGTCTCGAGCTGTGGATCGGAGTAGACCGGCCACTGCATCGGCCAGCGCGCGCCGTAGTCCTCGACGAACCAGCGCGCGTATTGCGCGCTCCCAGAACCGACGTAGACCATCCGCGCACCCAGCGCGGCGACCTCCGGACCGATCGCGTTCAGCTCAGCCGCCTGCTCTTTGCAGAAGAGGCAGCCGAAGTGCCGCAGGAGTACCAGCACGACCGGAGCATCCGCCCATTCGCGCGCCAGCGGCACGGGCTGGCCGTCGAGGTCGAACACGGTCGCGTGCAGCAGCGCGTACGGGACGTGTTCCGTCATGACGCGGCCTCAGCCGACATCGGCGAACCGAAGCGTTCCCGAAGCACGATGCGCCGGTATGCAAAGATCCCGCGCACCTTCGCACCCACGAGCAGCGCGTGAGCGAACTCCCCGAGCGGGCCGAACGGCAAGGAGTAGTGCACGACATCGCGGATCTCGACACCACCAGGGACCGCCGCGAACGAGTGCTCGTGGTGCCACATCTGGTAGGGCCCGGCCCGCTGCTCGTCCACGAAACGCACGCCTTCCTGCACGTGCGTGATCTCCGTGACCCATCCGACCGGGATGCCGAAGAGCGGGCGGAGCGTGTAGGTGATAATCATGCCGGGCACCATGCGCTCCGGCAGCTCGCACGTGATGCGGAAGTCGAGTTCCGGCGGGGTGATACGGCCAAGGTTGCGCGGGTCGCTGAAGAACGCCCACGCCTCCTCGAGCGTGATCGGCAGCACCTGCGTCGCCTCGATGCGATGCACGGGGCTCATCGAGCCACCGCCGGCATCGCCTGCTGGCCCAGTTCGGCCTCGAGCGCATCCTCGATCGTCGCGTGGACGAAGCCATAGCCCGCGTCCAGCAGCACCCGCGGCACCGCGCGCTGGCTGACGAGCAGCATCTCGTCCGCGAGGTCGGCGCCGAACAGCGCGCGCAACGCGAACGCGGGCACAGGGAAGACGGTCGGCCGGTGGAGCGCGTGCCCGAGGGCGTGCGTGAACTCGAGGTTGGTCGCCGGCTGGGGCGCCACGACGTTGACTGGCCCGGCGATCCCATCGTGCGTCAGCATGAACGCGATCGCCCCGACCACGTCGTCGGTGCTCACCCAGGAGAACCACTGCTTGCCGCTGCCGAGCGGCCCGCCCAGGCCGAGCCGGAACGGAAGCAGCAGCCGCGCCATGAGCTCGCTGTCGCGCGCGACCATCGGACCGAAGCGCGCGGTCACGACTCGCACGCCCACCTCCGCCGCGCGCATCGCCTCGGCCTCCCAGTCGGCAACGAGGTCCGCGAGGAAACCCGTCCCCCGGGGCGCGCTCTCGTCCAGCACCCGGTCGCCCGCCGCGCCGTAGTAGCCCGTGGCCGACGCGCAGATCAGGATCGGCGGCCGCTGAGCAAGCCCACGGATGTGATCGACGAGGACGCGCGTGCTGTCGATGCGGCTCGCGCGCAGCTCGGCGCGGCGAGCGGGCGTCCAGCGCTTCGCGCCGATCGAGGTGCCGGAGAGGTGGATGACGGCGTCCACGCCGTCGAGCAGGCCCGGGCGCACCCAGCCTGCCGCCGGGTCCCACATGGACGCGGGGTCCGATGCCGGGCCGCGACGCACTGCGAAGACCTCGTGCCCGGCTGCCGTCAGCCCGCGCCGCAGCGCGCTGCCCGCGTAGCCCGTTCCACCGGTGATTGCGACTCGCATGACTGTCCTCCGGCCCGAGGGGTTACGTCCCGAGCACGATTTCAATGTAGGCGCGCCCCGGTACGGTGCCGTCGCAGGGAACTCGCAGAAGCGATGGCGGAAACCTCGTAGGTCGATGCCGGGGTCGAGGCGAGATCGCGGGGGTCAGGCGAGGCCGTGCATGAGGGCGAAGGCGGTGGCCTCGGACCGACTGCGGCAGCCGATCTTTGGATAGAGGTTCGTCAGGTGCCGCTCGACGGTGTGGACGCTCAGGCCGAGGAGCGCAGCGATCTCTTTGTTCGCGCGACCGTGCGCGACCAGACGCAGGACCTCTACCTCGCGGGCGGTGAGTTCAGCCTCGCCCGCTGGGGCGGCAGCGACCCGCGGCGCAGATGCGAGCTCGGCCTCCGTCGCCAGACCGAGGAATCGCACGATCGCGTCCACGCCGGCTTCGATGTCACCTGAGAACGGCGACGGTGCCTCGCCGGGCAATACCAGCAGTTCGGCGTGGGGCATCTGAGCCGCGAGGCCCCGCGAGACATCCACCGGCTGGGCGGTGGCGTCGCGGCGGTGCAACACCAGTGCGCGCGCCTCCACGCGGGGCAGGAACGAGGTGACATCCACGCCACGGACCGCGGCGAACGCTCCGAGGGCCGCCTCCGGCGTGACGCAGGCGCGGAAGTACTCCGCAGTCCCTCGCGCCTCCTCGCCCGCGCCGGCGGTCCAGGCACGCGCGGCGGCGTCGAGGAGCGCGGGCCAGTAGGCCTCGGCCATGCGCGGGTCGGCGGGCAGCGGCATCGGATAGACATCGAGGCCGCGCGCGAAGCCGCCCCAGACGACGAGGTCGGTCACGCGGTTCGCGTGACCGGCGGCATAGGCGATTGCGGCGGGCGCCGCGTTGAAGAACCCGCAGAGCGCGAACGTCGTCCAGCCGAGCCGCTCGGCGACGGCATCGAGATCCCGCGCCATCTCCTCAAGGGTGAAGCCGGCCTGCGCGCGGTCGGAGAGCCCGGTGCCGCGGGCGTCGTAGACCGCGACCTGCGCGTAGCGCGCGAGCCGATCGAACCACGCCGCCTGCCCCGGTGCCTCCCACATCGCCTCGATGTGACTGAAGGGCACCGGCGGCATGAAGAGCACCGGCGCACCCTCGCCGAGCGTCGCGAACGCGATGCTGACGCCGTCTGAAGTGGTCGCGTAGCGGATCGAAGGCGGCATGCCCCCATGCTATCGCGCGGCGTGTGTAGGGGACGCGGGAGCGGCCGCGGAGGGCCGCTCCCGCACAGGACCGCCCTAGATCGTCTTCACGACCTGGTCGACTGACTGCTTCGTCGCGTCGTCCATCT
>CAIXBH010000105.1 GCA_903917615.1 uncultured Chloroflexota bacterium | reverse complement strand
GAAGGCCGGCAACCCGGCCCGCCCGATCGGACCTGCGGGCTTCGACGAGGAGAGGGGGCCGAGGTGCAGCGATTGCTCGCCCTCGGCGCGAAGGCACGCCGCCACTTCAACGTCACGTTCGCCGTGGCGCTCACGTTCGGCTGCTTCGTGCTGGCCATCGCGTCCGGCTTCTGGCTGCTGTTCCGCCTCGCGTATATCACCGCGTTCGCGCTGCCGCTGCTCTACTTCTGGACGAAGGCGATGGCGAACAACCTTGAGGTCGAGGTGCAGCGCACGACGCAGCGCGTGACGCAGGGCCAGCCGATCGAGGGGCGCATCACCGTCCGGTCGCGCTCGATCATCCCGAAGATGTGGCTGGAGGTGGAGGACCCCTCGTCCGTGCCGGGCCACAACGCGAAGCGCGTGCTGACGCTGGGCGCGCACGCCGTCTCGTCGTGGGACTACCGCACGAGGACGCGCGTGCGCGGGCTGTACACGCTCGGTCCGGTGCGCGTCACGGCGTCCGACCCGTTCGGCTTCTTCCACGTCACGCGCACCTTTGGCGACTCGACCACGCTGCTCGTGTATCCGAACGCACCGGAGCTGCCGAACTTCTACATCCCGCCGGCGAACCTCCCGGGCGAGGGCCGCATCCGCCGCCGCACGCACAACGTCACGCCGAACGTCGCGGGGGTGCGCCCGTACGAGCCGGGTGACTCGTTCAACCGCGTGCACTGGCCCGCGACCGCCCACCGTGGCCAGCCGATGGTGAAGATCTTCGAGCTGGACCCCGCCTCGGACATCTGGCTCGTCCTCGACCTCGAGGCACGCCGCCACGCGGGCGAGGGGGAGGACAGCACGGAGGAGATGGCCGTCTCGGTCGCCGCCTCGGTCGCGCGCTTCTTCCTGAACGCGCATCGCTCGGTCGGCCTGATCTCGTTCGGTGACGACCTGCGCATCAACGAGCCCGACCGCGGTCAGAACCACTACACGAGGCTCCTCGAATCGCTCGCGCTGGCGCGGGCGAACGGCACCGTCCCGCTCACCAACTTGCTGATCGAGGAGTCGCGCCGCTTCGGCCGGCACACCACCGTCGTCGTCGTCACGCCCTCGGCGGCGCAGGACTGGGCGCTGACGCTGATGTCGCTGCAGGGGCGCGGCGTGAAGGTCGCGGCGGTGCTGCTCGAGGCGGACACGTTCGGCGGCCACGAGAGCCCGCTCGACGTGTACGGCACGCTCGCCGCGGGCGGCGTGTATGCCTACACCGTGAAGCATCAGGACGATCTCACGCGCGCGCTGTCCGAGGGCAGCGACCCGATGCTCGGCCGCATCGCACCGATGAAGCAGTAACGCGACCCACCACCAGCAGTGAAGTAGGCAGCACATGGCACAGGCAGCATCGTTCGATGAGGTCTTCGGCACGGGGTCGCGCAGTCACACGACCGGCGAGCCCGTGCGCGTTGCGCGCTGGTGGAGCTCGTGGGAATCGTGGGTGTCGCTGGGGCTCGTCGTGCTCGCGATGCTGCCCGTCATCGGATCGCTCCAGTCGTCCGACTGGGTGCAGGAGATGCCCTCGCTGCTGCTGATCGGCATGTCCTCGATCGTCGTCGGTTGGCTCCTCGCGCAGTCGAGGTTGCACGGCGCGGTCGCGGGGACGCTCGGCATCGGCATCGGCCTCGTGGGGATCGTGCTGCTGATCCTGCGCCAGGTGCCGTTGAGCGACCCGACGCTCGGCACCGGCTGGCTCGCGCGGTGGACGGAGTTCTCTCTGCGCATGGCGGACTGGTTCGTTGCGCTGTGGCAGCAGTCGATCTCCGCCGACCCGCTGCCCTTCGTCGTGCTCCTCGCGTCGCTCGTGTACGGCGTCGGGTTCCTCTCCTGCTGGGCGATCGTGCGCTGGCAGAACGCGTGGGTCGCGCTGATCCCCGGCGGCATCATCCTGCTCACGAACATCTCCTACCTGCCGGGACAGCCCTCGCTCGGGTTCAAGATCTTCCTGCTCGCGGCAGTGCTGCTGGTGACGCGCATGGAGTTCCTGCGCGCCGCGAAGCGATGGCGCGCCGACCACATCCCGCTGCCTGACTTCATGTCGCTCGAGGTGATGTTCATCGGGTCG
>CAIXBH010000104.1 GCA_903917615.1 uncultured Chloroflexota bacterium | reverse complement strand
GCCGCCGAAGGCGCGGTGCTGGACGGCGAAGGTGTGGACGTAGCCCTCGCCGCTGGCCTCGATCCACTCGAGGTTGGTGGAGTGGCAGAACGGGCAGATCGCGCGCGGGTAGAAGTGGACCTTGTTGCAGGTCGTGCAGCGGGGAAGCATGAGCTTCCCCTCCTTCGCGCCGTCCCAGAACGGCTTGGTGATGTACTGCTCGGGGTCGGGAATCGGCTTGTTGTACGCCATGCAGCGCTCCGTTCGCGCTCGGGCCCGGCCTCCAGGGGAGGCGCGGTGACCGGCGCTGAGGCACCTCCGTGCCGTCGGGTTGAGGGTCGGGGCGACTCTAGTCGTGCCTCGTTTGGCGGGTCAACCGACGTGCACGGCGCGGGGCAGCCGAGTTATCGGCAGATTTCGTTGCGCCTCAGGAGGGCAAATGTTACGTTCCGCTCGCCTTATCCCCGGCATGCCGCGGGCAGGCTGTTGGTGGGTAGAAGGGACGCGCTGGTGATTCCGGAGCAATTCGGGCGCGTCGCATTTCTGCTCATGTTCTCGCTTGCCTTCCCGGCGCTGCCGCTCGCCGCGTCGTACCTCTTCTACAAGCTCAAGCTTCGCCCCGAACACCCGAACCCCGTGAAGGAAGCGACGTACGAATGTGGCGTCGAATCCGAGGGCTCGTCGTGGGGGCAGTTCCATGCCCGCTACTACCTCTTCGCGCTGGGCTTCGTCATCTTCGATGTCGAGGTGATCTTCCTCTACCCCTGGGCCGTGAACCATGCGGCGATGGGCGTCGAGGTCCTGTTCAAGGCAGCGATCTTCATCGGCATCCTCGCCTTCGGGCTCGCCTACGCATGGCGCAAGCGCGCCCTCGAGTGGCGGTAGCTATGCCCCTCGGTCCGACCCAGCTCGATGGTCATCGCGTGGGCGCCCGCCTCGGTGCGGCGCTGCCCGGCGTCGTCACGGTTTCGACCGACGAGTGGGTGGAGGTCGCGGCTGACCGCATCGAGGATGCGCTTCGCTGGCTGCACGACTCGGAGGAGTTCGACGCGGCCCAGCTCTCGAACCTGACCGCAGTCGACCGCCACACGCACTTCGAGGTCGTCTACCACCTGCAGTCGCTGGACCTGAACCACCTGATCGCCGTGAAGGCCCTCGTCCGTAACCACGAGGACCCGCTGCTGCCGAGCGTGTACCCCGTTTACAAGGGCGCGCTGCTGCAGGAGCGGGAGGTCTACGACCTCTTCGGCATCCGCTTCAGCGGTCACCCGGACCTGCGGCGCCTCTTCCTCTGGGAGGGGTACCCGGGTCACCCGCTGCGCAAGGACTTCCTCGGGCTGGGCGCGCTGACCCCGGGGCTGGGGCACTTCCCGAACGAGGACCGCGCGAACCCGTCCCGGCAGCTCAACCGCGACAACCTCGTGTCACAGGAGATGCCGCACGAGGCGGCCGGCGGCGCGATGGCGGGGAGCGGTCACTAGATGACCACCAACACCGAGCCCTACGTCCTGAACATCGGGCCGCAGCACCCCTCCACACACGGGGTGTTCCGCCTCCGCGTGGTGATGGACGGCGAGGTCATTCGCGACCTCGACATGATCGTCGGCTACCTACACCGCTCGATGGAGAAGCTCGCCGAGGAGCGCACCTACACCCAGAACATCCCGTTCACCGACCGCGCTGACTACCTCGCCGCGATGTCGAGCAACCTCGGCGTCTGCCTCGCGGCCGAACGCCTGAGCGGCGTCGAGGTGCCGGAGCGCGCCTCGTACCTCCGCGTGATCTTCGCGGAACTCCAGCGCATGGCGAGCCACGCGATGGCGAACGGCACGCTGGTGTCCGACGCGGGCGCCTGGCAGACCCCGCTCCTCTACATGTTCCGCGAGCGCGAGAAGATCCTCGACCTCTTCGAGATGACCTGCGGCGCGCGCCTGACGACGAACTACATGCGCATCGGCGGTGTGGCCTTCGAGCCGCCCCCCGAGTTCTGGCCGGCGCTCCGCGACCTCATCGACGAGATGCCGACGCGCATCGACGAGTACGCCACGCTGGTCGAGCACAACGAGATCTTCCTCGGCCGCACACGCGGCGTCGGCGTGATCTCCGCAGCCGACGCGATCAACGGCTCGCTCGTCGGGCCCGCGTTGCGCGGGTCGGGCGTGCCGTGGGACCTCCGCAAGGCGGAGCCGTACTGCGTCTACGACCGCATGGACTTCGAGGTCCCCGTCGGCCGCAACGGCGACGTGTACGACCGCTTCATGGTGCGCATGGAGGAGACCCGCCAGTCGGTGCGGATCATTCGCCAGGCGATGGAACAGATTCCCCAGGGACCGCATAAGACCGATATCCCGCTCGCGCTGCGGCCCGAGCCCGGGGAGGTCTATGGCCGCGTCGAGGGCCCCCGTGGCGAGATTGGCTTCTATCTCGTCTCCGATGGGACGCCCGCGCCGTACCGGTTCCACATCCGGGCTCCTTCGCTGATCAACCTGTCGCTCTTGCGCGAGATGGCGATCGGCGCTTCGCTTCCGGACGCGGTGGTGTCCCTGGGCTCCATCGACATCGTCGTGGGAGAGATCGACCGATGAGCCGCGCGCGCGCTCTGCCGAAGCCCTCGCTGACCTCGGCCACGCCGATGCTCCGGCAGATGGCGGCGCACATCACCGTGCGCCAGCGCCTGCTTGGGCTGAGCGGCACCGGACGGGTGGTGCTCGCGCTCGCCCTTGGCGCGTTCGCGCTCGTGAACCTCGCGATCGCTGTCGTGGTGGTCAGCGGTGTGCTCGACGGCCGCTGGTACGACGTCCGCGACCTCGGGATCCCGGCCGCCCACCTCCGGGGCTGGATGGCGCGGCAGGGCATGCCGGCCGCCGTGCCCTACCTGACCTTTGGCCTGCTCGGTGGCGTGGGCATCCTGTCGCTCGTCGGTGGGTGGCTGCTCATCGGCTCCTGGGTGGAGCGCCGCCTCATCGCGAAGTTCCAGGTCCGCGTCGGCCCGAACCGCGTCGGGCCGATGGGCCTGCTCCAGCCGCTCGCGGACGCGCTCAAACTGATCCAGAAGGAAGCCCTGATTCCTGAGGGCGCCGACAAGCTCCTCTATGTGCTCCCCCCGATCCTGATCTTCATCCCCGCGATGCTTGGCTGGGCGCCCATCCCGTGGGCGAAGCACATGTCCTACCTCGATGTGAACGTGGGCGTGCTCTACGTGATCGCGGTGTCCTCGATCGGCGTCCTCGCCGTGTTCCTCGCGGGCTGGTCGTCGAACAACCACTACGCGCTGCTGGGCGGCATGCGTACCGTCGCGATGATGGTGTCCTACGAGATCCCCATCAGCCTGTCGCTGCTCGCGGTCGTGCTCCTCGTCGGGTCGGCGAAGCTGTCGGCCATCGTCGAGTGGCAGGCGAACTATCACGTCTGGCTGATCCTGGTGATGCCGCTGGCGGCGTTCAGCTTCCTCTTCGCGAGCACGGCCGAGATCAACCGCACGCCGAACGACATCGGCGAGGCCGAGTCTGAGATCGTCGCCGGCTTCCACACCGAGTACTCCGGCATGCAGGCCGGCCTGTTCCTCGCGGTGGACCTGGGCCACGCGATCCTGGTGGGCGGGCTCTTCTCCACGTTCTTCCTCGGGGGCTACTCGTTCTTCGGCCTCGAGACGTGGGTGCCGAGCTACCTCATCCTGCTCACCAAGATCATGGCGATCTACTTCGTCTTCGTCTGGCTGCGCGGGACGCTGCCGCGCTTCCGGCTCGACCAACTCATGGCGTACGCGTGGAAGTTCCTGATCCCCTTGTCCATTGCGCAGGTCTTCGTGGTGGCGGTCGAGTCGACGTTGCTCGCCGGGTACTCAGGCCCCGCGGTCATCCCGATGGGGCTGATGGTCATGTTCAACCTCGGCCTCACGGTCGTTGGTGTGCGCTGGTGGGTTGGTGCGATCGGCTGGGGCGCAGGCCTCGAGGCGGTGCGCCCGGTCTACGCGACCTCGATGGGCGGCCTCCGCGCGGCGGAGCGCATGCGCTCCGCCCGCGAGGCGTCGGTCGGGACGGTCAGCCGATGACATCACCCGGCATCTTCGTCGCGTTCCTCGCGCTGAGCGGGCTGACCGTGCTGTCGAGCCTGCTCGTGCTCGTGTCGCGGAACCTGCTGCACGCGCTCGTGTTCCTCGTGCTCGCGTTCCTCGGCATGGCCGGGCTGTTCTTCACGCTGAGCGCGGATTTCATCGCGGTCGCGCAGATCCTCATCTACGCAGGCTCCATCGCCGTGCTGATG
>CAIXBH010000103.1 GCA_903917615.1 uncultured Chloroflexota bacterium | reverse complement strand
CGCGCTGGCGGCACGCTCCGACGCGGCTGCCGCGGTGGAGCGAACGAGGGCCGAGACGGAGCAGGCGGTCGCGCAAGTCGCGCAGCGCCTCGCCGCGCTCGAGGGGGCGCAGGCGGCGCTGGCGGCGCGCGTCGCCGCGGCGGAGGCGACGCCGAGGATGCAGCACTCGTGCGCCTTGATGTAGTCACTCCGCGTGCTCTTCTTCGTTTGCGCGCGTCGTCTGCTCCGATGCTCCTGAGTTGGGTGAAGAGTCGACGGACGGCGGCCTCTCGGCTTTCGAGTCGTGCGTCGGGGTGTCCGACTCCTCCTCCGAGTCGCGGCGCCGGCGGTGCACGCCCGCGGCGGCCTCGCCGTGCTGCTGCACCATGCGGACCGCGTTCGACCAGTGCACCCGTGCCAAGTTGCGGTTCGGCACGAACATGTTCCCCTTCCGCGCGTCGGCCTCCCGTATCAACGTTGCGCGGCGCGACAGCCGGCTCACCAGGCTGTCCGTGGCTCTCGGGGGGCCAGGAAAGCACTCCACCGGGCAGCTGGACTGGCGGGGCGACGGGCGAGCCGACGGAGGGGCGAACATATGCGTCGAGGTACGCCCCCGTCGGCTGCTGTCGGATGAATCCTCGCGGTTCAGGCTCTGGATGGGCGGGACGCCGTACATGGAGATGCGCTGGTTCTGCATCTCCCGAAGGTACGCCGGCATCGACAAGCTGTTCCTCGGAAACATCGTCGCAGGGTACATCATCTCTTCCGGCTCCTCTTTGTACGCGTTCAGGTCGTCCTCGAACCTCGAAGCCTCCCGAATCTCCTGGCACAGCGCCAGCTGCGGGCACAGCGTCGTGAGCATGAGGTCTTGCCACGGGTCGCCCTCGATGTCGAGCGTCTTGCGCATCTGCGGCGCGGGGGCGCGGGGGTCGGGCGGGAGCCGCATCCCCGCGCACCTGCGGAGCGCGCCTGCATGCGCATGGAGTAGTGCATGGGGCCTCTGAACGACTTTTTCGTGTGCCCGCACACGCAGCACCCCACGCCGAACATGTACGCGAAGGTGGCGGCGATCGGCCGGTCCGCGAGCGGGTGCGACCCGCTCGGAAGAGAGCGCGCCAGCAGGCTCGCGCTGCACGGCTCGCAGCAGCACACGAACCCCGCGATGCCCACGTCGCCGATCGTGGTGCACTCCAGAAGGCCGGTGGACCAAGGACGGGTCTTGACGAACCCAAACTCGTCCAGGTCCACCGTGTCGACCGAGGAAGAGCTCAGCGGCTCGCTCACGCGATGGTCTGCTTCCGCAGCAGGCATGGCGTCCGCAGCAGGCACCGGCCGATGACGTATATACACTCGACGGCACGCTGCCCCGAAGCGAGTCATCATTGCGCCTTTGCCCGTTTACAACGCACGCGCAGCACTCGGTCGCGATGAGCCGCAAGCGTCAGGACCCCGTGTGGTCGCCCGTCTCGCCGAGCGCTCTGAGGGAGCTGTGGGCGGTCTTCAGAACAGACTCGGCGATCCGAGCGTGCAGGCGCGCGGGTCGAGCGGCCCGCGGAGCGCCGCCCCGCCGGCGTTCGGACCACCCTCGCTGCAGGGACGCGCTCCAGTCCCGGCTGCTCTCCGGAGGGATCATTTACTGCGACCGAGAAACCCAAGAGGAGCCGGACACGGAGTTTCAGGACCGCGTCTCCCGCGAG
The DNA here is from genome assembly GCA_903917615.1 of uncultured Chloroflexota bacterium. Classification (GTDB taxonomy): domain Bacteria; phylum Chloroflexota; class Dehalococcoidia; order UBA2979; family UBA2979; genus SHYQ01. The sequence goes on along the minus strand of CAIXBH010000103.1, from coordinate 861 downwards.
TTCGTGCCGTTCGCGAGAGACGTGCTGGACGCGCTCATCGTCCAAGGGTTCGCGGCGTTCTTCGTCGACGCCAAGCGCGGCGCGCCGGTGTGCGTCCCGCCGGATGCTGCGGCATTCGCCGTGACGCTGGATCCCAAGTTCTTCAGGCAGCGAATAGGCCTCTTCAGAGAGGGTTCCGCCACCCCTGAGCCCTCCGCCATGTTCGCGGTCGAAAACTGGCCAGGCACGAAGACCCCGCCTCTCTTGCGGACGCATGTCGCGGTGCGTGCCGCGGAGGGGGCGGCGCACGCCGCGCGGCAGGCTGCGCCACCGGCATGCCCACCAGCCCCGTCAGCGCGTATCGCCGTTCGCATGCGTTCCGCTCCATGGTGGAGCTAAACACCGCGGTCGCCGACTTTGGAGCAGCGCGGCCCATGCTGTACACGACGGTGGACAGCTCGAAGCAGTTCGACAAGCGGTACATCTACAACACCACGATGAAGGACACGTTCGACGGAATAGCCTCTCTCCCTGCGGAATTTCTGAAGGGCGACAGAGGCCTGTCTTCGTACCTGCCGAACCTGGACGCTCTGTCGAGTGGCATGTTCGGCGTGTCCAAGGCCATGAACGAGGAGATGAACAAGGAGCACGTGACCGCGCTCCACACGAGCTTTGACTCGGTGGCGCAGCAGGAGCGGCTCGCGTACGACCTCAACGCGGGCCGGCTCGACCCGCGCTCCGTGCGCATCGACCCCGCCACCGGCCTCCCAGTCTTTGATGCGGAGATGCTCGACCGCAAGCAATCCTCATACAACGTGGTGCCGCTCCCGGTGGACGCGCGTGTGGAGGCGCAGGTCGCGCCGCGCAGCCGAGCCGACCTCG
>CAIXBH010000102.1 GCA_903917615.1 uncultured Chloroflexota bacterium | reverse complement strand
CCCGCGCCGTCGTCGCCCGGCCCCGGCGCGATGCGCGCGAGGCTCACGTGGAGCGCGAGGTCCGCGACCTGTCCGAGCCAGAGCAGCGTCGGCAGGTTGTTCACGACGATGAACTCCTGGTCCTCGTTGTCCGCGAAGACCTGGAACGTCTGCATGAAGGTGCCCGGCAGCGCCTCCACGTGCTTCTGGTAGAACATCGAGCCGTCGATGCCGTTCGGGTAGCGGGTCATTGTCAGCGGTCGGTCGCGCAGATGCGGCAGCAGGTACGGCGCCATGCGCGCGTAGTACGCGATCAGGTCGCGCTTCGTGAGCGCGCGCACCTCGCCCGAGGGCGTCACGGTGGCCGGCCACATCACCTTGTCGAGGTTCGTGAGCGCGATTCGCGCCGCGCCGACCTCGAGCGTCGTCTGCTTCTTTGGTGTCTCGAGTTGCTCGAGGACGGACGCGATCTGCGCGTCGAGCGTGCTCGCGCCCGCGGTGGTGACGGGCGCAGCTGGCGTCGCAACGGTCTCGACGTGGCGCACGGTCGAGGCTGGCTTGTCGTCGCGCAGGCGCATGAACACCGGCGCGCGCAGGTTCCCGTCGCTGGTCATCTGCGCGTACTCGACCTCGACGACCAGCTCCGGCCGTACCCACGTGACGTCAGCAGCCTGCTCGCGCGTGACCTCGAGGGGGGGCGATGGCACGGCCATGGTCTGCAGCCGCGCGAGCAGCGAGCGCAGCGTCCGTTCGTCGAAGCCGCTGCCGACGCGCCCCACCGGCACGAGGCGTCCCGCCCCACGCGGAGACGCATCCCGCGTCGCGATCGCCAGCGCGCCGAACGTCGAGGCGCGTGAGTTGAGCCCGCTGGTGTAGCCCACGACGACGAACTCGTCCGTCAGGCGGCTCTTCACCTTCAGCCACGCCTGCGACCGATTGCCGCTGTCGTACGCCGAGTCGCGTCGCTTGGCCATGAGCCCCTCGAGGCCGAGCGAGGTCGCCGCCTCGTACGCGGTGAGGCCGTCCGCGTCGAACGCCTCGACCAGGCGCAGGCTCGGCGTCGGCATCACGCTGCGGCGCAGCAGCGCCTGCCGCGCCTCGAGCGGGACGCGGCGCACATCGACGCCGTCCACGTAGAGGATGTCGAAGACGTAGTAGACGACCGGGATATCGCGGTCCGCCTGCTTGATTTCGACGGGGTTCGTGAGGTTGATGCGCTGCTGCAGCCGCTCGAACGAGGGCACGCCGTTCGCATCGAACGCGACGATCTCGCCGTCGAGGATCAGCGAGTTCGCGGGCTGCTTGCCGACCGCCGCCGCGACGGCCGGGTACTGCGGCGTCATCTCGTTGTTCCGCCTGGACGTGAGGCGCACGGTCCCGCCCTCGAGCCGCGCGATCGCGCGCACGCCATCGAGCTTCGGTTCGAAGATCCACGCCGGGTTGGCGAACGGTCCCTGCGTCAGCGTCGCCTGCATCGGCTCGAGGCTCGCGGGGAGCTTCGTGCGCTTCGCCTTCGGGAGGTCGCTTGCGAGCAGTGGTTGCGGCGCGATCGGCGGCACCGCGCGGCCACCCTGCAGATCGGCGATGGTGAGCCCCGAGATCACCGAGGTATCGAGGGCGGTGAGGTCGGCGCCAGTGGCGGCCTCGTCCTTGTGCTTGATCAGCAGCCACGAGTCCGGCGCCTGCGTCGTCTTCACGAGCGCCCAGGAGCCCTTCATGCGCTCGCCGCGCATGGTGACCTTCACCTCGCCCGAGGCGATCGCGGTGCGCATCCGCGCGTTGGCCTTCGCGCGGTCCTCGAACGTCAGGTCGAGGTCCGGCGCGGTGTGGTCCTCCGGGCTGTACGTCCCGCGGTCCCAGACGATGACCTCGCCGGCGCCGTACTCGCCCTTCGGGATGAGCCCCTCGAACTTCGCGTAGTCGAGTGGATGCGGCTCCGTCATGACGGCGAGGCGCTTCTCCTTCGGATCCGGCGCCGGTCCGCGCGGGACGGGCCACGAGGGCATGACGCCGTCCACCTCGAGTCGCAGGTCGTAGTGCAGGCGCGTCGCGCGGTGCTTCTGGACGACGAAGGTCAGCGGCTCGTCGTTGGGCTGCGCTGCCGGCGTCGCGACGCCTGGTTCGGGCGTCCGCTCGAAGTCCCGCATCGCGCCGTACTTCGCGAGCGGCGCGTCCGGCGCGCGCAGCGATGCGACGTCGTGATCGTCATGCTCGGAGGGACGCGGTCGGCGTGCGGGCATGCGTCGAGGATACCCGCGGGGCGTCAGCTGGAGCGGCTACTTCTTCGAGGGAGCGCGTCGGCGCGTGGTGCTCGCGGCGGCCGGCTCCTGCGCGGCGGCCGCGGCCGCGGTGACGCGCTTCGCCTTCGCGGGCTTCTCCTCGACGGCGGGCGCTTCCTCGGCGTTTGGCCCGTCCTCGGCGGCCGCGGCCGGTGGCGTCGAGGCCTGACCGGCCTTG
>CAIXBH010000101.1 GCA_903917615.1 uncultured Chloroflexota bacterium | reverse complement strand
GTACTTCGCGCGGATGCCGCCGTCCCGGTCGAGCATCTCGTCCGGCCCGGCGAGCTGTGCGTAGTCGCGGAACAGTTCGCCCGCCTCGGCCATCGGTCCTCCGTATTCGCCGCGTTGTCCGGGCCTCGACGCTACACCGCCGCCGGCCCGCCGACCTCGCCAGTCTCTATCCGGCGCGTTACAGACGTGTGTCGCCCGCTCGCTCGTTCGCCCGCGCCGTCGTCACCATGCCGGATGTGATGATCGCGCACGGCGCGAGTCGTACACGCCCCGACACGTCGAGGCAATACGAGCCCCGTACAATCCCGATCCGGTATGGGCCGGGATTGTAGCGGCTGAGAAGGGCGACGTGAGATGAGCGGACTGCGGATCGGTGTGGCAGGCCTCGGGTTCGGTTCGACGGTGCATGTGCCGGCGTTCCTATCGGAGGGCTGGGAGATTCCCGTCGTCTGGAGTCGTCGCCTCGCGCGCGCGCAGGAGCAGGCCGCTGCGTTCGGCATCGCCGATGCGACGGACGACTTCGCCGCGCTGGTCGCCCGCGACGACATCGACGCCGTCGCGATCGCGACGCCGCCCGCCGCGCACCTCGAGCAGGTCATGGCGGCGCTGGCCGCCGGGAAGCATGTGCTGTGCGAGAAGCCGTTCGCGTTGAGTGCCGCCGACGCGCGCGCGATGTACGAGGCCGCGACCTCCGCCGGGCTGACCGCGATGGTCGCCCACGAGTTCCGCTGGACGCCCCAGCGCAGTTACATCAAGCAGCTCCTCGACGAGGGCTACGTCGGCACGCCACAGATCGCCCAACTCGAGCTGTTCACGGGTGGCCGCGTGGTGCAGTCGCCGCCCCCGCTGGGCGTGGGCCTCGACGCCGGCGGCGGCCTGCTGGGCGCGCTCGGATCGCACTTCATCGACGGCGTGCGTCACTGGTTCGGTGACGTCGTCGCCGTCGAGGGCCACACCCGCACGCTGCGCCCCGACCGGACGGACACCGCGACCGGCGCGATCGTGCAGACCGATGCCGACGACACGTTCCAGTTCGCGCTGACGTTCGCGAACGGCGCGATTGTCTCGATGAACGCCTCGAGCGCCGGCGGGCCGGGCATGGGCGGACGCACGTTCATCACCGGCTCGAACGGCTCGCTCTTCGCCGCGCAGCCCGGCGGCAACCCGGTGCAGGACGGCACGGTCCTCGGCGCCCAGCTTGGCCAGCCCGCGCTCGCCGAGCTGCCGATGCCGGCGCGCTACACCCCCTTCGAGGACGACCGCGACCCCCGCATCGTCGCGTTCCGTCTGCTCGTCCGGGAGTTCGAGCGCGGCATCCGCGAGCACACCTCGCCCGCCCCCTCGTTCGAGGACGGCTGGCGCTGCCAGCAGATTCTCGACGCCGTCCGCGAGTCCTCGAGCACGGGCGCGCGCGTCGCCATCGCCTAGGGGACGCACCTCTTCCTCGCTCGCAAGGGCGAGGCCGGAAGCCCTCACCCCCCGCCCTCTCCCCCCGCGGGGGCGAGGGCGGCCAGAACGACCCGAACGACGAGGCCATGCGTGCGAGAAGGTCCCCCCGAGGAGGACGAGAGTGCCGGGCGATCTGCATGACGCGCGAAGATGCGTCGAGGTGCCACGAATCGCGTGTGTCCGATCCCCGCGCGCGTTCCTCGGCGCGGCGGTTGCGTCTCCGGATACACTGCCCGCCGGCGGTCACGCATGTAATGACGCCGCCGATCGCAACACCACGCACGCGGGAGGTTCGAGGATGAAGCGCGGCTACGCCGACACGCCCCAGGGGCAGATCCACTACTACGTCGAGGGCGAAGGTGAGCCGCTGATCATGATGCACGCGACGGGATCGTCGCGGCAGTTCTGGAAGCTCCAGCCGATTCTCGCGCAGCACTTCAAGGTCTATGCCTTCGACACCCTCGGCTGCGGCGGGTCGGACGATCTCCAGGACCCGGAGACCGTGTCCATCCACGACCTCGCGCAGAGCATCACGCAAGGGATGGACTCGCTCGGCATCCAGAAGGCGCACATCTTCGGGCTGCACACGGGCAACAAGATCGGGGCGGAGCTGGGTGCCGCGTTCCCGGAGCGCATCAACAAGCTCATCCTCGTTGGCAACAGCCACAGCATCATGGCCGACCAGCAGGAGCTGAACGACGCGCTGGGCCACGTCGTTGCGGACAGCCTCGTGCGGTACCCCGAGGACGACGCGAACACGCACCTTTGGAAGTACTGGGCGCACGACTTCGAGCGCCTGACGGCAACGTGGTGGAACCCGAACCCGATCCAGAACGCGAAGCTCACGCCGGAGGTCATGGCGCGGCGCAAGAGCCGCGTGATGGACCAGCTCCAGGTACGCGAGAACTACCAGATCTACCGAGCGATCTTCTCGTTCGACTTC
>CAIXBH010000100.1 GCA_903917615.1 uncultured Chloroflexota bacterium | reverse complement strand
GTCGCCGTATTCCAGCAGCGCTGGGGCGTTGTTGGCGGTGGAAAACGACGGGAAGCGCAGGACGTCGAGGTCGGGGCGCCCGACGAACGCCGCGCGGAACAGGTCCGGCCGCTGGGTGATGGCACTCCCCATGAGCAGGCCACCGTTGCTCGTGCCGCGGATGGCCAGTCGCGCCGGCTTCGTGAAGCCGCTGTCCGACAGCGCCTGCATTGCCGACTGGAAGTCGTCGAACACATGCTGCTTGTTGAGCAGCATACCGTCCTTGTGCCAGGCTTCCCCGTACTCGTTGCCGCCGCGGAGCGTCGCCTGTACGGCGATGCCACCCTGTTCAACCCACACGGCGGACACGGCGTCGAAGCGCGGCAGAAGACTGAGCGCGAAGCCGCCGTAGCCCGTGAGGAGCGTGGGGTGATCACCCGTCCGCCGCATCCCAGGCTTGTACATCACGTACATCGGCGCCCTCTTGCCGTCCTTCGTGGGATACCAGAGCTGTTCCACCACCACCGACGCGCTGTCGAACGGCACGGCGTTCTGCTCGTAGATGGTGCGCTCGCCGGTCGCCAGGTCCACGCGGTACGTCACCGACGGCTGCTTGAAGCTCGTCACGGTCAGCAGCGCATTGCCCTTACCGTTGCCGCGCAGCGTGACGGACGAGAACGGCGGCACGGCAATCTCGCCGGCGGCCGCGCCATCCATGGTGAACGCCTTCACGCGGTGCGCGACATCGTGGATGTAGGTCAGGTAGAGCTTGCCGTCGATCTCGGAGAACGCGTCGATAACATCCGCGCTTTCGGGGATGACGGTCTTCCACTCCGCTTGTTCCGGGTGCGAGGGATCCACGGCTACGATACGCCCTCTGGGCGCGTCGAGATCGGTCCGCATCAAGATCCGTCCGGACACGAACTGCGGCGCGAAGTGTGCGGCGAGGTCCTTCGCGATGACCGCAGGCGCGCCGCCCTTCGCGATGTCCTGCACGTAGACATCGTTGCGCGCCCACCCGTGCCCGACGGTGTAGATGCGCAACGCGCCATCCTTCACCGTCGCCGCCGAGAGAAAGGCGCTCGGCTTCAGCCCATCACCGAAGAGGACGCTGTCTTTCGCGACGTCGGTGCCCAAACGATGGTACTTGAAGCGCGGCCCCGTCTGGCGCGAACGATGCACGTAGTAGATCCCCGTCGCGTTCTTGTCGAACCCGACATTCGCATACAGCGCCCATGGCAGGGAGTCGGGCAAGTCGGCGCCCTTCGCGAGGTCGCGCACCTTCACGGTGACCTCGTCAGGTCCGCCATCGCGAACCGAGTAGAGCATGAGCTTCCCGTCAGCGGAGAAGCCGTCGATGCTCACGCTCGTCGTGCCGTCCTCGCGGATCTTCCGCGGGTCGAGCACCATCTCGTACGCGCCCTTGGGATCGATGATGGTCGGCTCTTTCGGTGCTGGCCTCCGCCAGATGGCGGCGACCTCGTCGCCCTCGCGCCGCAGCGTGAAGTACTCCCACGTGCCGACCTTCCGCGGCCCGCTGGCGGTGGGCGCGCTGAGCGCCGTGAGGCGCGCGGCCATCGCCAGTCGCCGCGCCGAGTTACCGACGACGCTGTCGGCGAACGCCGTCTGCGCCTGCGCCCACGCCGTCACCTCGGCGCTCCGCTGATCCTCCAGCCACCGGTACGGATCGGCGACGACGTCACCGTTGGTCGTATCAGCGACGCTGACCGTGCGTGTGGAGGGCGGGGGCGTAGAGCTGGAACGCCCACAGCCGATGGCGAGCACGATCGCGATGGTCGAGACGACGAGCTTACTCATTCTGCTCTCCAGTGGTGTCGGGCGGCACTCAGGTACCGGTCAACGTACGACACAACTCATTCAACGGTTAGAATGGGCTCGCTCAACGCGCGTTCTTTCTGCCCGTGAGCCAAAGACCCCCGGGGAACTCGTCGTGAGATCCCCGGGGGTCTTCGCTGTGAAGGGCGGCTACTTCAGTCCGTACAGCTTGCGCGCGTTGTCGCGCAGCACCATCCGCGCCAGCTCCAGCGCGCGGTCGTGCGTGATCTCGCCGTCGCGCATCATCCCGGTGAGCGCGCGCGCGAGTGCCTCGCGTCCCGTGTTGGCGCCGATCATTCCGCTCTCCTCCCAGCCCAGCTCGGGCGACTCGGGATATGCGTCTGACGCGAACAGCACCTTCTCGGGCACGTAGGCGAGCCAGCCGCGCAGCACCTCGGCGACGTCGTGCGGCGTGTTGAACGCCGTCTGCTCCGAGAAGTCCACGTAGGCGTTCGGCTTCGTGAGGAGCGGCGTGATTTCGCGCGTGAACGGCCAGCCACCGTGCACCATCACGATGTTCGTCTTGCGCAACGTCGGGTCGTTGAGCAACGGCTCGAGGTTCAGTGGGTTCGCCCACGAGACGTTGAAGTAGCCGCCTCCGCCGTGCGCGACGTGGATGTGCACCGCCATGCCGAGCCGTCCGCACTCCGCCACGATGTAGCGGAAGATGTAATCCTGCAGCGCGGTGTAGTCGGCGGCGCTCCCGGCATAGCCCTTCTCGGCCTGCGCGCGCGTCGGGTCGCCGACGACGAGCGTACGCAGGTAGGCCATCTCGAACTTCTCGGCGATCGCGCCGCCTTTCTTGTGCCGCTCGAGCGTCCCCCGCACGACTTTCTCGAGATAGTCGCCGAGCGTGGCCGGCTTGCCCGAGACGCCGCTCTCGGCGTAGTAGCGCTTGAGCAGCTTGTCTTCGAGCGGGAAGAACGACTTCTGATCGGGGGTCTTGATGAGCGAGGCGTTGTCGAGCGGGTACATGAGCGCGTCGGCGAACGGCACCCAGAGGAAGCGCGCCGACGGCAGCCCCGGCCCCATCGCCACGCGGTTCGAGAGCATCGTCTCGATCCCCATTTTGTCGAGCATGAACGTGGCGTAGTCCGTCGCGTGCGCCTTGACGACGGCAGCCTTATCGGAGCCGAAGAGTTCGGCGTGGGCTGCTGCGACGGTCGGCGATTTCGGCCGCTGGCGGATTGGGTCAGACTGCGGCTCGAGGTTGTCGACGGGCAGCGCATCGAACTCGTTGTCGGCCATCTCACCAGCCGCCGTCGGTCGCACGGGGTGCGCGTGGTTGTCGATGGCCTTGATGGCGGCGATCTCGCGAGCGAGCTGGGGGTCGATGGCGGCGTCGCGGCTGCCGCCGCAAGCGAGCATGGCGCCGGACGTAGCGAGCACCAGCAGGGCACGGATGGTCTTCATGGGTCGCACCTCATTTGATCGTGATGGGTCACGCATGCAGCGAGCGGTCATCGGATGCCAACCAGTCCGCGCGCGGCGTCCCGCAGCTTCGCGGCGTCGTAGCCGAGGCCGGCGCGGAAGACAGTGGTCACTTGGTATAGATCGCGCGCGTTCGTTACCGGGTCTCCGCGCACGGCGACGAGATCGGCTTGGCGCCCGGCCGTCACCGCGCCGATGTCGCGTTCCATGCCGACGATACGCGCGCCGTTGAGCGTCATGATCTGGATCGCCGCGGCGGGAGTGAAGCCCGCCTCGCGCAGCATTTCATAGTTGCGGATGTCGCCGAAGCCCGGGAGGAAGCCGGTGCCCCACGGATCGCTGCCGGCCCCGAGCAGGCCGCCCGCGGCGACGAAGTCGCGCTCCCACCGCATCATCTTCTGGAGCAAGCCGTTCGTGACGATGAGGCTGCTCTGCGCGATCGCGGCGAAGTTCCCCTCGACCTCGTGCCGGACCTCGGGATCGAGCATCGCCATCGCGGCCGTGTCGAGGCGGAACCGCTCGAGCGAGAAACTCTCGTACACGGCGAGCGTGGAGACGACGGCCGCGTGCCCTTTGGCGAGCGCGCGGATGGAGGCCTGCACCTCGGGCGAGCCCACGTCGATGTCCGTCTGCTCGTGCATGTTCCCGGCGGGGCACTCGTCGGGCTTCTTGCCCGGCACGTAGTCGCTCGCCGTGATGAAGCCGTGCTGCAGCGCGTCGATGCCGAGCCCCGATGCCTCGGCGAAGGTGACGGAGCAGAGGTGGCCGGTCACGCGCATGCCGCGCGCGTGCGCCGCCGTGATGACGTGCCCCATCATCTCGCGCGAGATGGCGCCCATCACCTTCACCCAGGTCGCGCCCTCGTCGGCCCAGTAGTTCACGACGCGGCGCGCCTCTTTGGGCGAGGTGAGCGCGCGCGACTGCACGCTGCGCGTGCCGGCGCCGTCGAGGTAGGGGCCCGAGATGAGGAAACGCGGACCCGGGATGCGCCCGGTCTCGACCGAGCGCTTCAGCGCCAGTTCGTGATACGGCAGCTGGCTGCCGGCCGTCATCGCGGTGGTGACGCCGAACGCGAGGTAGAGCAGCGGCCCGCTGGTGCTCATCTCGGTGGTGCGTCGCACGCCACCGAAGTAGGTGTGTTCGTGCAGGCCGACGAGGCCGGGGATGACGGTGTGGCCCGTGAGGTCGAGCACGCGCGCCCCCGCGGGCGTCGCGGTGCTGCCGCTCGGGCCGACGCGGGTGATGCGCGTGCCCTCGATGACGATCGTCTGGTCGTCGCGCGGCGGGGCGCCGGTGCCGTCGATGAGGCGTGCGTGCGTGAGTGCGACGATCGGCGCGTCGACGCTCACGAAGGGGCGCGTGTCGGCAGTGACCGGGGGGCGCGACTGCGCGTGCGACTGCGCGCGCGCGACGCCGGCGTAAGCGAGGATGGCCAGCGCGAGGCCGGCTGTTCTGCGAGAGGACATGTGGATGGGTGACAGAGGAAGTGAGATGTGCTTGATCCGGGATTGACAATTACCACGGGTGCGCAAGTCACGCTGTTCAATACGAGCGGGTGTCCTAGCGCTGTAGGAAGCTACCTCTATTACGATGTCGCAGCGGATGACAGGCGGTTCGTGTTCTTCTGGACGGCTACAGATAGCGGCGCTCGCGCGGTTGGCGATCATGCCGTACACTCAACCGACTCCCGTTGAATTTCTTATCCAGCATACGCCCGATGAGGCTACCCAATTGAAACGAACACTCGCGCTCGCTGCGCTGTGCGTAACGAACCTGAGCGCGCAGACGGCCCCACCGGCCACGCGTATTCAGCTGTTCCTGATCGAGCGGCCCGTGGGCTTCGAAACGGCGACGACGGTTTCAACGGCGGACGGTCGGACGGTCACGTCGGAGATGGATCTGGTCGATCGGGGGACGCGGCTGCAGCTATCCGCGTCGCTCACTGTCGCACCCGACGGAACGGCCCGTCACTTCCGGGCGTCGGGAAAGAGCTACCGATTCGTCACTGTGGATGCCGAGGTCACCGTCACCGGCAAGACCGCACGCGTCATGAGCATGGGCGAGACCACGGAGGTTGCCATTCCAGCGGTATGGTTCCCGGCGCGAACGTGGGCGCCGGTGGCGGCGCGCGCATCGCTTATCGACTACTGGGAAAAGCACAAGCGGCCGTCCAGTATGGCGCTCCTCCCCGGTGACATCGACAGCCGCATCGTGGTCACCTTCCGCGGCGACGAGGATGTGCAGGCCG
>CAIXBH010000099.1 GCA_903917615.1 uncultured Chloroflexota bacterium | reverse complement strand
CGCCGGTTCAAGCCCGGCCCTCGGCACCAGCACGACCGTTCGCGAGGCTGACCGATGCCGCTGATCCTCGTCGCGGGCACGGGCGCTGGAGCAGGCGCGACCACCGTCGCTGTCGGGCTCGCGCATCGCCTCGCGGCCGCGGGCCGCTCGGTACGCCTCGAGCGCCTCGCCGGTGACCCCCGCGCGGTCGCCGATGCCGCCGTCTTTGCCTCCCTCGACATCGCCGCCTCGAGCGGCGCACCGGTCGAGGCCGCGCGCATCACGAACACCACCGACGCAGTCACCGTTGTCGAGGCCCCCGCGGGCATCGATGCCTCCGCGCTCGCGCAGCAACTCGGTGCGCGTCTCGTCCTCGTCGGCCGCGACGCGACCGGGGCGCCAGCGGGTGCGACCGTCATCCTGAACCACACCGCCGAGATCGGCGCCCTCCGCCTGCCCGAGGATCGCCTCCTCGCAGCGCCTACCGTCGGCCGCTTGATCGAGGCGAGCGGCGCCGCGGTCCTCGTACGGTCGGCTGAGGGCGAGGCCGCGGTGTGCGAGAACCTCGTCATCGGCGCCATCTCGCACGACTCTGCCGACACCTACTTCCAGCGCTTCGCACGTCGCGCCGTGATCACCCGGGCGGAGCGCGTGGACATCGGGCTCGCCGCGATGCTGACTGGCTCGGAGTGCCTCATCCTCACCGGCGGGCACGAGCCGAGCCCGTACCTCCTCGACCGCGCCTCGTCGACCCGCCAGACCACGTTGCTCCTCGCACCCGGCGGCACGGTCGAGACCATGCGCGATGTCGAGGGCACCTTCGGCACCGCCTCCTTCTCTGGCGAGGCCAAGGTCGAACGCATCGCCGATCTGATGCGCGGCGTGTTGGATGCCGCAGCCCTGGACGCGCTCGCTCAGTAGCCTTGCCCCGTAGCGAGTCTTGCAGTCGCGCAGCGTCTCTCCGCCTTGCACACCGCCCGCGGCCTGACCGCAACCGCCGTCGCGTATAGTGCCGCGCATGGACTTCTCGGGTGGCTTCCGCATCGCGCGCATTCGCGGCATCGCGATCGTTGTCCACTGGTCGTGGGCGTTCATCTTCGTCACGATCGCCTGGAACTTCGCCGAGGGCGTGCTGCCGCGCGTGGCGCCGGAATGGGACGCCAGTCTGCGCTGGGCCGTCGGCGCAGCCGCCTCGTTCGTGTTCTTTCTCTCCGTGCTCCTGCATGAGCTATCGCACGCGTTCGTCGCGCTCCACTACCAGATGCGCGTCCCCTCGATCACGCTCTTCATCTTCGGCGGGCTCTCCGCCATCGAGGGGGAGATGCGCAACGCGCGCGAGGAGTTCGGCGTCGCGATCGCCGGGCCGACGATGTCCGTTGTGCTCGGCGCTGTGCTCGTCGGTGCGGGTTACCTCGCACCGGGCGCGGCCGGCGACGTGCTCGCGGACCTCGGCGTCGTGAATCTCATTCTGGGCGTGTTCAACCTGCTGCCCGGCTTCCCACTCGACGGTGGCCGCGTGTTCCGCTCGCTCGTGTGGGCGCGGACGCAGGACTTGCAGCGCTCCACTGCGCTCGCCGCACGGGTGGGCGGGATCATCGGCTGGGTCATGATCGCGATCGGTGCCGCCGTCGTCTTCCGCGGGAACCTGAGCGGGCTCTGGTACATGTTCATCGGCTTCTTCCTGAAGAACGCCGCCGACAACGCACGCGACGCCCTGACCATCGAGCGCGCCGTCACCGGCGTGAGTGTGGCCGAGGTCATGCGCCCCGCGCCCGAGGCCGTCGACGCCGGCACGACGCTTCAGCGGCTCGTCGAGGATCACGTCCTCGACCGCGGCGAGCGCGCGACCTTCGTCCAGCGGGACGGGCACGCCGCCGGCATCGTCACCACGACTGACCTCGCGCGCGTGCCGCGCGAGCGTCACGCCTCCACCACGGTGGCCGAGATCATGGTGCCGACCGAGCGTGTCGTGACGGCCGCGCCGGAGACGCCGCTGTCCGAGGCTCTGCGCCTGCTGATCGAGCGCGACGTCCACCAGCTGCCGGTCGTCGATGCGGGACGTCTGGTGGGACTGCTGACGCGCGGCGATATCTTCCGCCACATCGAGACGCGCCGACGCCTCGCACGCCCGCGCACTCACCCGTAGTCACGCCCCATCGGGTCTGATCCCCTCCCCCTTGAAAGGGGGGGTGAGGGTATGGGCGCTGCTAGACCGCCGGTTCGAGGCGGGCGAAGGACTGCAGCAGGCGCTTCACACCCTGGCCCGGGAAGGCCACCGTCACCTGCTGGTCGCCCGGCACGACCTCACACGACACCACCACGCCCTCACCGAACGAGTTGTGCCGCACACGCTCGCCCGGCTGGAACGCGGGTTCGCCGGACTGGTCTTCCTCGCGACGGGCGGCGGCCGCCGCTCGCAGCCCGCGGCCCTCTGGTCCGGTGGAGCCGCGTGGCGCTGCGCCCAGCGGGACGGTGACGTCCTCGTCCGGGATGTCGCGGAGGAATCGTGACGGTGGGTTGCCGCGCTGCTGGCCGAACATGAAGCGGCGTCGTGCGCGCGTCAGGTACAGCCGCTCGCGCGCACGGGTGATGCCGACGTAGCAGAGGCGCCGTTCCTCCTCCATCTGCTGCGGGTCGTCCAGCGCGCGGATGTGAGGAAGGAGCCCCTCCTCCATGCCGATCATGAACACGACCGGGTACTCGAGGCCCTTCGCGGCGTGCAGCGTGATCAGCGTCACCGCGTCCGGCTGGTCGGCCCCCGGGTCGTCGATGTCCGAGACGAGCGCGACCTCCTCGAGGAATGCCGCGAGGGACGAGTCCTCCTCGGCCTCCTCGTACTGCGAGGCCACGTTGCGCAGCTCCTGCACGTTCTCCCAGCGCACGTCGGCGTGTTCCGCGTCGATCTTCTCGAGGTGCGCGTGGTAGTCGATCTGGCTGAGCACCGCGTTCAGCAGGTCGGCCACCGGCAGCGCGTCGCGCTGCGCCGCCACGCGGTCGATCAGCTGGAGGAAGCCGTCGAGCGCCTCCTTCGTCCGCGTCGTCAGCACGGGCACGCCCTCGCCGGCAGGCCCGTACACGGCGCGGTGCGCCACCGCGAGCACCGACAGGCCGAGGTCCGCCGATGCGGCAACGAGGTCGCCCGCCGTCTTCGGTCCGATGCCGCGCGTCGGGATGTTCACGATGCGCTCGAACGCCACCGTGTCGTACTCGTTGTGGATCAGCCGCAGGTAGGCCAGCAGGTCACGCACTTCCCGTCGGTCGTAGAACCGCGTGCCCCCGACGATGCGGTACCGCACGCCCTGCGCGATGAACGCCTCTTCGATCGCACGCGACTGTGCGTTCGTGCGGTACATCACCGCGATGTCCGCGTGTGTGTACCCGTTCGACCGGAGGAGCCGCTGCGCCTCGCTGCCGACGAAGAGCGCCTCCTCCTCGCCGTACGTTGCCTCGTACTCCACCACCGGATCGCCGTCGGGATTCGAGGTCCACAGGTTCTTCGCGGGTCGGCCCTCGGCGCGCTCGATCACGGCATGGGCCACGCGCAGGATGTGCCCCGTCGAGCGGTAGTTCTGTTCCAGAAGCACGACCATCGCGCCGGGGAAGTCCTGCTCGAAGTTCATCAGGTTGCGGATGTCCGCCGCCCGCCACGAGTAGATCGACTGGTCGGGGTCTCCGACGACCGTGAGGTTCTTGTGCTCGGATGCGAGCGCCCGCGCCAGCTTGTACTGCACGAGGTTCGTGTCCTGGAACTCGTCCACGAGCGTATGCAGGTACCGCTCCGCGATCCGGTGCTGCACGTCGGGGTGCGTCTCGAACAATTCGAGGGTGCGTCCCAGCAGGTCGTCGAAGTCGACCGCGCCGTTGCGCCGCAGCGCCGCCTCGTACCGCTCGAAGACGCGCGCCACGATCTCCTCGACGTAGTTGTCGACGCCTGTGCCGTAGGTCGCCGCCGTCTTCTGTGCGTTCTTCGCGGACGAGATGGCCGACAGCACGCTCCGCGGCGTGAAGCGCTTCTGGTCGATGCCAAGGTCCGACTCGATGCTGCGGATCAGTGAGCTCTGGTCGTCGGTGTCGTAGATCGCAAAGTCGCGCGGCAGGCCGATCGCGGCGCCTTCGCGGCGCAGCAGCCGCGCGCAGATCGCGTGGAACGTGCCCATCGTCAGCTCGGCCGCGCGATTCGCGAGGAGTACCTCCACGCGTTCGCGCATTTCGCGCGCAGCCTTGTTCGTGAACGTCACCGCGAGGATCCGCCAGGGCGGCACCCCCGCGCGCTCCACCAGGTAGGCGATCCGGTGCGTGATCACGCGCGTCTTCCCGGAACCGGGCCCGGCGAGGATCATCAGCGGCCCACCGGGCGCCTCAACGGCGCGTCGCTGGGCTTCGTTCAGGCCATCTTCGGGAGACGCTGGTGCATCGGTCATCGGCCGATTGTAGGGGCGGCGCACGTCATGAACCCGGCACGCCCGCGTGGCGATCGCGTGGGACGGGAGCGTGTCCCGTGGTAGCCTGAGCCATCGGCCGCGGTGCAACCGCGCGGCCCTGGAGGGGTGAAGACATGGACGTGTTGATCGGGCTGCCCGGCGGCATCGCAGGGCTGGCGCGCGTCTCAGGCTTCCTCTTCGGGCTGTACGTCCTGCTGCTCTGGGGCGCCACCGTGCTGTGGGTCTACCGCGACATCGCCCGCCGCAGCGAGGACCGCACCACCCAGATGGTCGCGCTGCTCCTCCCGATCATCTTTCCGCTGGTCGGCATCGGCATCTACCTCGTCCTTCGCCCCGGCGAGACCCTGACCGAGGCCTACGACCGCCGCCTCGAGCAGGACGCGCTCCTCGCGGAGCTCCACACCGTGCACGCGTGCCCGAGCTGCCGCCGCCCGGTCGAGGATGACTTCGTGCTGTGTGCCTACTGCGGCACCACCCTCAAGCAGGCCTGCGGCCAGTGCGGTCGCGCGCTGCTGCTCACCTGGCGCAACTGCCCCTACTGCGGCCTCTCCCGTGGCCCCGCGCGTCAGGCCGAGCGCCGCGCCGCACCGGATGACGACGACAGCGGTCGAGGCGGTCGCGAGGCGGCCCTCGAGGCGATTCGCCGCGCCGCGCGCGCCACGACGGACGCGCCCACGGCTGCCCCTCGCCGACGCGCCACCGGACGCGTGGATGACGACGCCCCCGCGCCGACGCCCCGCGTCCGCCGCCAGCGCATCGACGACGACGAGGACGATCAGTAGGAGCGGCGCCTCATCAGGGGAGCCCCGCGCCGTTCGAAGCCCCGCGTGTGGGCAACCCCGCGTGTAGGCAACGAAGAGGGCCGCCCACTGGGCGGCCCTCCTGCGTGTGTGCTCGCTCGCGAGGCTAGCTGAGCGCCTCGACGAGCAGGGCGCGGATCTCGGCGAGCTGCGCGTCACGCCAGCCCTCCGCGTGCTCCCAGACCTGCTCGTTGTAGCGGCCGCGCGCGGCCTCCCACTCCGGCGTGTCCCGCTCGACGTCGTTCATCCCGGCGGCCTGGCGGATCTGCGGCATCTCGGCGTTCGCCTTGTCGGCGCGCTCGATCCAGTGGCCGAGGTAGTTGTGGTTCTTGTCGTAGAACACGATCGTCGGGACCGACTCGAACTCCCCCTTGTTGAGGAACTCGGCCATGATGTCCTTGTGCTGGTCGCGCATGAACAGGCGGACTTCCATGCCCGTCAACTCACCGATGCGGCACAGCACCGGCAGACCGCGCCAGACGTCCGGGCACCAGTCCTCGCCGATGAGCAGCGCCTTCACGCCGGACTGCTCCACCATCGCCTTCACCGCGGCGATGTCGGCCATATCGGGCTCGTACTCGTCGTAGTGGCGCTGGAACGTCTCCTGGTTCTTCTCGATCGCCTTCATCCACTCGGCGAACGTCGGAATCCCCTGCGCGAAGCGCTCGGCGGTCACGACGGAGTTGGCGGGCGGGGCGTCCTTCTGGCGGATCACAGTCGAACTTGCGGTCATCTCGGCTCCTTCTTCAATCCGTGGGGGCCCGCCTGCGTGGCGCGACGCCCTCGAGGGGCGCGCCGGCGGGTAAGTCGGCCCCAGCGTAACACGTGGCGCTGGATATTCTACCGTGCCCCGAGGGGGTATCAGCTTCGGCGGAAGGAGAGGTCACCGGACCGTGACGCGGGCCGTCCTCGCGTTCGCAGGCGGACTGCCGCTGCTCGCGTCGACGCGCTAGAACCCAGGGATTAGGTGACGAAATCGCGTCACGAGATCACCCGTGCGCGCTCCCCGATCCGGCTCCTCTCCCATTCATGGGAGAGGCTGGGTGAGGGTTCTGCTTCCAATCCCCACCCCCTTGTGGGGAGTGGCTCGGGACAGGATTCCTAGCGCTGCGCTTCAGCGGCCGCCCAGACCGCCTGCCGCCGTTCGAGGGGCAACGCCTCCACCTCAACGCCCGCGGCGCGCGCCTCAGCCTCCAGCGCCGCGAACGACGCCACGAAGCGTGCGGTCTGCTCGCGCAGCAGCTCCTCCGCATCGAGGTCACGCCCATCAGCCAGCCGCACTGCCGCCAGCAGCAACGCCCCCGCGTCACCGGACGCGATCGCCCCCTCGATCGCGGCGGCGGCCTCCAGTGGTGCATCGCCGAGGCCAGCCCGCACCGCGCGTGACATCACGTTCCGGGCGCGCTGGAGCGCCGGCGCTGCGAGCGGCACGGAATCGAGCGCGCCCGGCGGGGCCTCCGCGGCATCCGCACCACTCGCGGCGCGCTCGGCCCGCTTGATCGCATCCCACCGGTCGAGGAGTTCCTCCGTCGATCCCGCCTCTTCGTCGCCGAATACGTGTGGGTGCCGCCGCACGAACTTCGCGTGCGCGTAGGCCGCAACGTCCTCCGCGGTGAACCGCCCGGCCTGTTGCGCCAGCGCCGTCTGCATGAAGAGGTGCGCGAAGAGGTCGCCGAGTTCCTCGCGCAGCGCGGAGGCGTCGTCCCGGTCGATCGCGTCGACGAGCTCATACGTCTCCTCGAGGAGATACCGGCGCAGCGTCTGTGGTGTCTGGTCGCGGTCCCACGGGCAGCCGTCCGGCGCGAAGAGCCGCTCCATCACCCCACGCAGCCCCGCGATCGATGCCCGGTCCTCCTCGGGCCGGAGCGCGGGCAGCAGCCACGCCTCCGCATCGAGGGGCAGCGCGGCGATCGTCGCCGCCTCCACCACGCCGGCGCGCAGAATCGTGGCCTCCAGCGGCGCCGGGTAACGCTGGCGTACCAGCGGTCGTGCATCCTCGAACTGCGCGGGCAGCACGATGACCCGCCGCTGCGCGTCGAAGCGCGGATGTGCCGGGTCGAGCACCTGCACGTCGTGTGCCGCGAGTGCGAACGCGGCGACGAGCGCGTCGAGCGATGGCTGTGCGGGTGTGCTCATCTGCCGAGGTTCCATTAGCCGAGATCCATTTGCGCAGATCCGCTTGCCAGTATGGCGCAGCGGGCCGGCCGAGGACACGCGGCGCAGGTCGGGTGTCGGGATACGATCGAAACCGCGAGGCCACCAGCGAGGATGCGCATGACGAGTCCGCTCCACTCAGCGACGCACAGGGCCGCACGGCACGGTCTGCGGGGCGGACTGCTGCTGCTCGCGCTCCTCGTCGCCCTGACACTCCCACGACCCGCCCCGGCCGCAGCGGCGGACGACCTCGGTGCGCCGTATCGCATGATCGTGCTGCTGGAGATCGCCTTCCCCAGCGGCGCGCACGCGGGCTGCACCGGCTTCATGGTCGGCCCCCACACCGTCGGCACGGCGGGGCACTGCCTGAGGTCCGCCACGGAGGGACGCGCCTCCGCGATCCGGGTGATCCCGGGTGTGAGTGGCCTCACCGCTCCCTACGGCACCTTTCTCGCGAGTGGATTCACGACCACCACGGCGTGGGACGCGACGCAGGACAACCGCTACGACTTCGGCACCGTCACGCTCCCGACGGACGACCTGGGGAACATCACCGGCTGGTTCTCGATCGGGTCGGCCTCGGACCTGTCGCTGATCCTCGGGACGTTCGGGACGGCCGGCTACCGCGAGGATCGGACCTACGCGACGATGTGGGGGACGTCGGGGCCGATCAGCACCTACGACGATTCGTTCCTCTACTACCACTGGGACACCACCCACGGGGACAGTGGTTCGCCGATCTGGGTCGCCGCGCCCGGCGGATACCGCGTGATCGGGATCGTGAAGGGGCTGCTCACGGGCTCGACGGGGGTGGTGCTGACCGACTTCGGCATCCGCGTCACGCCGCCCGTCGCCGACTACTTCGCCGCCCGCACGGCCGAGGCATTCACGCCTCAGCCGAGGCCGGCGGTTCGGCCGTTCTTCACCACCACGCCGGGTTCGCCCATCGTGCTCCAGGGTGACTCATGGCCGAAGGCCGCCACGGCGGAACTCCAGGTGTCCTCCGACCTCGTGCGCTGGACGACGATCCAGACGGCCGCGACCGACGCCGCCGGCCACGTCGAGTACCGGCTGAATCCCACGGTCACGCAGTACTACCGGCACGTGGTGCTCGGTGCGGCCCCCGGTGAGCCGGGGCAGGGGATCGTCACGTCGAATGCACCGGCGCTGCTCACGCCCGCATCAGTCGGTTTCGCCGCGCCGCCCGCGTTCGGCGGGGGGATGATCGCTCAGGTGGTGTTCCTCGGGGGGACCGTCGACGACCTCGAGTCCGCCACGCGCGCAGCCGGCGCCACCGGCGTCTGGGCGCAGGACGCGACCGGCGTGTATCGACTCCTCCCCATCGGCGCACCCGCCTTCGTCCGCGCCCCGTTCCTCGCCGCGTTCCCGAATGGCTTCGCCGTCGCCGCTGCCGTGACGCTCACCCGCTAGGGTCGCGCCGCGACTCGGTTCGATGCATTACGACGCCCGCTCGGTACACTGAGCGCATGTACGCCGCTCGCTGGATCGCCTCTGCCCTCTTCGTAGCGTGCATCCCGATCTTCCTGCTGCTCTCAAACGTCCGCTTCGCGACGACCGACCAGCACGTCTACGCCTACGGCTTCTCGCACTACCACGCGGCCGCCGTGACCGGCATCGCGCAGCCCGAGTTGGATCGCGCGGGCCGCGAGATCGTCGATTACCTCTCCTCGAACGACCACAACTCGCTGCTCGACATCCGCGTCGCCATTCAGGGCCAGTCGCAGCCGCTCTTCAGCGAGCGCGAGGTCCAGCACATGCTCGACGTGAAGCGCCTCTTCCAGTTCTTCTTCCGCCTCCACGAGCTCTCGTTCGTCTACCTCGTCGTCTACGTCTCCGCCGTCTACCTGTGGAGTCGCGAGCGGTCGATGCGGCATCTCGGCGACCAGGCCTTCCTCGGCGGCATCATCACCTGCGTAGCGCTGCTCTTCGCGGCAGTCTCGATGCTGTTCGGCTTCGACCGCATCTTCACCGCATTCCACGAGCTGTCCTTCGCGAACAACTTCTGGCAACTGGACCCCGCGACCGATCACCTCGTCCAGATGTTCCCCATGGGCTTCTGGTTCGACGTCTGCATGTTCGTGGGCTTCCTGACCATCCTCGAAGGCGCCCTGATCGCCGGCGCCGGCTACGGCTACAACCGTTGGTCCGAGCGCGGTGCCGAGCAGCGCCGCCGCGCCCGCCTCCGCGCCCGCGCCGAGGCCGAAGGCCCCGTGCTCGGCTAGGCGAAGGTTGGACCCCTCCCCCTTGAGGGGAGGGTTGGCGTGAGGGTGCTCTCGGCAGCCGTTGCGCGATCTCTCACCCTCGGAATGTGCGGGCGCTGCATCCCTCGATCTGACGACAGGTCGAGGCTCCTCACATCCGCAGACCGTCCGGCCCCCTCTCCCACTATGTGGGAGAGGGCGGGGGGGAGGGCGCTGGCCTCGCATTGCGCATCCAGAGCGCGTGACCGGCCCCGCCCTTCTGACCCCCTCGCCCGCCTGGGCGGGAGAGGGTTGGGGTGAGGGCGCTGCATCCCTCGATCTCATGACAGGTCGAGGCTCCTCACATCCGCAGACCTTCCGGCCCCCTCTCCCACGATGTGGGAGAGGGCGGGGGGTGAGGGCGCTGACCCTCGCACCGCGCATCCAGAGCGCGTGACCGGCCCCGCCCCTTCTGACCCTCTCGCCCGCCTTGGCGGGAGAGGGTTGGGGTGAGGGCGCTGCATCCCTCGATGTCACGACAGTCGAGGCTGTTCCGCTTCGGCATGCAACAGAACGGCCCGCCCTCTGATCGAGGAGCGGGCCGTCGTCGCAACTCGACGCATCGAGGTCTAAAGGTCGTCGTCGCCCCAGTCATCGACGCCACCGTGATGATCGTGCGAGTGGCCGCCCGGACCGTGGCTGTGCCCGTGCCCCGCGTCGAGGTCATCATCGTCGTCGAAGAAATCCTCGGGCTCGCCGTCACCGAGCAGCGCGTTCGGCTTCACCCCGCGCAGCACCGCGACGCGCTGCACCTCGATGCGCTTCGGGGTAGTCGCCTTGCACTTCGGGCACGTCGCCTCGTCGTCCCGTGCAGCGATTCGGCGTAGTAACTCGAACTTCGTCTTGCACTTCGGGCAGCGGTACTCGTACGACGGCATTTGCGCTCCTGCCCGTCCGGTTCCTCTCCCATTTATGGGAGAGGCTAGGTGAGGGTTCCGGATCCGCCTCTGTCCCCTCCCCCTCGACGGGGGAGGGTGAGGGTGGGGGTGGGGAGAGCCACCCCCGAATGATCGCTAGTCGAGGTAGTCCTTCAGCTTCTTCGAGCGCGTCGGGTGGCGCAGCTTCCGCAGCGCCTTCGCCTCGATCTGCCGGATGCGCTCGCGCGTCACGTTGAACTCGCGGCCCACCTCTTCCAGCGTGCGCGACCGGCCATCCTCAAGCCCGAATCGCAGCTCCAGCACCTTCCGCTCGCGCGGCGTGAGGCTCGAGAGCACGTCCATCACCTGCTCCTTGAGCAGCTGATGCGACGCCGCGTCCGACGGCGCCAGCGCCGAGGGGTCCTCGAGGAAGTCGCCGAGGTGGGAGTCCTCCTCCTCGCCGATCGGCGTCTCGAGCGACACCGGCTCCTGCGACACCTTCATGATCTCGCGCACGCGGTCGGCCGGAAGCTCGAGCTCCTTGCCGACTTCCTCGGCCGTCGGCTCGCGGCCGAACTCCTGCACGAGGCGGCGCTGAATGCGCACCAGCTTGTTGATCGTCTCCACCATGTGCACGGGGATGCGGATCGTCCGCGCCTGGTCCGCGATGGCGCGGGTGATCGCCTGGCGGATCCACCACGTCGCGTACGTCGAGAACTTGTAGCCCTTGCGGTAATCGAACTTCTCGACGGCGCGGATCAGGCCGATGTTGCCCTCCTGGATCAGGTCCAGGAGCGACATGCCACGGCCGATGTACTTCTTCGCGACGGAGACCACGAGGCGCAGGTTCGCCTCGGTCAGCTGCCGCTCGGAACGCTTGCCGTCGTAGATCATCTTCTCGAAGTAGTACTGCAGCGCGCTGCCGTGCTTCGCCTGCATCTTCTCCGCGAGGCCCTTCGCGGGCGGGAACACCTTCGCCTCGGTGCCCGCGAGTTCCGCGGCCCAGTGGATGTGCTCCGGCTTCAGGATGTGCGTGATGATCGAGTGGCGGATGAGCGACTCATGCGCCTTCTCGTCGTCCCACTTCATCTCCTTCGCCAGCGCCTGGTGCGCGCCCTCGTCCAGCTCGCCGTCCAGCGTCTTGCGGAACATCGGGTCAGCGATCCGCTCCGACACCGACTGCCGCGGCAACTCGAGGTGGCGCGACACGGCGGAGTAAATCGCCTTGTCCGCGTTGAACTGCCGCAGCAGCTCCACGAACACCTCGCCCCAGATCGGGTCGTCGCCGTTCTCTTCGCGGTAGTCCTCGAGGATCGCCTCGACGTGCAGCCACTCTTCGATGGCGCGGGAGAGGCGCTTCTCGTCGTCAGCGGTCAGCAGCGAGACCTTGCCGATCTCGCGGAGGTACATGCGCACCGGATCGTCGATGCCGGCGACTTCGTCCACGATGCGGCGCGCAGCATCCACCACGCCGCCCGACTCGCGCCCCGCGACCGGGTCGATGCGGACGGTGATGCCGTTCTCCGACAGCTGCGAGATGACGGACGAGAGCTTTTCGGCGCTCACCTCGGTGTCGGGGATCGCCTCAAGCACGTCCTCCGCCGTGACCGAGCCCGACCGTCGCCCCTTGTTCAGGAGGGCGTCGAGTCCGGCGTCCGCGATGCTGGTGTCTTCAAATGCCTGGGTCATGCAGACCTCCCCCTACGCTGTCTCACGGTCGACGTCAGCAGATCGCCGCCCGGTTGCTACCTGGAACTCACGCGTCAGTTCGCGCTGACGCCGAACCGTCTCGTTGAACTCATCCGCCGCATCCACGTCTCCATCGAGCGAGGAGGGCCCCATTTCTGCCCCCTCGCCCTTGAGGGCGAACGATCCCATTTCTGTCCCCTCCCCCTTGAGGGGGGAGGGTGAGGGTGGGGGTGTTCTGGCGTCATCGCTCATGCCCGAACGTCTTGCCGTCTGGAGCGCCTGCGCCTGCTCGAGCGCCACGGCGCGGAGCCGGCCCGCCGCGCGTCCGATCCGCAGCCGGCGTGCCATGTCTTCCACCATCGCCGGCACATGCCGGGGCTCGTACTCCACCATCGGCGCGCCGTGCAGGCTGTCGTAGCGCTCCCGCAGCGACTCATCGAGTTCGCCGAGCCGCTCCTCGAGGTCCACCTGCGCCACCCACGCCTCGAACAGCGCCTGGTTCACGGAATCCTCGAACGTCGCCGGGGCGAGGCTCACCCCCGCTGCGCGCGCCTCGCGGCGCTGCAGGAGCAGCATCAGCAACTGCGCCTCACCGTCGGGTGGGGCGACGGTCGTCTTCTTCGCCTGCGCGACCTCGCGGTTCGTCGCCACCGGCCGGGGGCCGCCGACGCCGGCCTTCGCCAGCATCGTCACGATCGTCGCCTCGTCGACATGCCCGATGCGACCCAACTTCTGTACATAATAACTTCGCGCCACCGGGTCGGCCATCTCGGCGACCGTCGGCAGCAGCACCTGGACGATCCGCGACCGCTCCCGCGGGTCTTCGAGGTCCACGCCCTCGACCGTGCGATTGAAGATGAAGTCCGGGACGGACTCCGACTTCTTCAGCAGCGCGCGGAAGGCATCGGGGTCGGAGCGCACCATCGAGTCGGGGTCATGCTTCACGCCGTCGGGCGTGCTCAGGCTCACGACGCGCACGTCCGCGGCGGCGAAGTCCTGCTCCTTGATGAGCCGCTTCCACTCATCCGGGCTCACGCGCGCGCGTTCGATCTTGCCGGCCTGGTCGATGTCGCCCAGCGCCTCGCGTGCGACCTCGGACCCGCGCTGCGCCGCCGTCAGGCCCGCGGCATCGCCGTCCAGCACGAGGAGGATGTGCTGCGTGTAGCGCTTGAGCAGCGCCATCTGCTTGTCGGTGATCGACGTGCCGTTCGAGGCGACAACATTCGTCACCCCGAACTGGTGCGGCCCGATCACGTCCATGTACCCCTCGACCACGATCGCCTGGTCGAGGCTGCGGATGCTGTCCGCCGCTCGGTCGAGGCCGTAGAGGTTGCCGCTTTTGTCGAAGAGGGGCGTCTGCGGCGTGTTCAGGTACTTCGGCTCGTCGTCTGGCTTGAGGGCGCGCGCGCCGAAGCCGATCAGGCGGCGTCGCGCGTCGCGCGTCGGGAACATCAGGCGGTCGCGGAAGCGGTCGTAGACGCTGTCGCGCGCCTCTGAGCGGAGCGCGAGGCCGGCCTCGACGAGGACGGCCTCGGTGAAGCCGCGCGCTACGAGGTCGTCCGTCAGCGTGCGACAGCCCTCGGGCGCGTAGCCGAGCTGCCACGTCGAGCAGGTCGTCTCGTCGAGGCCGCGCTTCGCGGCGTAGGCGCGCGCCTCGACGCCGTCGGGGCCGGCGAGGGCGGCCTGGTAGAAGACGGCAGCGGCCTCGTTCGCGGCGAGCAGGCGCGCGTGCGTCTCGCGCTCCTCGGTCTCTCGAGGGCTAGGCGGGCGCAACTCGACCCCTGCGCGGTCGGCGCAGAGCCGGAGCGCCTCACGGAAGTCGAGGCCTTCCTTGCGTCGGACGAACTCGATGACGTCGCCGCCCGTGGCGCAGGAGCCGAAGCAGTGCCAGGTGCCACGCTCGGGGTCGACGTTGAAGGAGGGGGTGCGCTCGGAATGGAAGGGGCAGCGCGCCTTCCAGGTGCGGCCCATCTTCTTCAGTTCCGGGACATAACCTCGCACGACCTCGACGATTTCGAGGCGGGCTTTGATGTCGTCGATCGTGCTCATGTACTGGGTAAGACACCGAACGGCGCGAATAGTTACACCGATTCGTCAAAATCGTCAGGAATTCTTTCCGGGCGCCCTGGTGGCCCCATAACGCGGCTTCGAGGGGTGCACGGCGCGCGGCCGCGGAACCCTCATGCTTCCCGACAGAGTGAGCGCGGTCGCGGAACCCTCACCCAACCTCTCCCATGAATGGGAGAGGAGCCAGAGCAGAGCATCGCCTCGACGCTCGAGGGGATGCGTGAGCGCGGGATACCCGCGCGGGGCAACCTCTCCCGTGAATGGAAGAGGAGCCGGAGCGAAGATTCGAGGCGTCCTGCGGGCCTGAGCCTCTGGCCCACTCACGCGCCTGCGGGAGAGGGTTGGGGTGAGGGCGCTGCCGCGGCGACCTCGATGCGATCACGCGGGCTCGAAGTCCTCGATGGGCCGCCCCAAACCCCCTGCGGAAACGTCGGCGCTACGGTCTGCACGGTGCGCGGGATTCCACGCGCCGTTCCGGATATCGCACCTCGCCCGGTTGCGGGAGAGGGGTCGTGGTGAGGGTGCTGGGGCGGTGCTCACGACGGTGCTTCGAGGGGGTGCGGGTGCG
>CAIXBH010000098.1 GCA_903917615.1 uncultured Chloroflexota bacterium | reverse complement strand
CGCGCCGCCCGGGATCGGGCCACGCACGCCGCGCACCCACGCGCCGCCGTCGACGCTCACCGCGATCGTCGACGGCTCCCACGCCGCCACAATCAGCACATCATCAGCGGCCGCAAACATCGGAGCGGGCACCTCGACCGTCGAGGCACCGCCGATCGCTGGCACCGACAGCCGCACCACGTTCGTAGCTCCATCGTGTCGCAGCGTGATCGCGTCGTCCCCGACCGGCACGTGCAGCAGCGCGCGCTCGCGCGGGAACGACGTCCCGTCGTCGGGCCGCCACCAGAGCGCGAACCCCCCGCGCGCGAGGCCGAAGAGCGCCCCCGGCACCCCGATCCGGCCCGCCGCCCGCGTCGACACCGACGCGTCCGCATCCACCGACCACGCGTACCCACTCCCCATCGAGCCGTCGAGGTATGCCGTCGCGTACGGCAGCGCCTCGAACTGCCACGCCCCCGCGTCGATCGTCGCCACCTGCGCGCTCGTGGTTTCGATGAACAACCGAGCGTTCGTCGAGGCAGTGGCGATTCCCGTGACTTGAACTCTTGTCCACGTGGCGGACAGCGTGACTGAGGGCCCCGAAGCACCGCCGCCACCGCTGACAAACCCGACGCGCGGAAAGACGGCGCCTGTTCCCCGGACCCAGACGCTGAAGGTGTAGGCGACGCCTGGCGAGACCGATATTTGGCCTCCAGCGCCGTAGAAGAGCCCTTGGCCGCCGCTGCTCGCGTTCGTGATGGCCCGCAAGAACTGGCCTTGCCCGAGCGGCCCGTCGCTCGTGAGCACATCGAGCGAACTCTCTGTGCCGATGTCCTTCAGGTATCCCGTTGTTCCTCCGCCGAGCCGCGGGTTGTAGACCAAATTGATGCTGGCTTCACTCACCGCAGCCCCAGCGCCATGGCGTGCCAACGAGCGCCCGATCGGAGGATCGAGCCAGAGGCCGTGACTACCGCCACGAGCCCGTAAGAGGGCTCCCGCCCCAACACATAACGTCGGAGCCGAGTCCCGACGCGCATTCGATCGCATCTCTCGCAGCGCTGCACTCATCGCCACCTCCGAAGTGGCGCCGAGAGTCCCAGTCAGCCGACCATTCACCTAGTGGGAAGTGACAGAGCGAATCAGAGCGAACCACGAGCGTCACTGCCGGTGACCTGCGGAAGCAGATCAAGCATCGCCCTCGATCGGTCCCGCAATCGCCTCACTGGCGAGCCCGCGTATATCCCCCAGGCCTCGAGATCGGTCCTCACCAAGCCAAGAGAACCGACGGCGACTCCCTCACCAATCTCGACCCCGGGATGGACGACAGTTCCCGCGCCAAGGATTACGAACCTGTGCAGCGTGACGCGACCTGCTGGTCCCCCAAGGAGTTCCTTCGGCAACGTCGGTCCCGTTAACTTCTGGCCGGTGTAGTCGTCTGAACCGGAGAACAAGTGACACCCTGGCGCCACAGCCGAGAAGTCCTCGAGCGTGATCCCATCTGACCCAGCCAGGTGGCATAGGTCTCCGACAAAGACGTGATTCCCTAGCCGCACGGGACTATCAGCACTCGACGCAACGATCACGGTGAAGTCATCGATCCTGACATGGGAGCCGATGTAGACGTTCTGAGTGAACGGAATCACAACGTTGCGTTTGATCCGCACGTCGACACCGAGCGCGCCCCACTCGAATTGCCGGAGTTCTTCATCGGTGTAATAGCCAGCGCCCATCCGACGCTGGAGAGGTTGAGCGCCAAACGACGTTGTCATCACACCCTCCCGACTATGCGCGAGCCGCGATGGCATCTCGCACACCGCGCACGAGCGGCCACAACCGACCGAGCACGCCTCGAGGCATCGCGTACAGCGGCACGATCCACTGCCAGAACGCCGGATAGCTCCAGTACTCGCGGAGCAGCGGCACGAACCAGCGGTGCGCGACCTCCGGCCACCGACGGCGAGCGGTGCCGACGAAACCTCGCAGGATCGAGCGCAGCACGGCAGACTCGGTCGCGCGGACGGTCGAAGACGACACGCCGAAGTCCCGGCGCAATGCGCTCATCTGGCGCCTGACCTGTTCGCCGAAGATCAGCGGGACGTCGTAGTACGGGGGCGCGTCCGCATCCGGCCAGCGCTGAACGACAATGGGGGCGCCGATCGACAGCAGGGGCACGCCCGCGGCGAGGAGCCGCGTGGCGACCTTCCAGTGCGTCAGTCCATCGCCCTCGCGATACCGCGCCAGTTCCGCACGCGTTCGCGCGGCAGGCAGGACCAGCGCCGACATGAAGAGTCCCCACACGCCCGCCTCGACCAGCGCCTGCGCGCGGTCGTGCTCGACGCGATCGAACGCGAGGCGCCGGCGCAGCCGCACGCGGCACAACTCGCCGTCGCCGATCCACCAGTTGCCGAGCACCACGACGGGCCCCGCGAGCGGCGCGAGCGCCGCCCGCACGCGCGGCAGCGCACCAGCCTCGAGCACGTCGTCACTCGACATCGTCCAGACGTAGTCGCCCGAACAGCCCTCGATCGCTCGCGCAAGGTTCTCGTCGAAGGTCACCGTCACCGCCTGCGTCAGCACCCGAAGGTTCGGATGCACGGCGGCGTAGCGCGTCAGGATCGCGGCGGTGTCATCCGTCGAGGCGTTATTCGAGACCACCACCTCCACCGCATCGCCACCCGGCTGCGCGAAGATGCTGTCCAGCGCCTGCGGGAGCGCGTGCCCGTCTTGGTACGTGGGCACTGCGAACGAGATGAGCGGGCCGCGCTCGTCGGGCACGGGCTACATCGCTCCGCGGCCCGTGAGCACCGCGGGCACGGTGAGCAGCACGACGTGCAGGTCCGTCCCGAATGAGCGCTCGCGGACGTATCGCACGTCCAGCGCCACGCGGCGCGCGAACGGGATGCTGCTCCGGCCGTACACCTGGTGGTAGCCGGTCAGTCCCGGCTTCACGAGGCTGCGCACGGCCAGTTCGTCCT
>CAIXBH010000097.1 GCA_903917615.1 uncultured Chloroflexota bacterium | reverse complement strand
GGTCATCGAGTCCGCGCTGACAAACGACGGCCTACGCGAGAACGTGACGATGCTCGAGCAGCGCCTGGAGGCGCTCGGCGGGCAGCTGACACTCGAGCAGCGCCAGCGGATCGAGGCGCAGCGCGAGCAAGCCAAGTGCCGCGAGACCGCGCAGCGCGCGCGCCTTCGCGCCGAGCGCGTCAACGAGGAGTACGAGCGCACCGAGCAGCGACACCACGCAGCGTCGGCCTCCGCGTGCCAGCTGAAGCACACGATCGAGGACCTACGCGGAGAGAAGCGCGAGGCGGACCGCGTCGCCGAGGCGCTGAAGCACGAGAACGTGGCGCTGAAGATTTCGAACCAGCAGCTCGAGCAGAAGGCGGATGCAGAGCGCCGGCGCGTCACTGCGGCCGCCGACCGGGAGCAACGCGAGGCCTCGTCTCGCATCAAGATCGTCGAGGCCGAGAAGAGCGCGGCCGAGCAGGAGCGCGCGCACGCTCTCACTACGACCCGGCAACGAGAGGGCGAGCTCGAGCGGCTCGGACGCGAGCTCGAGCGCCGCGACAAGGAGCTCACCGAGCGCGAGTGCCGAATGGCGGAGCGGCAGGCGCAGGTCAACGCCGAGACCGAGACCAGCCGGGAGCAGCAGGCGGCGGCGCGTCGCGACCAGGCGAACGCACAGGCGGCAGAGATGTCGCTTCAACAACACCGGGGCGACCTGGCGCACGACTTCACGCGTGCGACGGCCCGCCTCGTGGAGATGCACCACGGCGCGATGGCGTCACTCGTCCAGCGACTTGGCGAGTCCCGCACACGCTTCGAGCTCGAGACGCAGGAGAAGATGAAGATGGTGCGCAGCGACGCGCTCTCGGACTCGGACGTGGTGGCGCACTTCGCGCTCCCCGAGTTCGCCGTCTCGATGGCGACCGCCAACAAGGCCGCCACGAACGGATTGGCCGTGCTCACGGCAGTCGCCGCGCGACAAGCGGCGTGCGCTGTGGCGGTAGAGGCCGCCTCCATCAACATCGCGCGCGCGAACACGTCATCGGGGCCCCATCCGACGCCGGGGGACTGCGCGCAACACCTACAGCGGCGGAACGAGCTCACGAGCAAGGTCGACGTCCTTCTGCGACAGGTCGACGGGGGCCCGGACGCGCCAATGGTGCGGGCGCTCCTCGACGACGTCCTCATCCCCGACGTCGACGGCGACGACTTCGTCAACGCTCGTGGCCAGAGCGTCGCACCGACACGCGCGCAGTCGCGACAACCGGCGGCGCCGATCATCAACGTCACGCAGTACGTCTCGCCGGCCCGAGCGTCAGCATCACCAGCGCCGCGCCGCACGAGCGAGCGGCAAGTCGCCGTCGCGTCGCCGGAGGACGGACCACGGGCGGCCACTGCTCGGGACGGCGGCAAGTGGCGGCGCGGCGAGGGCGACGACTCCGACACTGACCTCGAGGACGGAGAGTTCGAGGAAGGCGAGGAGCTCGAAGAGGAAGAGGAGGAGCAGGAGGAGGAGACAGCGCCTGCGACCGACGCAGCGACCGCCGCGGCCGCAACAGCGGCGGGGGAGCCGCGCGGCAAGTCCGTCGCTCCCGCCGCGCCGCGTGACCAGTCACGGGCGGCGTCGGCGATGCGCCCGGCCGCGGGACCCGGCTTTGCGCCACCGGCTCGCAACGCATCTGCCGCGCCGCAGACGAGCGGGCACACGGACTCACAGCGGGGGTGGCGCCGCAAGGCGCGCTCGATTGCACGCCGGATGCCGCTGCTGCACGACGACGCGCCGCCCTTTGATGACATCACTCCTGCGTCGAAGGCCGATGAAATGCGGCGACACGCACGCCGCCACCGCCGCATGATCGACGGCGACGATGCTGCGGGGGCACCGACGCAGCGTTTTCCACGGGCTCACTAGACGGCGACCCGGTCTCAGTGAGCCATAACGAACGTCGGGGTCTTCTTGGGGGTGAACAGCCGCAGCGACAGCAACAACAACATCAACGCCAGCAACATCATCGTCGCACATCGAGCGCACGTCGCGTCCTCTGGAGCCGCGCGCCCGCCGCAGCCGCCGCCTCCGAGAGGACCGCAGAGAGCGAGAAGCAGAAGGACACCGGCGCAGCGCCGGGCACGGAGCAACCAGCGGCAACGTACTGGGTGCGCTTCGTGACATTCAACGTGGGGCGCAACCTCGAGGCCAAGTCGGGGGCGCTCGAGCAATTGATCCAGACGTGCGAACGGCCCGACTTCATCGGGCTGCAGGAGGTCGGCAACTGCGTCTTCGACGAGAACTCAACCGTCGCGGCCGTCCTGCAACAGTACCACTACCAGCACGTCGTGAGTCGTCGCATCGGGGACGCCACACACGGCGGCGCAGCGCTACTCGTCCGCGACGACATCGACATCCAACCGCACGAATGGAAACAAGCAACAACATGGAAGAAGGAGTGCGACGCCGCCTCGGTGCGCGTGCTGCCACGCAACGGCGGCGCGCCGTTCACCGTCACGTCGCTCTACGTGCACGGGGCCAGCAAGGACGTTCAGGGCTTCAAGCGACTACTACGGTCGGTCGCCGACGACCAGATCCTGCTCACCGACGCCAACGCGCAGCTGCCGGGCTCGCGCGGGGGCGCGACGATCGCCGCGAACTTCAAGGAGCGCGGCGAGGCTCTGCACGACCACATCGTCGACCGCGGGGCGTTCTGCCCACCCTCGGCGGGCCCGACAAAACGGAAGAAGATCGTCGAGAACGGGATCCAGCGCTTCGTCGACGGCGAAGGCACGGTCAACGACCACATCGTCGTGGGGGCCGCCGTTGCCGAACGCATGTCAGCGGTCGACGAGGAGAGCGTGCCGCTCTACACCGTGGGCGGCTCGGATCACTCGCCGCTCGTGTGGGCGGCCGAGATGGGGACGACGACGGACACCACGCCGGAGGGCGAGCGCCGAACGCGCGTCGCCTGGCACAAGATCACGGCGCGGCACGTCGACAACTTCAACAAGCTCTTCAGATCCCGACTCGGCCAGGCGCTCGCCGACCGGCACCTCGACATGGTCATCGTGGAAGGCGCTCTCTCACGGGCATCCGAGCTCGGCCTCCCGCGCGTCCGCGTCGCCACCGGCGGCAGCAAGCCCGAGGAGGGCGCCGGCGGGCTCTTCTGGGACGCCACCGCGCAGGACACCGTCGACAAGGCCGTGGCGGAGCACGGCGCCGCGTCGCACGCGGCGCGAGTCGAGGCCTACCGCCGCGCGCGCAAGGAGACACTCGCGCAGCACGCCCCGACGGAGGCGACATCGGAGTGCGCGTGGCGCTTTGCGCGCCGCTTCTTCGCCTTCAAGCGGCGCGGCCGGCACCGTACGAAGCTGCAGACTCCAGGCGGCGGCTTCACGGCAACTCACGCCGACCGCATCGAGGCGCTGGCCGACTACTACGCGGCGGCGCACGACAACGCTGCAGGCACCGACGCCCAGGCGGAGCTGCGCGCGGAGGCGGCGGACCTGCCCGCGTCGCAATCACAACCGGAACGAGCAGCATCGGGCGCCAGCGTCGGCGTCACCGAACTGCGCGCGTGCATCGCCGAGTTCGCGGCGGGTCGCTGCGCCGACCGCTTCGGCCTGCGCGCGGAGCACCTGAAACTGCTCGACGAGGAGTCGCTCAAGCTCATGGCACCCTTCGTCGACCGCTGCGTGGGGACGGCGCGCATGCCGGACCACTGGCGCCAGGCCGACGTCACGCCGGTGCTCAAGAAGGGCCGCGACGCGACGCTCTGCAAGAGCTGGCGCCCGGTGTCGGTGACGATGCTGCTGTGCCGCCTGTGCGAACGCGTCGTCCTGAACCGCGTGGTGCACATCGTAGAGAAGCAGGGGGCTCGCAGGGGCCGGTCGCAATTCGGTTTCCGGCGGGGCGTCAACACCGCGATGCCGCTCTCCGGGCTGTCCATGTTCGCGACAGACGGCTTCCGGCAGACGTCGCACGCGCCACCGTGGGACGCCTCCGACCCTCAGCAGCGCCACGAGACCCAGTTCGGCGAGCAGACACAGCAGGACTCCGAGGGCAGGCGCCATGCAACGCTCATCGTCAGCATCGACGCGTCCGACGCATACTGCCGGGCGTCGCCGGCCATCGCGATCCGCAAGCTCAAGGCCATGGGAGCGACGACAGAGGCGCGCTGGATCGCTTCGCTGCTGACGGGGCGCACACTCGTGGTCAACGAGGGCGGGCAGGCGTCCAAGCCGCGCGCTCTCGCCCGCGGCGTGCCGCAGGGCTCCATCCTCAGCCCACTGCTGTGGTGGCTGAGCATCGACGATCTGGTCGCAGAACTGGAGGAGCAGTGCAAACGGCCGCTGGCGGGGTGCATTGTCGTGCCGATCATCTTCGCGGACGACATAAACTTCTGCATACGCGCCTTCAACCGAAGCAGCGCGACCGTCCAGGCAAACCAACTCCTCGCGACGGTGCGGCGATGGGCGACGGCTCAGTCGACCCCCATGTCCAAGCTCCAGGCGACGTGGCTCGTGGGGCACGGCGACAGCGCCTGGGCCGAGGGCTGGGACGACGACAACGAGGGCCGAGTGGTCTACGACGACAACGTGTCATGCAAGCCGGGACTCGATCCGATCCGGCTCCTCGGCGTGCACTTCGACAGCGACTTCACGTTCCACGCCCACGCCGAGCATCTCGTCTCCTCGACATCGAGCGCGCTGCACATGCTGGCCGGCATGGCCGGCGTCGTCAAGGCAGAGAAACTGGCGATCCTGTACCGCGGCCTCATCTTGTCGCGGCTCCTCTTCGCCGTTGACGTGTGGTACCCCTACATGTCGAAGGACGACCGCGCCCGCATCCAGGCCATCCACTACGCGGCGTGCCGCATCATCACCGGGTGCCCGGCCGGCGCCGACACGGAGGCGGTGTGCTACGAGGCGGGCTTCCGCATGTTCGAGGACATCGCCCGCGACGAGATTGTCAAGACCGCCGATCGACTTCGGCGCATGAGCGACGGCTGCGCGGACCTGCGCACGTCGCAGCAGTGCTTCGGCCCCGAGTGGGTGGTGCGGCTCTTCCGCGACGGCGCGATGCCGACGGCGGAGCTCCGGCAGGTCACACGAGCCGACGGCGGCGCACGCGTGCGACCCGCCGCGGTGTGGCCTCGCCCGGACTTCGCCCGCACGGCGCAGACGCGCCCGGACGCACCACACACCCGACTCGGCCTCCGCGACATCGGCATCACGCTGCGCCACGGCGCGCCGCACGAGCATGGGCGCAACTTCGACACGCGCACGAGCCACCCGTCCCTGCGGCCCGTGCCGCGCATCCATCCGTTCGCGCCACAGGACCTGATCCGCTTCGACACGCACGTGCGCTTCATCACCGACGCCCCTGGCGGTCTCAGGAAGCTCGACAAGCCGATGGACAACTGGACGGCCGAGGACAAGGAGCCCTTCATCAAGGCGAACGCAGAGCGCATGGCCAAGCTGAAGGCGGAGTGCGGCGCCGACGCGCTGTACATCTACACTGACGGGTCGCGGGTCGAGGGGAACTCGCGCCTCAAGATTCGCGAGGCGTGCGCAGGCGCGTACGTCATCTGCAAGGGCCAGGACCCCGATGCGCCGCAGGCGCGGCTACATGAGGGGGTCGCGGCCGTCAGCCCGATCGCGTGCACGTACTCGGCTGAGGTCGCGGCGATCCACGAGGCGCTGCTCTTCGCGGTCAACAACGTCGACGAGTTCCGCCGCAAGCAGCCGGGCAACAACAACATCGTCGTCGTCACCGACTCGAAGTCGTCACTCGACTCGCTGCGCACGACATGGCT
>CAIXBH010000096.1 GCA_903917615.1 uncultured Chloroflexota bacterium | reverse complement strand
GACGAATACGGA
Source organism: uncultured Chloroflexota bacterium (assembly GCA_903917615.1). Lineage (GTDB taxonomy): Bacteria > Chloroflexota > Dehalococcoidia > UBA2979 > UBA2979 > SHYQ01. The sequence continues at coordinate 15,213 of CAIXBH010000096.1, read as the reverse complement.
CGGGTGACCCCAGAGCAGGTCGCGGCGGCCGTGCGGCCGGATACGGCGCTGGTGTCCATTGGCTACGCGAACAATGAGGTCGGCACCGTCCAGCCCATCGCGGAAATCGGCCGGGCGGTCCGAGAGCGCGCCGCCGCGCTGGGGCGGCGCATCCCGTTCCACACGGACGCAGTGCAGGTGGCCAACACGCACAGCCTCGACGTCGATGCGCTCGGCGTGGACATGCTTTCGCTCTCAGGACATAAGTTCGCGGGGCCGAAGGGCACCGGCATCCTCTACCTGCGTCGCGACGTGCCGTTCCTCGAGTTGCTGTCCGGCGGCGGGCAGGAGCGGCAGCGGCGCTCCGGCACCGAGAACGTGCCGGGCATCGTGGGCATGGCCGTCGCGCTGCGCCTCGCGCAGGACGAGCGCGACGCGTTCGTCGCACGGACGACGATGCTCCGCGAACGGCTGCTTGCGGGCGTCCGCGCAGGCTGCCCGGACGTCACCGTGAATGGCCACCCAACCGCGCGAGTGCCGCACAACCTCCACCTCTGCTTCAGCGGCCTCGAAGGGGAGTCGCTCGTGGACGCCCTCGATGCGGTCGGTATCGAGGCATCGGCCGGTGCGGCATGCACGTCGGCCACATGGGAGCCCTCGCACGTGCTGCTCGCGATGGGCGTGCCGCTGGAACTCGCGATTGGGTCGCTCCGCATGACGCTCTGGTCGAGCGTCACGGAGGCGGAGATCGACTACGTGGCGGAGCAGATCCCGCTCGCCGTCGCCCAGGTGCGCGCGGCGGCGCTCCCTGCGCTCCCGTAACCCTCGGCGCGCCTCGCGTCAGCCAGGTAGCCGCTGTTCGCAACGGTCTCCGCGTAACTGTCTAAGCGAGGGTACATATCGCTTTACATAGCGATCTGGCGGCGGTACCGTGCCTACTCAGTTGATCCATTGTCTCCCCGAATGGATGGAACGTAGTGCCCGACTCCCCGTTCGACGAGTATCTCGACCTCGTCGAGGCCGCGCGTGAACTCAACATTCACCCGCAGAGCCTCCGACGCCTCATCAAGCAGGGCCGTGTGCCCGCCACGCTCTTCGCGGGGAAATACCTGATCGAGCGCGACAAGCTCGACATGTTCAAGTCGAGCTACGACCCGCGACCGGGGCGCAAGCCGATTCGCCGCCTGCTCTAGCCGGCATGCGATCTGCGCCGCGGCGCTATACGCCGGGCGCGTCGGGCTTCGGGCGCTTGAAGAAGAACAGACCGTTCTGCGCGCCCACCATCTCCCAACCGTCGTTGCCGAGGCCCGCGACCGTGGCGGCCCAGTCCGCGCCGTTCGTCGAGATGTCGTGGGTGCTGTAGCCGTCCGCCCCCAGCAGCCACAGCGCTCCGTTGCGGACGCCTTCGAGCTTCCGGTTCTGGTGTCCGACGCCGCTCAGGACGCAGTACTCGTAGGCAGGCACGCGGGCTCCTAGTCGAACTCGGAGCGGGGCTCGCCCTCGCGACGGATGTAGCCGAGCGCCTTATCGAGGTCGCCCTCCGCGAGGTGGCCTGCCGAGTCCAGGAACTTCAGCATGATTTCGAGCGAGAGGATGGGGTGCAGGCGCACGCCCATCGCCTCCAGGCGGCGAGTCGCCCCCTGCTCGCGGTCGATGAGCACGACCGCGTCCGAGATCATCAGGCCCGCGTTACGCAGCGCGGCGGCAGTATCGACCAGCGAGCCGCCGCCGGCGGCGAGGTCATCGACGAGGAGCGTGCGCTCGCCCGGCCGGTAGATGCCCTCGATGTGCGGATCCGCCACCTCGTCCGCTTCCCGCGGGGGACGGACGTAGAGCAGCGGCTTGTCGAGGCGCAGAGCGAGCCCGGTCGCGAGATGGAGCCCGCCGATGGGCACCCCGGCGATCGCGTCGAAGGGCTCGAAGGTCGGGTCTCGCCGGATCATGCCGAGCTCAATCTCGTCGGCGATGAGTTGCAGGGTGCGCTTCAGCGCGTCCGGCCGGGAGATGAGCAGCTTCGCGTTCACGTAGACCGGCGAGTTGCGCACCGTCCGGCCGAGGCTGAAGTCGCCGAACTGCACCGCGCCGAGTCGCCAGAGGACGTCCGCCAGCCAGAGCCGGCCCTGTGCGTCTTCGTCGGTGGTCATCGGCTTGCCTCACTCTGCGGGCGCTGCGCGGCCTCGAGGGCCTCGGGGTTCACGAGGTGCGTCGGGCGTCCACCGCCCAGCGCAGCGAGGAGCCCATCAACGGCGAGGTGCGCCATCCTCGTGCGCGTCTCCAGCGTCGCGCTTCCGAGGTGTGGCGCGATGACGATGTTGGGCGCGTCGAGCAGGGGGTCGGTGGGGGGCAGCGGCTCGGGCGTGGTGACGTCGAGCGCCGCGCCGCCGATCGTGCCGGCGCGCAACGCGTCGAGGAGTGCGCCCTGATCGACGACACCGCCTCGCGTGGTGTTCACGAAAATGGCATTGGGCTGCATGCGCGCGAAGAACGCGGCGTTGCACATCAGCGTGGTCTCAGCGGTGAGCGGCACGTGCATCGAGACGAAGTCACTCTCCGCCAGCAGCGTGTCGAGATCGGTGCGCTCGCCGGGGAAGTCGGGTACGTCATGTCGCCCGGCGTACAGCACGCGCATGCCGAAGCCGCCGCCCCGTCGTGCGACGGCGGCGCCGATGCGCCCCGGGCCCACGATGCCCAGCGTCGTGCCGGCGACTGGCTTGCCGAGGAGCCAGTTCGGGTTCCACGGGCCCCACGTGCCCTCCCGCACCGCGCGCTCGCCCTCGGTCAGGCGGCGTGCGGCCGCGAGGAGCAGCGCGAACGCAATGTCGGCGGTCGCGTCGGTCAGGACCCCCGGCGTGTTCGTGACGAGCACGCCGCGGGCCGTGCACGCGGGGACGTCGATGTTGTCGTAGCCAACGGCCATGTTCGCGACCGCGCGCAGGCGGGGGGCTGCGTCCAGCAGCGCGCCGTCGATGCGCTCGGTGAGCATCGGCAGGAGTCCGTCGCAGGCGGCGATGCGGGCACGGAGGACGTCGGCCGGGACCGGCGACTCCTCGGGCCAGAGGTCGACATCGGTCGCCTCGCGCAACCGTGCGAGCGGCGAACCGGGGCCGTCGCCACCGGGCAGTGTGCGCGTCACGAAGATGTGCGGGCGGTCGGCCATGCGGCGATTGTAGCGGGGCATGCCGTCGGGCCACACGCGACCAAGGTCACGACCAGTCGCGCGCGCGATCGGGAAGCACGAGGGGCACCGGGACGCCGTCCCCCATCGTCTCGGTGCGGCCGTCGAGGTACAGCGATCCGGTGAGCGCGCACGTGACGCCGTCGAGCTCGTCGTGTGAGAGCTGCCGCGACCGCGGCAACCCGGTGATCCCACGCCGCTTCAGGCCGCGGCGGAGGCCATCGGTCCCGGCGCCCTTCCGCGGGATGCCGAGGACATCCTGCGTCATGCCCGGATAGACCTCGATCACGACATGACCGTCGCGACGCAGTCGTTCAAGCAGCGCGATCCCCCGCAAGGTGAGCTTCACCATCGACGGCAGCAGCGTTGGGAACGGGCGGTACCCCTCGCGCGCTGCGATCCGGTCGACCTTGCGCATGATCCCGAAGCGGGCGCAGGCGCACGCCGGGTCGGCGCAGTCACGGCCCTCCGGCAGCGCGAGCGGGGCGTCGATCGCGACGACGTCGGGCCTCGCCAGCGCGATCGCGTCGAGGATCTGCTCGTCGGTGCGCATCTTCTCGATGCGCAGGCAGCGCAGGGTTGCGTCGAGGACCGCGAGGCCGGTCGGGTACCGCGGACCACTGCGGAGGTCGATGCCGACGGAAACCGGGCGCGGTACACTGGTCATCGCACCGACCCATCGAGTCGAGCATGTCGGGGGCAAGCGCTCCCGCCTCGGCGTGACCTGAAGGATACCGACGTGGCCGAGAAGCGCGAGGGCGAGCCGTTCACGCGAATCAGCGTGCAAGAGGCGAAGGAGATGATCGACGCGGGTGACGTGCAGGTCATCGACGCCCGCGAGCCGTGGGAGCACGCGGAGGGGCACGTGCCCGGCTCCGTGCGCATTCAGCACATGGCAATCCTGCCGCAGGCCGACAAGCTCGCGAAGGACAAGCCGATCCTCTTCATCTGCAAGAGCGGCCAGCGATCCGCGGTGGCCGCGGAGTTCGCGGCGTCCCTCGGACTGTCCGACCTGTACAACGTCGAGGGTGGTCACATGGCCTGGGAGGCCGCGGGCTTCCCGATGGACACGGGCGACGACTAGTCGTCCTCGGCGCGAGGTGCGCCCGAGTGGCGCGCCTCGCGCGATGCGGCGCGGTTACCCGACGGGCTGCGGGTCCGCGTCCAGCACTTCCCGGATCGTGCGTAACAGCGCGGCCGTTTCGAAGGGCTTCTCGAGGTAGCGCACGTCCCCCTGCGCGAGCCGCCGCCCGGTGCGCTCCCCGTCGATGTCACCGGTCACGAAGATCATCCGCCGCTGCAGCTGAGGCCAGCGCGCGCACACGCGGGCGTGCAGTTCCGTGCCGTCCATGCCCGGCATGCGCATGTCCGTGACCACGAGGTCGAAGTCTGCCTCTTCCATGCACTGCAGCGCCTCGGCGCCGTTGGCCGCGGTGGTCACCGCGTAGCCCGCGCTCGTCAGGATCTCGCTGGCGAGCGCGCGGATGTGGCGCTCGTCGTCGGCGACGAGGATGCGCTCGCCGGCGCCACGCAGCGCTCGGTCCGCGTATCGCGGCGCGACCGTCGGCGGTGCCGCCGCCCGATCGGTCTGGACGGGCAGCTCGATGATGAAGTTCGCGCCGCCAGCGGATGTGGGCTCCATCCACACGCGGCCGCCGTGCTCGGTCACCACGCCGAAGACGGTCGAGAGGCCCATGCCCGCGCCCGCGCCGACGTCCCGGGTGGTGAAGAATGGCTCGAAGATGCGGCCGCGCATCTCCTCCGGCACGCCGGGGCCGTTGTCCGCGATGGAAATGCGCACGTTGCCGTCGAGGAGGCTCGTCGTGATCGCGATCTCGCCGCCGCGCGGGTGCAGCGCCTGCTGGGCGTTCGTGATGAGGTTCAGGAAGACCTCTTCGAAGAGCGACTCATCCGCCAGCAGCGGCGGCACGCCACCGAAGTTGAGGCTGACGTGCACGTTGTCGACCTCGAGGCTGTAGCGGCGAATGTCGACGACGCGCTGGAGCACCGCCTCGAGGTTCACCGGCGTGGCGGTCCGCGTGCCCTGTCGCGCGAAGGAGAGCAGGTTGCGCACGATGCGCGCGGCGCGCTGCGCCTCCGCCTCGATGGTCACGAGCGCGTGGTCTCGCTCCGCGCCGCTGAGGGAGTTGAAGATCTGCGCGTAGCCGAGGATCGAGGTGAGCGGGTTGTTCAACTCGTGCGCGACCCCGGACACGAGCTCGCTCAGGGCGTTGAGGCCCTCCGTCTCGGGAGGGGGCACGGCGGTGGCGGATGCGGTCGGATCGACGACGGCGGCTGCCGGCGTCCCCTCCGCGTCGCGGTCGAGCAACTCGCCGAGCGGGCGGAGGATGCGCTCGACGCGCATCCCCTCGGCGATCCCCAGCGCGTACGGCACCTCGGAGAAGAGGATGACGCAGCCGGCCACGCGCGAGGCGGAGTACAGCGGGAGGTGCAGGCGCGACCGCATGCCGAAGCGTCCGAGCCGCGCGAGCGGGGAGTGCCCGCCGTCCTCGGGCGAGGGGATCGTGATGTCGCCGCTCAGGGCCGGCGCACCCGATGCCTGGACGCCCGCCTCGGGCGGATCGAGGGGCCCCCAGCCGGTGCCCGGGCTCACGCCGGCCATGGGCGCCGGGTAGACGGAGAGCACGGCGGCGCGGGTCAGTTCCTCGCCCGCGGAGCCGCTGCCGGCGGGGTCGAAGCGGAGCACGACCGACCAGTCGAAGGCGACCACCGAATGGGCGGCCTGCAGCAGCGCGTGGGCGGCGGCGGAGGGGTCGGTGAGCAAGCGGAGCGCCTCCAACGCGTCGCGCTGCGCTCGTACTTCGGCGGCCTCGTTCGCCGCCTCGACGAAGGCGGGTGGCGAGGCCGTAAGCCTGAGCAGAGCGATGCCGCCGCCGGTTTCGACGGGGACCACATCCATGTTCAGCATTGCAGGTACGCCGGAAACGGCCAACCGGATGGTGCCACGCCAGGTCTGCCCCGCCTGGGCCGCCCGCAGGGCGTCGAGGGCCTGAGGGCGCTCGGAGGCGGGCAGGAGCGCCGTCCAGGGGCGGCCGACGGCGGCGGCCGCGCCGATGCCCAGGAGCGCGCAGGCAACCTCGTCCGCCGCCAGCACGCTGGCGTCGGCTCCGAGGATCACCCCTCCGGATGCCCCGGCGGGCGCCGGGCCGGTGGCCTGGTTCATCTACGCGTCCTTGCGTGGCCCGCCCACCCGCGCGCCGCTCCTCGCACTGCCGTGCGAAGCGCTCTGCGCGGTTGCGCCGGCGCACCGGTCACCCGGCAACGTCGACGCGAGGCGTCTCTCAGCGAAATATCAACCTGATAGTCGGGAGGGTGCCGCCCTACCAACAATGCGGGGTGTCCCCAATACCGCGAATTCCGGATGCCGCTATAGCACGCCCGTGTTCAATTCGCCCGCTCCGGGCCGCCCCAGCGCTGCGCGACCGCCTGTCGCGCCTGCCGGTGCGCCACTTCGAGGATAACCGTCAGGAGGTTCCCCATGCGGTCGAGGCGCCGCCGGACGTTCAGTTCCTCGAGCAGGGGCTGGAGCTGCTTCGGCTCGACGATGCCCGCCGCCGCGGCGCCGATGGCGTCCCCCAGCGCGGCCTGGGTGCGCGGGACGTGCACGTCGCGCACCCACGAGCCGTCCACGGTGTAGCGGAGGCGGCGCAGCTGGCGGAAGCGCTCGCGGACGTCCTCGACGACCTCGGGGGCGGCCTCCGTGGCCTCGTCGACGGGGTACTCGACCTCCGCCGCGAGGTAGGGCTGGCTGTGGTCGTACGCCGTGGCGCGGTAGCGCTGGACGCCGCGCGCGGTGACGGCGAGGTTGCCGTTCGCCAGCTGGGCGACGTTCTCGATGATCGCGGTGGTGCCGACGTCGAAGGGGACGGCGTCGCCGCCGATCTCGTGGCCCTCGCGGATGAGGGCCACGCCGAAGGCATCGCCGGAGGCGAGGCATTCGGAGACGAGGATGCGGTAGCGCTCCTCGAAGACCTGGAGGGACAGCGTCTGGCCGGGGAAGAGCACAGTGCGCAGCGGGAAGAGGCGCAGGGTGCTCATCGCATGGGCGTCCGATCGCCTACGCAGGCTGGAGGGCGTGCATCCGGATGGTCGAGGTGGCCGGTGTGCCCTCGAGCGGGAGCAGCGCCATGATCGCGCCGCCGTCGTAGTACGCCGGGACGAAGACGCTGCCCGCGTGCACGCCGTCATCGAGGCGGAGCGCGATGCGCACCTCGTGCGTGCCGTCCGTGAGCACCACCATGTCGCCGTTGCGCGCGTCCAGGGCCTCGGCGTCCGCGGGGTTCACCCACACGGCCTCCTCGCGCTGGAGCGGGTCGGCTTCCTCGGAGTGGATGGTCGCGCCATCCCACGAGGTGTACAGCGAGCGGCCGATGATGAGCGCGAGGCCGCCATTCTCGCTGGCGATGCTGCGCGGCGCGGCGATGTCCTGGCGCTGTGCGCGCGCGGGCGCCGAGGCGGGGACGACGCGGACCGTGCCGCCGTTGCCGATCGGCGCGGTCGGGAAGTCCGCGATGCCGGCGCCCATCGCGCGCGTGACCTCGGCGACCGTCGCGGGGACGGTCGCGCCGAGGCGCGTGGCGAGGGCGGCGAGGATCGCGATGCCGGTCTGTGACTGGCCCTGCGGCGCCATCGAGGGGCGCTGGCGCAGGATGCGGCGGTCGCCGTTGGTGATCGTGCCCTCCTCCGCGTGGAAGGGGGCCTCCGCGAGCACGACGGTCGCGAGCTCTGCCGTCGTCGAGCGGACGTCGTCGATGACGACGAGCGCGTCGAGGTGCGACAGCGCCTCGCGGATGGCGTCGGTGCCGGGGGCGTTGAGCAGCGGGTTGTCGGCGTGCACGACGAGCGCGTGGATCTCGCCGCTGCGCGCGGCCTCGATGATCTCCGTGAAGGTCTTGCCAGCAGCGCCCGGGACGACGCCCGCGTCCACGATGCCGTTCACGTTGGCGTCCGTCGGGAGGACGTGGAGGCCGTTCGCGGCATCGTTCCCGCGGACGGCGATCGCGAGGTTCGCGGCGGCCTTCGCGGTCTCGCCCTGGAGCGCGGCGTCGACGCGGTTCGGGGCGAAGACGACCTGGAAGGCATCTGCCTTGCTCTTCGCGGCCTCGACGGCGGCGAGGGCCTTTGTCCACTGCGCAGCGTCGATGCCGGCGGGCGCGGTCGCGGTGCCGCTTGCGAGGGCGTCGACGACGGCGGCCTCGGTGCCCGGGGTCGCGCGGAGGACGGCCTTCGCGAAGCGGTCGAGTTCGCTCCAGCGGCTCGAGATGCGCACGTAGGTGGACTTCAGCTTCACCGCGGCATCCTTGATGCGCAGCGAGATGACCTGGTGCGACTCCTCGAGGTCACCGTCGATGGAGACGATGGTCGAGGCCTTCTCGATCGCGGTGAGCTCGGCGGGGAGGCGGTCGGTGCCGAAGGCGCCGGCGAGCGCGGCCGCGACGGCGCGCTGCACGGGGCCGTGCGAGAAGTCGAGGTGCGGGGTGCCGACGGCAGCCGCGACCTGCGCGAGGAGGTAGGCCTCCTCGTTGCTGGCGAGCGGGGAGCCGAGGACGGCGACCGCGCCGGCGCCGTGGGCGCGCTTCACGCTGTCGATCGCCTCGACGGCGCGGTTGAGGGCCTCGTCGAAGGTCACGGGGACGAGGTGCTCACCGGCACGCGCGAGGGAGCGCGTGAGGCGCTCGCGGTCGGAGATCGCGACGTAGCCGAAGCGGCCGCGCACGCAGATCTGGTCGCGCGAGATCGGGTTGAGGCGGTCCGGCTTCACGATGACGGGCTTCCCGTCCGTGACGCCGTAGGAGATCGTGCAGCCGACGGCGCAGCCGTTGCAGACGGAGTTGGTCCAGTCGTCCGCGCGGCCGACCCACTTGTTGGGCTTCTCCATCAGCGTCGCCGTCGGGCAGACGTCGATGCAGGCGCCGCAGAAGTCGCAGTCGGACTCGTGCACCTGGCCGCCGAGGCCGAAGGCGATGGCGGTGGTGTGGCCCTTGCCGGAGAGCGAGATGGCGCCGGTGTGGCGGAGGTCGGCGCAGGCGCGGACGCAGCGCGTGCAGATGATGCACATCTGCGGGTCGAACTCCAGGAACGGGTTGCCGCGGTCCGGCTCGGGGGGCGGCGTCTCGTAGTACGAGCGCGCCTCACCCACCCACGGCTCCTCGAAGTCGCCCTGGTCGACGATCTCGCAGGACATCTGGAGCTCGCAGCGGTAGTTCTTGGAGCAGGTGAGGCAGCGGTGCGTCACCACGTCGTCGCGCAGGCAGATGTCGCCCGGCATGCAGTGGACGCGGCGGTGGCAGGTGAGGCACCGGTCCGGGTGGTTGGCGAGGATCATCGACATCACGGACTGGCGCGTGCGCTTGGCCGCCTCGGTCTCCGTGTTGACGACCATGCCGTCCGCGACCTGCGCGATGCAGGAGAGCTGCAACGAGGTCGGGCGCGCGCCCTCGATCTCCACGATGCAGGTGCGGCAGCCCGCGTACGGCTCCAGGCCGTCGATGTAGCAGAGGTTCGTGATCGCCACGCCCTGCTCTTTGATGACCTCGACGAGGCGACGCCCGGGGGCGGCCTGCACCGGCAGGCCGTTCAGCGTGATGGTCACCGTCTGCGTTGCGACCATGGCCCCACCCTCAGCACATCACTCGTTCACACGTGGCCGGCGGTTCGAGGCCGCTCCAGCCGGATCACCCTCACCGGGCTGTTACATCTCGTCGCGGTCGAGCCGTCCCGGCAGGCGCTGCGGGCCGAACGGCACGTCGTCCTTCACGCCGGCGACGTCCACGCGGGAGCGCGCGGTCGGCATCGTCGTGATGAGCGGGATCAGCTCCTGCATCTGGCCGTTCGGGTAGCGTCCGCCCGTGGTCTCGAGGTACTTGTGCGACTCCGCGGAGAGCGCCGTGCGGTCGCGGTACATGGTCTCGAAGACGTAGACGGCGTCGTTGTAGCGGCCGCCGGCCTGGATGGCCTGGTAGGGGCACGCCTCCGTGCAGAGCCCGCAGTACATGCAGATGCGGAAGTCGATCTCGTAGCGGTCGATGGAGAGGGTGCCGTCCGCGCGGGGCGAGGTCTGGACGAGGATGCAGCCGTCCGGGCAGGCCTGGGCGCAGGTGGAGCAGCCGGTGCAGCGCTCCTCGAACCAGAGGAGGTTGGTGCGGGCGCGCACGGGGACGTCCCGCTGCTGCTCGGGGTAATTGACGGTGATGGCAGGGCGGAAGACGTGGCGCAGCGTCATCAGCATGCCGCGCGCTACACCGAGACCGTAGGCCACGACGCCTCGATTCCGTCCGCTGGGAGATCGCCCCGGAGCATAGCCGAGGCGGCGACCGGGGGATACCTCCCCGCGGTTCAGGTCAGGTTGTGAAGTATGTCACAAGCATGAATTGCGATCTCACCTAAGAACGTACATTCTCCCTCGTAACGACCCGCTACTACCGTTCTCGCGGAGGCGAAATGTCTTATCCGTACTTCGCGGCCGCGACCCTCGATGACCTGATGCACGAGGTTGTGGGCGAAGTTATGAAAGACGGTCAACGCATTGGTCCGAGACGGGGTGGGGCTCGGGAGCTAACCGGGGTGCTGTTAGAACTCACGAATCCACTTGCTCGGCTGAGCCGAACGGAAACGCGGGGTAAGCCCTTTAGTTGTCTAGGGGAGCTCTGTTGGTACCTGTCGGCGGCTGATGATCTGGGATCGATCGCCTATTACCTCGGAGACTACCGGGACGAAGCAGAAGAGGGCGTCCTCTGGGGGGCATACGGTCCACGCCTCTTCAATCGCCACGGTCATGATCAGGTTCGTACCGTCATTGATCTTCTTGGCCAGCGGCAGGATTCGCGTCAGGCGGTAATTCAGATCTTTGACGCCGAGGACATCGCCGCCGCGCATAAGGACGTCCCCTGTACATGCACGCTGCAATTCCTGAGTCGCGGCGGCCGTCTGAACATGGTGACAACCATGCGCTCTAACGACGTGTTCAGGGGCCTACCTCATGATGTGTTCTGTTTCACGATGTTGCAGGAGCTCATAGCACGGTCACTCTCTCTCGCGGTTGGAACCTACAAGCACGTGGTGGGCAGTCTCCATGTGTACGAGCGGGACGAAGAGGCATGTCGTCAATTCCTCGAAGAGGGCTACCAGTCGACTGACTCGATCATGCCGGAGATGCCGGTGGGCGATCCTTGGGCTTCGATCCGATCAGTGTTGGATGCGGAAGCCGCGATTAGGAGTGGTCGAATCGAGGACAAGCAGGCGGACGAGGTTGAGCTTTACTGGGGTGACCTCATCAGGTTGCTTCAGGTGTTTGGCCACTCCAAAGCGCGTTCGACCGATGGGATCGCGCGCATTCGGGGAAGGATGTCATCGTCCGCGTACGATCTGTACATCAGCCAGCGTCTCCCGGCCGCCCGTTAGCGAGGGATGTTCTGTTGCCCGATTTCTTCGAATTGCACGTACAGCTCACGAGCCTGGTCGACCGGCTCGACGAGCAGGCGATCCACGAGACTGGAGTGATCGAGTGGGGATCTCCTATCCCCGCGTTTGGTGATGTGATGGCGTCGCGTGTGGCCTCGGTTGGATTGAACCCGAGCAATCGCGAGTTCGTCGACGCGTCCGGCGACGAACTTGAGGGAACCTCGAGGCGGTTCCACACACTGAACTCGCTCCGGCTTTCATCATGGGCCGAGGTCGATTCGCGGCATCTTCGCTTGATCCTTGAGAGTTGTCGATCCTATTTCCAGGAGAATCCTTATGACGGGTGGTTCCGGAAACTCGATTCGGTGATCGTCGGCACCGGGGCGTCATACTACGACGTCGCCAACCCTGCATCCCACCTGGATCTCATCCCATATGCGACCGCGTCCAAATGGACGGATCTCTCCGGTGCACAGAGACTTTCGTTGCTGGCGGCGTCGGGTGATGTTCTGGGACTGGTAGTTCGTGACGCGCCGATCGAAGTTCTCATCCTCAACGGGCAAGCGGTCGTGGACGCATTCGAACGCCTTGCAGGCGTGTCCCTCAATCGGAGTTTGATGCCCGAGTGGTCCCTGCCGCGACGAGCGTCGGCTGATGTTGCAGGGACTGCCTATTCCGGGACTGTCACGCGAATATCGGGAGTCGATCTCGGTCGGTCAATCCTGGTGCTTGGGTTCAATCACAATCTCCAGAGCAGCTTCGGCGTAACGACGGAAGTTGTGGGAAAGATCCGCGAGTGGATCTCGCGGATGGTGGACGGATCCGATTCTTGAGACCGCGCGAGGCCACGTTGGCCAGGCAACTCGACGATGCGCTCGTTGCGTATGGCAGGCAGCATTCGTTACCAGGCGTGGCCGATGCCGCGCGCCGGGCGGTGCTAGTCGAGCAGCTTGTCGAAAGCATCCGCCGTGTGTCGTTTGTTTCAGCGGTGGGCGAGCGTGAGATAAGTCCCCTGCGAGCGGATCCGCGGAGCCCGCTATTCGACCCCGTCAAGGCGGCCCTGTTGCATCTTCGTGCGGGGCGTGCAGATGAGGCCTCATGGCTGGTGTTTCTTTCAGTGCATTTCGGGAGGCACGCACGTGCCGGGTGGTCTTACCCCCGCTTCGTCTACTGCCGTGATGGTGGGCCTGAGTGGTGGGATTGGGCGAGTGTAAGCGCGGATCCTGATGGATTCCGCGCATGGTTGGGAGCGCACCAGGATGAGATGAGTGAGCTGCACGCCGGCTTCGGGAATCACCGAAAGTATGAGAGTTTGGATGCCTTCTCACTTCACGGCACCGGTGCAGTGATCGAGAGTTACGTCGCTTGGATCGCGCCGCCACGAACGCCCACCGCGCTGTTTGAGGACGCGATGCGTGACGCGCACGGCGACGGGCGTTCGGCATTCGAGCGTCTCTACCGATCTATGGGCGCGGTGACGCGCTTCGGTAGAACAGCGCGCTTCGATTACTTGACGATGATCGGCAAGACCGGGGTGAGCGATATCGAGCCGGGTTCGCCTTACCTCGACGGAGCCACCGGGCCTCGAAAAGGCGCGGAGTTGTTGATGGGTGCGGGTCTTAGCGTTAAGAACCTGGATCTGCAGGTCGTTGAGTTAGGGGCAGCATTGAACGTCGGGATGCAGGTTCTCGAGGATGCACTTTGCAACTGGCAGAAGAACCCGGCGCGGTTCACGCCGTTCCGTGGCTAGCGCTAGTCATCCCAAGCGAAGCGGCGCTTCAACGAATTGAGTTGATTCGGCCCTATCCGCTGGGCGTGCTGCATCTGCCCCACCACGATCCCCGGAGATACACCAGCATTTCTTGCGAAGCGGATCACCGCGCGCGAATCCAGTCCCAGGCGAGCGAACGCCGCTCGGTGTTCCTCCGGGAGCAATAGGTTCTCTGCAAAGGCATTCGCATCACGCTCCTCTTGAGAGGACTGATCTTCATCGTTCTCCACCAGCCAGTCACCATCTCCACGAAGTGCCGCAGAGAAGCGATTCCCCGTGCCGTGGAGCAGCAGGTGACCGGCCTCGTGAAAGAAAGTGAACCAGAAATGATCGTCGGTAAGGTGCCGGAAGCTGAGCTGCAGAATCGCCTTATCCGCAGCGAGGAACCGCGTCGCACCGCTTGCGCGGCATCCATTTGGTGAGCGCACCACGACGACCGCGACACCCGACTCAGCGCAGGCTTCTTGGAGCGCGGGGATGAATCGATTCGCATCGTTTACACGCGTGAACGATCGCAGGTTATCGAGGGAGTTTCTGAATCGTTCCGGATCCCAAGCGCGACAATCTTGACCTTCGGCTTCCAATTCTCCTTGCCTCAGCCATGCGGCGACCGCTGCGGGCCGCGAGTCGAATGATGGTGAGGTCCTAAACGCGACCGCTTGCTGGAGGCTTGCGTATCGTTCGCGCCACGCAGCGATGGTGGCTACGCCGAAGAATCGCAGAGATGCGGACAGTTCTTCCATCGGATGCGGTGATGGGATCCAGCCGAACCGGATCATGTCGCTCAGCGGGAGCTCTCGCAGCCATTCTTGTCCGGCTGCGTGCAGGCGGGCGACATCTTCACGGTATTGATAGTCCCTGGATACCCAGAATTCCGTCGAGGCTCCCAGCACTTCCGAGAGACGTCGTGCTGTACTTAGCGTGATCGCTTCGCGCCCGCCGAGAAGTTCTTCAACGTTGTCGGTCGCCGAGTGCATCAAGCGCTTGAAGCGAGGTACACCGATACCGCGCTCGCGCAAAACATCGAGGATTGTTTCGCCTGGTGGTGATACCCAGTTCGGGCGAAACGTCTGTTCATTGGCCATCGACTGCCCCGATTTCGACAACCCGCATCCGAGTTACTCGCGTCCAATCGATCTTGCCCTCAGTGGAGTGAGGGTTCGCGACATGGTTCGGCATCAGAGCGAGCCGCCGATTCTCGCCGAAATCAACGAAAAACACCTGACCGTCGTCGGCGAATCGCGGGCGACCGGCTAGGAGATCGGCGACCGTCCGGGCCGATCGAAGGTCTGCCAATCGGTGCCTCAACAACGAAGCTGCTTCGACGCCGAAGGCGCCTTCAGCCGCATCCTGGTTCTCGCAGAGGGTTCGGAGCTGCTCCGTCTGAAAGGCCAATTCCACGTAGGAACCCCATGCGCGGTATTCGCGACCGAACGCATTCGGACGGCCTTCCGAGTTCACTGCGGGGACGGTCGTGAGGAGCACAAGGCACCCTTCGACGCGATGGGCAGGAGCCAGCAGAAGTATCGAACGAAGGTTCTATGACGGTCAAATCGCACTGCGCGACCTAGGCGGGGTAGGTGGCCTCCCGCGTCATCGCCTCGCGCGGGCTTGCATTCGCATTACGTGCGTTGTCATCGAGTCGGGGCGGCCATACCATCCGCGCGGCGCTCGGGTTCCGGGGCGGCCGCTTCTCCGGCTGCCGGGTCCTCCGCGCCTGGGAGGGACCATGGGCAACGACGCTGGCTACTGGGCACGACAGATGGCGGGCGCGAGCACCTCGCGACGCAGATTCCTCGGCACCTCGCTCGCCACGGCGGCCGGGCTCGGGGCGGCGGCGCTGGTGGGCTGCAGCAGCGCGGCGAAG